>NZ_CP156079.1:3177531-3483537 GCF_040892545.1 Paracidovorax avenae
GCCTGGGCGTCGATCTGCCGGCCGTAGGTGGCCGCTCCCGCGAGCGCATCGGCCACCTCGCGGAAGGCGACCTGTATCGCCCGTTCGTACTGGACCACCGCCTCGGAGCGCCGCACTTGGGCGAGGCGCAGTTCCCCGCGCAGGCGACCGCGGTCGAACAGCGGCTGGGTGATCTGCGGCGCGAAGCGCCAGGTGCCCCAGCCCGCGTCGAACAGGCCGCCCAGCGAATCGCTGGCACGGCCGACGGACGCGGTGAGCGCGATCCGCGGAAAGAACGCCGCCCGCGCCGCGCCGACATCGGCATGTGCGGCGACGAGCGCCTGTTCGGCCTGCAGCAGGTCCGGCCGCGCCAGCAGCAGGCCGGAGGGCAGCCCTGCCGGCAAACGTGCGGCGACAGGCCGCGCTTCCAGCGACAGCGGCTCAGGCAGGCCTGCCGGAGGATCGGAACCCAGCAGCAGCCGCAGGGCGTTGTCCGCCTGGTCGAGCGCCCGCTGGCGGGCCTCCAGGTCGGCCTCCGCGGAGGCGACCTGCCCTTCGGCCTGCACCACGTCCAGCCCGCTGCTCTGCCCAGCCTGCCGCCACAGCCGCGCCAGTTCCAGGGACTGCCGCCAGTCGGCGAGAGTGCGCCCGGTGAGCCGGAGCTGCTCCTGCGCCAGCCGCTGGGCGAAATACGCGTCCGCCACCGCGCCCACCAGGGCGATCCGCGCGGCGCGGTGGCCATGCTCGCTGGCCAGGTACCGCGCCAGCGCCGCATCGGACAGCGACCGCACGCGGCCGAACAGGTCCAGCTCGAACGCGCTCACGCCCACGCTCAAGGCCGCCTGCCCGGAGACCGCCGCGCCTGCGGCTCCTGTGGATCCTGAAGATCCGGCCGCATCGGCTCCAATGCCGGATCGGGCCCCGCGCTCGCGCGACGCGGAGGCGTCCAGCGCCACCTCGGGCCAGCGCGCGGAGCGCTGGATACGGTACTGCGCCTGCACGGCTTCGGCCTGCAGCGCCGCCAGCCGCAGGTCGCGGTTGTGCTGCAGCGCCGCAGCGATCAGCCGCTGCAGGCGCGGGTCTTCGAACATGTCGCGCCAGCCCAGGTCGGCAGCGGACACGTCCGAACGCCTGGAGGCACCTGGCGAGGGAGAGGCGGCGGCAACGGCATGGCCGCCGTAGTCCGGGAAGACCGCGGGCACCGGAGGGGCCGGCCGCTCCAGCGGAGGCGCCAGCGTGCAGGCCGACAGCAGCGCCAGGAGAGGCATCATCGCAAGGGTGCGCATGGCTCATTGCCCTCCCGTGGTGGATGGTCCGCCCGGTGCCGGCAGAAGCTCCGGCGGGTTGCGGCGGGCCCGCCACGCGGCCACCCGCTCCTGCAACCCCATCACGAAGACGAAGAATACCGGCACGAAGAACACCGCCAGCACCGTGCCGCTCACCATGCCGCCGAACACGCCGGTGCCGATGGCATGCTGCGTCTCGGCACTGGCGCCCGAAGCGAGCATCAGCGGCACCACGCCCAGCGCGAAGGCCAGCGAGGTCATCAGGATCGGCCGCAGCCGCAGGCGCGCCGCGGTGACCGCCGCATCGAGCAGCCCCCTCCCTTCGGCATGCAGCTGCCGGGCGAACTCCACGATCAGGATCGCGTTCTTGGCCGAAAGGCCGATGATGGTGATCATGCCGACCTTGAAGAACACGTCGTTGGGCAGGCCGCGCAGCATGACTGCCGCCACCGCCCCGACCAGGCCGAGCGGCACCACCAGCATCACCGCCAGCGGGATGGACCAGCTTTCATAGAGGGCCGCCAGCACCAGGAAGACCACCAGGGCCGATAGCGCCATGAGCAACGGCGCCTGTGCGGCCGACTGCCGCTCCTGCAGCGACTGGCCCGTCCATGCCGCGGCGAAGCCCAGGGGCAGTTGCGCCACCAGGCGCTCCATCTCGGCCATGGCCGCGCCGCTGGAAACCCCGGGCGCCGCGCCGCCGGCGATGCGCGCCGCGGTGAAGCCCTGGAAACGCATCATCTGCTGGGGCGATTCGGTCCAGACCGGGGTGGTCACCTCGCCCAGCGGCACGAGGCCACCCGCGGCATTGCGCACGCGCAGCTTCAGCACATCGCCCAGCTGCATGCGCGCGGGGGCGTCGGCCTGCACGATCACCTGCTGCATGCGCCCGGCGTTCGGGAAATCGTTGACGTAGGCCGAGCCCATGGCGGCCGAGAGCGTGGTGCTGATCGCATTGAAAGACAGGCCCATGGCCTCGGCCTTGCGCCTGTCGATGTCCAGGCGCACGCTGCCTCCCGGCGGCAGGCCGTCGGGATAGACGTTGCGCAGCAGCGGGCTCTGCGCCGCCAGTTCCATGAGCCGGGCCTGCGCGGCCGCCAGGGCCTCCGCCCCGCGGCCGGCGCGGTCCTGCAGGAACATCGTGAAGCCCGACGAAGTTCCCAGCTCGTCGATGGCGGGCGGCAGCAGGCTCATCACCGTGCCTTCCGGCGCATGGCGCATCGCCTCCTGGGCCCGCTCGGACTCATCGCGCGCGCTGGCGCCATCGCGCTCGCTCCAGTCCCTGAGCATGGTGAACGCCATCGCGGCATTCGGCCCGGAACCCGAGAAGCTGAAGCCCTGGATCACCAGGTTGGACGCCAGTCCCGGGCGCGAGGCGACGTGCGACTCGAAGGCCTTCACCACGTCCAGCGTGCGTTCGCTGGTGGCACCCGTCGGCAGCTGGATGGAGGTCATGAAATAGCCCTGGTCCTCTTCGGGAAGGAACGATGAGGGCAGCTGGCGCGCCGCCAGCACGAGCACCGCGCAGACCAGCGCGAAGGCGACCATCATGCGGCCGCTGCGCCCCGCCAGGCGCCCCACGCGGGCCGCGTAGCCCTGCGACAGGCGCTCGAAGCCCCGGTTGAAGGCCCCGAAGAAACCGCGCCGTTCATGGTGGCCGGGACCGACCGGCCGCAGCAGCGTCGCGCAGAGCGCGGGAGTGAGCGTCAGGGCCAGGAAGGCCGAGAACAGGATGGACACGGCCATCGACAGCGTGAACTGCCGGTAGATGACGCCCACCGAGCCGGTGGCGAACGCCATGGGAATGAACACGGCCGTGAGCACCAGGGTGATGCCCACCACCGCCCCGGTGATCTCCCGCATGGCCCGTACGGTCGCATCCCGGGGCGACAGGCCTTCGGCAGCCATCAGCCGCTCGACGTTCTCCACCACCACGATGGCGTCATCGACGATGATGCCGATGGCCAGCACCATGCCGAACATGGTCAGCACGTTGATCGAGAACCCGGCCACCAGCATCACGGTGAACGTGCCCAGCAGCGCGATGGGCGCGACGATGGCCGGGATGAGCGTGTAGCGGATGTTCTGCAGGAACAGGAACATCACCGCGAACACCAGCACCATCGCTTCCACCAGCGTGCGGAGTACCTTCTCGATGGAGATCTTCACGAAGGGCGCGGTGTTGAACGGCACCGACACCTCCATGCCCGCGGGCATGGTGCGCGCCAGTTCGTCCAGCCGCTCCTGCACGGCCTGCGCGGTGCGCACCGCGTTCGCCCCGGGCGACAGCTGGATGGCGGCGCTGGTGGCCACCCGCCCGTTCTCGCGGTTGGCGAAGGCGTACGACTGCGCGCCCAGTTCCACCCGGGCCACGTCGCGCAGCACCACCTTCGAGCCGTCGGTGCCGGCCTTGAGCACGATTGCCGCGAACTGCTCCGGCGTGGACAACTGTCCCTGCACCGTGAGCGGCACGGTGACGCGCTGGCCCGGCAGCGTCGGCGCATCGCCCACGCGCCCGGGGGCGACCTGGGCGTTCTGCTGCTCGATCGCCTGGGTGACGTCGCCCATCGCCAGGCCGTAGGACAGCAGCCGGGCCGGATCCACCCAGACGCGCATCGCCTGCTCGGCGCCGAACAATTGCACGCGCCCCACGCCGTCGATGCGGCGCAGCTCCTGCACGATGTTGCGGGCCATGTAATCGTTGAGTCCCACCTCGTCGTAGCGGCCGTCGCGCGAGGTCATGCCGACCAGCATCAGGAAGCCGGACGAGGCCGACTCCACCTGCAGGCCGCTCTGGCGCACGGCTTGCGGCAGGCGCGGCTCCACGGCCTTGATCCGGTTCTGCACGTCCACCTGCGCCAGTTCAGGGTTGGTGCCGGGCTTGAAGGTGGCGGTGATCTGCGCCGAACCCGAGGTATCGACCGACGACTCGAAGTACAGCAGGTTCCTGACGCCCGAGAGCTCGCGCTCGATCAGGCTGACCACGGAATCGTTCAGGGTCTGGGGCGTGGCGCCCGGATAGGACGCGAACAGGCTCACGGCCGGTGGCGCCACCGCCGGGTAGCGCGCGATCGGCAACTGCGGGATGGCGATGGCGCCGAACAGCACGATGAACAGGGCGATCACCCAGGCGAACACCGGGCGGCGGATGAAGAAATGGGGCATGGTCCGGCTCCTGCTTCAGCGGCTGGCCGCGGGCGCGGGAGGCGATGCGGGCGCCGATCCGGGTGCGGCCCAGTCGCGCTGCTGCACTTGCGCACCTTCGGTCAGGCGCTCGGCGCCCTCCACCACCACCCGCTGCCGTGCCTGCAGCCCGGCGGCGATGCGGTAGCGCCGGTCCACCAGTTCCCCCAGCTGCACGGGCACCGCATGCGCGCGCCGCTGTGCATCGACCACCCAGACGCTGGCCTGCCCCTCAGTGCGCACCACCGCCTGCTGCGGCACCGTGAGCGCCCCGGCATAGGCCGCCCGCGGCACGCGTGCCTGCACGAACATGCCGGGCAGCAGGCGCCGCTGCGGGTTGTCCACCAGGATGCGCAGCAGCACCTCGCCGGTGCCGGCATCCACCGTGATGCCGGAAAACAGCATTCGCCCTTGCATCCCGGAGGGCTCGCCGTCGCCGCGCAGGATCTGCACCGCGGCCTCCTGTGCGCCGCCCTCCGGCCGCGCCGCGGCCCGCAGCCCATCCAGCGCCGACGCCGGCTGGCGCACGTCCACGTACACCTGTCCGATCTGCTGGATGCGCGCCATGGGCGAGGCATCGGTGGGCGAGACCAGCGCGCCTTCCGTCACCAGCGCCTGGTCCACCCGCCCCGCGATCGGCGCCTCCACCGTCGCGAACCGCAGGTCCAGCCGCCGGCGCGCGAGCGTGGCGCGGGCCTGGACCACCTCGGCCGCGGCCTGGTCACGCTGCGACACCGCATCGTCGTAGGCCTGCCGGCTCACGGCATCGGCCCGCACCAGCGGCTCCAGCCGATCGGCCTGCAGGCGTGCCCGGGCCCAGGCCGCCTGCGCGCGCTGCAGTGCCGCCTCCGCCATGTCGGCATCGGCCTGGAACGGTCCGGGGTGGATCCGGAAGAGCGGCGCGCCCTGGCGTATCTCCGCCCCCTGCTCGAACAGCCGGCGCTGCACGATGCCCCCGACCTGCGGCCGGATCTCCGCCGTGCGCACCGCGGCCACCCGGCCGGGCAAATCGTCGGACACCACGAGATCACCGGGCACCAGCGTGGCCACGGACACCTGCGCCGGCGGCGCGGGGGCGTCCTGCGCCTCGTCGGTGCCGCAGGCCGCCAGTACCAGCGTGGCCAGCGCCGCCGCCATCATCGCGGCCTGCCGCCGTCGGGGGGTGTGCATATGCAGGGAATCCTTCGCGTGCAAAAAAGGCGCCACTGTGGCGCTCCACGGCTGCGAAGGATTGGGCGTTGTGTGGAGATGCGATGGAGCCGGAAAATCTCGGTAGAGTGCGCGGCGTGTCGATCCCACCCCATCGCATCTTCCGGGAATCCGCGACCCAGGCGCTCGTGCTCATCGCGGAGGACGAGCCCGAAATCGCCGAGATCCTCGCCGCCTACCTCGCGCGCGGCGGCCTGCAGACCGTGCATGCGCCGGACGGCCAGGCCGCGCTCGCGATGCACCGGGCCCTCAAGCCGGACCTCGTCCTGCTCGACGTGCAGATGCCCCGCGTGGACGGCTGGAAGGTGCTGAGCGAAATCCGCCACCGCGGCGACACGCCCGTCATCATGCTGACGGCCATGGACCAGGACATCGACAAGCTCATGGGCCTGCGCATCGGCGCGGACGACTACGTGGTCAAGCCCTTCAACGCTGCAGAGGTCGTGGCCCGCGTGCAGGCGGTGCTGCGCCGCAGCCGGGGGGGTGCGGGTGGAGCGGGGGGTGAGAGCGCCCAGGCGGTGCTGCGCGCCGGCATCTTCCAGATCGACCCCGAGACCCACGAGGCCAGCGTGCACCTGGACGGGCAGCGCCACCTGCTGGAACTGACGCTCACCGAATTCAAGCTGCTCGCCTGCCTCATGCGCTCGCCCCGCCGCGTCTTCAGCCGGCTCGAACTGCTGGAAGCCTGCCTGCCCGAGGGCGACGCCCTGGAGCGCACGGTGGACAGCCACATCAGCAAGCTGCGCAAGAAGCTGGAGCCGCTGGGCGTGGAAGGCCTTCCCGTCAGCGTGCGCGGCGTGGGCTACCGCCTGGGGAGCGGCGAATGAGCAGTTCTCCCGGCCTGCGCCGGCAGGTCATGCTGTCGCTCGGCATCATGGCGCTGGGCATCATCCTGATCTCGGTGATCGGCTCCTACGGCTTCTACGCCGTGCTAATGGCCTATTCGCCGTCGAGCATTTCCGAGACCTGGATGCCGTCCCGGGTGGAGCTGGTCTGGATTCTGGCGACCATGCTGGTGGCGCTGGCCATCGCCATCGCCGTCGCCGTGCGGCTCTCGCGCCGCATCCTCACGCCGCTGAACGCGGTGGCCGAAAGCCTGCGCAAAGTGGCCCAGGGCGACCTGCAGGCCCGCGCCGCCACCGATGACCACTCCATGGGCGAGACCGCCCAGTTGGTGCGCGACTTCAACGCCATGGCCGAACGCCTGCAGGCCATGGAAAAACAGCGCACCTTCTGGAACGCGGCCATCGCCCACGAACTGCGCACTCCCGTCACCATCCTGCACGGGCGCCTGCAGGGGCTGACGGAAGGAGTGTTCGAGCCGCGGCCCGAGCTGTTGCAGGGCCTGCTGCGCCACGTGCAGGGCCTGAGCCGGCTCATCGAAGACCTGCGCATGCTGGGCCTGCGCGACAGCGGGCACCTGGAACTGGAGCAGATGCAGGCGGACCTGGCGCAGGAAGTCGCCTCCGTCGTGCATGCCTTCGGGCCCGACCTGCATGCGCGCGGCTTCACGGTGCAGGCCGACATCGCATCGCCCTGCACCGTCACCTGCGACCCGGTGCGCATCCGCCAGGCCCTGATCGCCCTGCTGGAGAACGTGCGCAAGCATGCCGACCCGGGCCGGGTGCGCATCCACGCGCACGTGGCGGACGGCCAATGCCACCTCGGCGTGGAAGACGAGGGCCCGGGCATGACCGAGGAACTCGCCGCCCAGGTCTTCGAGGCCTTTCACCGCGGGGACCCCGGCCGCCCGCAACAGGCCGGCGGCAGCGGCCTGGGCCTGGCCGTGGTCAAGGCCATCGCGGAAGCCCACGGCGGCCACGCCACCTGCCAGGCCGCGCCCGGCGGTGGCTCCGTGCTCACCCTGCACTGGCCCACGTGAAAGTAGCGCTAGAATCCAGCCCGTCGTGCGCCGCAATGGCGCCACGCGCGGGTGTAGTTCAATGGTAGAACGGCAGCTTCCCAAGCTTCATACGAGGGTTCGATTCCCTTCACCCGCTCCAGTTTCCCTCCCCCCTTCCGCGGGCGCAACGCCCTCCTGCCGCTGGCCGCCCCGCCCCAGGCAGGCCCACACGGCCAGCGCCGTCACGGCCGTCACTACCGCCAGCCCCTGCGCCAGCCGCGAAAACGCCGCTTCGTAAGCCTCCACCAGCGCATGCGGGGCCACCGCCGGCACCAGGGCCATCGCATCCTCCAGCCGCCCCGCCCCCAGCAACTGCGCCACCGGATGCCCCTGCGCGGCGCCGGGCAGCCGGGCCTGGATCAGCCCCGCCAGCACGGAACCGACCACCGCCAGCGCCACGCCCTCCCCCGCCACCCGCGTGGTGCTGAACATCCCCGCCGCCATGCCAGCGCGCTCCGGCGGCACCACGCTGACCGCGAGGCCATCCATCAGTCCCCAGGGCAGGCTGATGCCCGCACCGATCACCACCATCGCCGTCAGGGCCTGCACGCCCGTATGCGCCGCGGCCAGCCACAGCAGGCCGGCAGCGCAGGCCAGCAGCCCCACGCCGCACAGCACCGCCGGTGACCACCGGCGTGCCAGCCGCCCGGCCGCCAACGGCAGCACCAGCAGCGGCGCCGACAGGGCCGCCATCATCCATCCCGCACGGCCCGCGCCCATCCCCTCGATGCCCGCGAAGCGCATCGGCAGCAGCACCAGCAGCACGACGAAGGCATAGGCCGGTGCGGCAGCCAGCAGCTGGATGCCGAGGAAGCGCCGGTAGCGCAGCAGCGACAGATCCAGCAGCGGCGCTACCCCACGCTGCTCGATGCGCGCGAAAACGCCGAACAGAAGCCCTGCCGCCGCGAGGCCCCCGATCACACCGGGATCGGCCCATCCCGCCTGCGCTGCCGCGAGCACGGCGCAGGTCAGCACGCTGAGCGCCAGCGTGAACGCCACCGCGCCGCCCGTATCGAAGGCGTGCGCCGCTGGCGCCCGGGTTTCCCGCAGCGCGCCCCGGCCCAGCAACACCGCCACGCCCATCACCCCCATCACCAGCCCGAAATTCGCCCGCACCCGAACGCCCCCGCCAGTGCGCCGGCCGTGACCGGCCCCAGCACCAGCCCGATGCCGAACGCCGTCCCCAGCCAGCTGAACGCGCGGGTGCGGGCCTCGCCGTCGAACTCCTGGGCCAGCGCGGCGGCGCCACCCGCGAACACCGCCGCACCCGCCAGCCCCTGCAGGCCGCGCAGCGCGTTGAACACCGCCATGCCCGTGGCGAACGGCAACGCCGCCGACGCCACGAGGAACAGCCACGCCCCCGCCATGAACACCCGGCGGCGCCCCATGCGGTCCGCCAGCGCCCCGGCCGCCAGCAGGCAACTGCCGAAGGCCAGCATGAAGGCATTCGTCACCCAGGCCAGGGACGCGGCGGACGCGTGCAGCGCGTCGGCGATGCCGCCCAGCGCCACGGCCGGCCCGGTAAACACCATCGGCATCGTCGCCGAAGCCATGCAGACGCAGGCGAGCACACGCAGGCGCCGGCCCCGCTCCGGATCGAGCGGGGTGCCGGGGGAAGCGGTAGAGAAAGTCGGGGTGTCGGAGGACAGTTGGGACATGGTGGAAGAGCGCCCGAAGGCAGCACAGGAATGCGAGACGGCCAATAAGGGAAGGACAAGGCCACGGCACCAAGCGGTACCAAGCCGGATGTGGCGAAGATAGAACTTCCGCATTCGATGAAAAACAGGCCCCGCCTCCGATCAATCCGGAAGAAAATTCCGCAATCAATGCGCTCCGGCGCACTCCCACCAGAACCCCAGTCCACCCCATGGACACCCCCTCCAGCCTCTCCGCCCTCCTGGCCTTCGTGCGCACCGCGGAGCTGGGCAGCTTCGTCGCGGCCGGCCGCGCGCTCGGCATCTCGGCCTCGGCCGTCGGCAAGGCCGTCGCGAAGCTGGAGCAGGAACTGGGCGTGCGCCTGCTCCAGCGCAGCACCCGCCGCATCGCCCTGACGGAAGAAGGCCGGCAGTTCCACGAACGCTGCCGCCGCATCCTGGACGACCTGGACGACGCCCGCGCCATGGTGTCGCAATCGGCCGCCGCGCCGCGCGGCCGGCTGCGGGTGAGCGTACCCATCGTCACCTACCACCTGCTCCTGCCCCTGCTGCCGGAGTTCCTGGAGCGCCATCCCCAGGTGGAACTGGACATCGACTTCAACGACCGCATCGTGGACCTGATCGGCGAAGGCGTGGACATCGCCATCCGCAGCGGCGACCTGCCCGATTCACGCCTCAGGAGCCTGCCCCTGCGGCACTACCGGTCCCTGCTCTGCGCATCGCCCGACTACCTGGCGCGGCGCGGCACCCCGGCCACCGTGGGTGACCTCGCGGACCACGACGGCATTGCGTTCCGCTATCCCAATTCAGGGCAGTGGCTGCCCTGGCCACTCGGGGCCACCGCGCCAGAAGAGCCGCCCCCACCGCTGTCGATGTCGTCGGCGCCATCGCCATCCCCCCTGCCCCGCCTGCGCCGGGTCCTCGGGTTCAACAACATGGAGGCCGTGCGCGGCGCGGCGCTGGGCGGCCTGGGGATCGGGTGCATGCCGGATTTCCTGGTGGAGGGGCCTTTGCGGGAAGGGACATTGCGGCAGGTGCTGCCGGATCCGGGGCGACGGCCGGCGGGGCGGTTCCGGGCGGTGTGGCCGGCGAGCCGGCAGCTGTCGCCGAAGGTAAGGGTGTTTGTGGATTTTTTGAGGGGGAGATTGGGGGATCGACAAAAAACCATCAAATAGATGCTTGAATTTGAAAAGCACGCCGATTACCGTCTGTGGAAGCGGGGCAACTTCAAATTCAGCTGCACTTCAGGTTTGAGACCACCAAATTTCAGGGTTTTTGCAGCCCCTCCTTAGGATTTATTTGCAGGAATTCACGAAATTTCTCAAAAATTTCGTCCAACGTGCTGGTAGCATTTTTCTCAAAAGCAAAATCCAAATAGGATAAAGGGCGATTGACCACCGATTTAACCTCAGCAGCAAAAACTGAAGCTGACTTATCGGGAGAGAGAATTCCCCACAAATCCACAAGAAATGCAAGATGATAAGCCGGCGGCACCTCGCACAACAATAACTTTGATTCAATAACCTCATGCAAATTATTCGACCTACCAACAAAATACGCGATAGACTTCAAAACTTGCAACTTTGTTGATTCCTTCAATCTTTCAAATTCTGGTTTTATAAAGCAATTTATAACCAATCTAGTGTCATCCCTATTTGAATAATTTATTAAAGAAAGCAATTCACTTCCCTCGTCTTTTGCAACAGTCAGTGCTAGGGGTCCGAGCAAATTCGAAACATATTGCGGATTAACTTTAAAAATTTCAGCCATAAATTTCAATCATAAATTTCAATAAACTATACCCAAGCTACTTTTTGAGATCACAGGATAAGCCGTTATTGCGCGCCCACTAGTAGAGTCAATTCCAAAATTTGCAAACTTGGTTTGCTTGTAAAAATTCGCCAAATCGCCACCAAACAGAGGGGTATTTTTTAAAAAACCTTCACCAACATTATAATCAAATTTTAAGGAGATGTAATTATTTATCGGGTTTCCTGTGCTTATGGCATATTGTTGAATACGTTCAGCGCGGTTTATCCCATATAGCATATCTTTATTCGAAAGAAATTGAGTGGAATCTACGGCAAATCTATTGTTCACTCCACCCATAATTTTACCATCAGGCCGCATGCCAGTAGCGGCAGAGACGAGTTGGTCGTACAAATCAACTTGAGGAGAGTGCCTGGACATGAAATGTGCGCCTGAATTTGATGCTTCTAACTTCTCAAGTTGGCGGCGAGCAATTTCTTCTGTTCTATCCCAAATGATGGCACGCCGCTCTTCAGCACTCAGATGGCCGTAACGCTGACGTAACTCTTCCCCGCGCGACAATGTACCCTTCTCAACGCCACCTACTAATCTACTGGCCGTGGCCTCCTCAACCAAAGCCATATTCCCAGCCGCAGAAAACACCTTGCCTGCTCCTGCGGAAAGTATGCCACCTACAGCGAACCGCAGGGCATCCTCCCCCATCTTGTCTGCGCTGGTGCTTCGCAGATAGTTCACGCCACCCATCACAACTCCTCTGGCTGTTTCACCAGGGTTTGTCACCGCATATGCTCCTCTGGCTAACGCCATCCGGCGGGCTTTGTCGTCCGTTGCCAGAGTTGCCAGGTGCCTGAATCCATCAACAAAGTCATAGGCACCTTCTCCAGCGACACGCCCTAATCTGCCAAGAACCGCTGCCAGCGGGTTGGTGGCCTCTGCCTCTATCTGTGCATACTGCTCTCGCAGGTTCGTCCGGGCTTGCTCAAAACCATCTTGCGGTGCCACCCACGGAGCCAGTGCCGTGCCTACCGGCAGGCCATGTTGCAACACCTGGGTTGCCCGCGCTCCACTATCCCAGTCTGTATATTGCGACCACTCGTCTTGGTAAACCCCATTGCGCATTTTTCCGCCCCCCATCATCTGCGAGTCTGCAATGAGCGAAGGTAAATAGGAACTCGCGGCTTGGTCACCGTAGTATTCCAGCGCATTACCGAATGTCATCGATGACTGGGGATGCGACTGCATGTAGTCGTATGCCTGCGTGATCGGATCAACCCCGGCAGCTTGATAACGCTGCGCGATGGCCTGGTTCGGATTGCCGCCGGGTCGCTGAGTCTGCGCACCTGCCAGGGCATTAGCGCCGGTATCAAGGATGGCGGCGCCCATTTGTTGCCCCAGGGCGTTCCCGAAAGCATCCACAGCCACTTGCTGGATGCTCACCCGCCCGCCTCGCGCCACGGCCGCGGTCATACCCGCAGCCATCCCGCTGAGCGTCCCTCGGGCCCAGGCGGCTCCCGTCTGGCCAAGCCCATCGAGCCACGTAGCTCCCTGCAGCGCACTACCGGCCGCGTTGCCCGCAGCCGCACCCGCCGCACTCGCGGCCACACCCCGCCAATCGAAGCGGTCCTGCAACCCCGTCGCCACGCCAATGCCCTGCGTAATCAGGTTCGTCGTGCCCATCTGCACAGCGGCGCCCTGCCAGCCCGCACTGGCTCCGCTGAAGCCCGATAGGTACTCCACTCCCGAGGCAACGCCTGCACTGATCGCCGACAACGCGAGACTCTTCCAACTGATGCCGTTCTGGGACCCCACCAGGTTGCCCATCATCTGCCCTGCGAGGTTGCCAATGACGGGGCCAGCGAAAATGCTGACCACGACACTGACGACGACCACAATGATCTGCCCGACGATCCCGCAGTCACCCCCGTTCGCCGGCACCGGCAACACCGGATCCATGCTCCCCATCGCCTGGCTCGGGTCGTACAGCTGGAACGTCTCCACGCTGTTCGCATTCAGCGACAGCTTGGGCACCGTCAGCGTCTGCCCTGCCGTCAGCTGCCCGTCGCCCGACACCGCCAGGCTGTTGGCGTCCGCGATGCGCCACCACAGGCTCGCGTCGCCCAGCACGTTGCGCGCGATGTCCTTGAGCGTCTCCCCGCCCACCACCGTATAGGCAACCGGGTCCAGGCTCTTGTGGCGCGGGCGGATCTGCGCGGCCTGCAGGCGGAAGTCCGCCGTGTCCACGTACGCCGGGTTGTTGGTCTGGGGTGTGTTCTCCTCCTGGGTGGGTGCGTCGCCGTAGCGCGCCAGCACTTCGCCGTTGGCGACCAGCTGGCGCTGCACGTGGCCGGGCGTCAGGGCGCTGCCCGTCACCCCGCCCTGGTAGCCCGAGGCCGGGTTGGCGATGCTGCTCTTCACTTCGCCGATATCGTTGTAGCCGCCCTGGCTCACGAATACGGCCGTGCCGCTCGCGTCGTTCACGAACGTGCGGTCGTAGCGCACGTCGTTCAACTTGGGCCGGTTCAGCTCTGCCATGATCCAGTCCGTTCCCCCCTGCGCTTCTGCCTTGGGCTGGCGGATGCCGACCACGAAGCCGTTGGCGTCGCGTTGCGTCACCGTCGCTACCTGCGTGCTGCCGCGGTTCGTCACTGCCGCGCTCTGCTGCCAGCTGCCGTTCAGGTAGGTGTACTGGTAGGTCGTCGTGGTGGCCCCGCCGTCCCCGTCCTGCCGTACGCCTTTCAGGTTGCCTGCGGCGTCGTAGCCCAGGCCGCCGGCATCGTGGTATGCCACGTCTGAGCGCTGTGACACTTTCTGATTCTGACTCCTGGATTATTTATTTCGGCGCGCAAGCACCGAAATCAGATTTTCTCTCATCTCTCAGGAATTGCAGTCCATCCAAGCTGGCCTAGCCGCTTACGCTGCAGGGCCTTGATCTCCTGGAGCGCCTTGGCCAATTCGGAAACCGGCACTACGGCCTCAACTGCCGACACTCAAGGCCTGCATTTCCAGCGTTGCCAAATACAACTTGGTATTAACTCTGGGGGATTGTTAGTCCGGGTTCGCCATAGAGTGAGGCACTGGCACAGCGAACGACGAAGCCGGCAGCCTTATCAGTCAACTCAAGGCCGGCAACCCCATCCGGTTGAACCCACATGCTCGGCTCGAGTTCCGAATTGGACCATCTTGTTGGCCCCGCCATGTAGCTGCAGTAAAACAGCGCAAGCCCTACCGGTTCCTTTGCACCTGACGGATGCACTAGCTTAAGGATTAGCCGGTCGTGGTCATCATGGAATGCATTGAAGGAAACCGCCCCCCCTCTCCACTCATGCAAATGAACCCGAAGCTTTTCAATGTCTCGATTCGTCATCTTCATACTTACTTCCCCACTTTTATCGGCTTTCCGCCAAGAAAGAACGTCGTTTTCGCAAACAGCTCGTCACTCGCGAGAATAGTAGATAGTTCCCAATTGGTGTGATTGCCAATCTCAACTCCTCGATACATAACGCGAGCACCCAATCCTTGCGTTCCCAGTTGTGCAACGGCAGGAATCTCATCAACGGATGAAACCACGCCGCTCAAGTTAAACTTAATGCCCTCCGAGCGTTGCATGAGAAATTGGAGGTTGGATGCAAGTGCCTCATCGCTCGTAGGCATAGCTGATGCAAACATGTTTAGGTCTCCACCGCCGTAGGAATAGTAGATTTTTGCATTCTGGCTGCCGGCGAAGTCGCGCAATGCCCACTGACCGTCATTACGGGTAAGCCCCAAGCCGAGGTCAAAACCTTCCATAACTGCTCTACGCCCGCTGGTGCTGAGCCCCATGTCGCGCAACGCCCGGAGTTCTGACAGTTTAATCGGCGCCCCGCCCGTCGCAGCGTCTAGTGCACCAGAGCTCCCTGTACTGGCAATACCGTTGACCCCGATCCCCTCCAAAGGCGCACCTGGCGCAAAATCCCGTGCCAGCTGACTATCGACCGCAGTCTTCAACTCAGCATTCAGCAGCGATGTCTCACTGCGCGCGGCATTGAAGATCCGGGCTCCCGCCCCCAGCACCTTCGCCAGAGCAAAGCCTCCGAATTCGTTTATAGCTGCTTCCGGCAAGCCTTTCGCCACTTGAGTCCACCACTGACTGCCTCGCACGGGGTCCATCCCGCCTAGCGTGGACTGCAGGTAGTTGACGATCGGTGCCTGACGGGTCACACCGTCCCATTGAGAGAGGTACTGGACTGGGCGGCTGCCGTCGTTGGCGGGTGACATGGCTTCGGCGTCACGTCTGGACAGCATGCGCGGGTCGCGCACTCCCGCAAGACTGACCACATCCTGATTGGCCAGCGTAGCAGCCTGCGCTGCTGCTTGCTGCGCCGCAGCTGCTTGCCGCGCCGCCTGCTCGGCGGCGGCTTGCTCACCTATGGCTATGTCATTGCCATAGAGCCTCAACCCCGTGGTGGCGGCCGCCGTGTCCGCGCCGGGCAACATGATGGACTGATCGGGCATGATGCGCCGCGCATTGCTGATGCCGTTGATCTCAAAGAGCTGGCCTACGTAGTTGTTGATGGCGCGCTGGCTGGCTCCAGTGCCCAACTGCGAGCGCGCAATCCGCTCCAGCGAGCCGCCAAATTCGCCCGCACGCACCGTGCGGGGCGCATCTTCTACTTGGGCTGGCAGTGGCTGCGTCTCGATGTCGCCAGGCATCCGCACCGGATACGCGACGGCGCCTTCACCGTCAGGCGACGCCGCGGTGGGTGCCATCTGACGCAGGCCCAGGGGATCAAGAGCATATTTCCTTGCCGCACTGTCCTGTGCGAAGGTGAGCTGCGGCCCACTTGCAGCCGCCAGGCTTTGCCCAAGGGCATTGCCAAACGCATCGGTCGCCACCTGCTGCACACTGACATGCCCGCCCTTCAGCACCGCGGTGGTCATCCCTGCAGCGAAGCCCGACACGGTTCCACGGGCCAACCCCGTCGCGAAATCGCTTCCCATGCTCCCAAACACGTTGCCGCTTTGCAGTGCTTGTCCCACCGTGGCTCCCACGCCGGCACCCACGGCCCCGGCCGCAACGCTCTTCCAGTCGAAGTGTGATTGCAAGCCGGTTACCGAGCCAATGCCCTGGGAGATCGTTCCAGAGACTGCTTGGCGCAACGCAGCGTCGGCGAATGGACTTCCCAACTGGGGCAGCGCGCCCGACAAGCCCAAGGCACTGCCGACACCGCTGCCCAGTGCACTGAGGGCGACGCTCTTCCAACTGAAGCCGTCTTGCGCGCCAATGAGATTGCCAACTGCCTGGCTGGCAACCGAGCCTACCGCGCCAGCCGCCATCGCTGCGCCGACCACGCCCAGCTGGCTCATGCCGGCAATCCCAGCTGCGCCCGCGCCCAACGTGCCGCCGCTGAGCACACTGAGGCCTGCCTGCATCACGTTGACCGCGGCACCACTCAGCAAGCCGGCGGTGTAGATGGACACCACCACGGCAACGACGATCATGATGATCTTGCCAATCCCCCCGCAACCGCCACCCTTGTTCTCCGGCACCGGCAACACCGGATCCATGCTCCCCGTCGCCTGGCTCGGGTCGTAGGGCTGGAACGTCTCCACGCTGTTCGCATTCAGCGACAGCTTGGGCACCGTCAGCGTCTGCCCCGCCGTCAGCGCCCCGTCGCCCGACACCGCCAGGCTGTTGGCGTCCGCGATGCGCCACCACAGGCTCGCGTCACCCAGCACGTTGCGGGCGATGTCCTTGAGCGTCTCCCCGCCCACCACCGTATAGGCAACCGGGTCCAGGCTCTTGTTCTTGAGCTTCATGGCCGGCGCCCGCAGCCGGAAATCCGCCGTGTCCACGTACACCGGGTTGTTGCTCGGCTCCGTGTCGGTCTCGGTCGTGGGGGCGTCCCCGTAGCGGGCCAGCACTTCGCCATTGGCGACCAGTTGGCGCTGCACGTGGCCAGGGGTGAGGCTGCTTCCTGTCACGCCCCCCTGGTAGCCCGAGGCGGGGTTGGCAATGCTGCTCTGCACTTCGCCCGGTGCGTTGAACCCGCCCTGGCTCACGAACACCGCCGTGCCGCTAGCGTCGTTCACGAACGTGCGGTCATAACGCGCTTCGTTGCTCTGGGCCGGCACCGCCTGGTTCGTCAGCGCCGCCGCCAGGCTCCCGTTGGAGCCTTGCGCCGCGCTACCCTCCAGCTTGGGCTGGCGAATGCCCACCACGAAGCCGTTGGCGTCGCGCTGCGTGATCGTGCCCACCACGGTGCCGCCGCGCCGTGTCACTGCGGCGCTCTGTTGGTAGCTGCCGTTGAGGTAGGCGTACTGGTAGGTCGTGGTGACGGCGCTGTCGTTATTGCCGTCCGTCACCTGGCGCACACCTTTCAGGTTGCCCGCGGCGTCATACCCCAGGTCGGTCACGCCCCCCGCGTCGTGGTAGGCCACGTCCGAGCGCTGCTTCACCTCGTGGTCCTTCACGTCTCGCATCACCACGTGCACGTCCTGCAGCTTGCCCGTCGCGTCGTATCGGTTGTACCGGTGTTCGTCGGTCCACCAGCCACTGCCGCTCTTCGCCAGCGACTTGCCATAGATCTGGCGCCCCGCTCCGTCGTAACGGATGTCGTCGATTCTCTCGCTCTCACCGGCGGCCCAGTACGTCGTCACGCGATGGAGATCGTCGTACACATAGCCGAAGGACTTCTGCAGCTTGCCGTCCGGCTGCTCAGGCGTGGTGTCGGTCTTGGCGATGGGAGGGCCGCTGTAGGTTTCGGCCAGGGTGCGGTTGCCCGCGAGATCGTAGAAGTATTTCTGTGTCGTGATGCTTCCATCCACAGAAGAGCTCTCGCGGCTCCAGGTCTGCCGGTTCATGTTGTCATACCGGAAGTCCGTGGTGCTGGTATGCACCACCTGCCGCTCCTGCAGGCCCGTGTTCTTGTCGCTCGTGCGGATCGTGTTGATCACGTGCGTCTTCACCTGCCAACGGTTGCCCGCCAGGTCGTAGGTGATGCGCACGTCCGAACGACCGTCGAACACCGCCCGCAGCCGGTGCTGCGCGTCATACACCAGGTGGTTGTCCTGGTACACCACGTCGTCCAGCAGCCCGGACGTGAGCAGCGTCTTCTGCGACATCTTCTCGGCCACCCGGTTGCCTGCGAGGTCGTATTCGTAGCGGGTGGTCTGGCCCAGGTAGTTGTCGCGGATCTCGATCAGCTGGCCCGCGCCGTCGTAGCGGTAGTCGATGTTCTTTTTCTTGCTGGTGGCCGCTGCCCCGCCCACGCCCGGCTCCACGCGGGTGTTGTCCTCGTGCACGAGCTGGCCCGCGAGGTTGTAGGTGTAGTTGAAGTCCACCGGTGCACCGCCGCCGGACTGCGAATCCGTGCGGCCGATCAGGTGGCCGAAGATGTCGTAGTTCCACGCCTGGGTCATGCCCATGGCGTCCGTCTGGCCCACCTTGCGGCCCTGTGCGTCGTAGCGGTAGCGCATGGTGTAGGCCAGCGGAGCGGTGGCTCCGCCTGCGCCCCGGACCGTCTCCTGGCCGCTCATCACTACGTTGCCCATGCGGTCGTAGCGGTAGCGCGTGGATTCGTTGTTGCCGTTGGTCACCCGCACCTTGCGGCCCGCATCGTCGTATTCGACGGTTTCGAGCACGGTCTGCTGGATGGCGTCTTTGTAATTGACCCCCGTCACGCCGTTGTCTTCGTGCCGGGCACCGTCGGACCTGTCTGCCACGGCCCCATCCATGCTGCCGATCTCGTAGCGGGAGACGGCTTGTGCGAGCGAGGTCTGCGTGAGCCGGGACATTTGGTCATAGGTGTACTTGGTCACCACCGTTCGGGTGGCGTCCATCCGTTCGGCCGAGGAGGTTTTGTCGCCGAAGGCGTTGTAGGTGTAGTCCATGCGACCGCCGTCGGCGTGCCGCTCCTGCACCACGTTGCCCGCCAGGTCGCGCACCTGCGCATTCAGGTGGCCCAATGCATCGCGCACGCCCACCTGCCGGCCCATCGCGTCGTAGTACACCTTTGTCGTCGCCCAGGACTGCGCGAAGTTCACGTCCTCGTGCAGGCGCGACTGCTCGATCACCTGGTTGTTGGCGTCATAGCGCATCGTGGCCGTGCGCACCAGCGTGCCCGCGCCCAGGCCCTGGGTTTCGTCGATGGTGGTGACGTTGTTCCAGCGGTCGTAGCCGCGGATAGTCGCCGGGCGGTTGGTCAGATTGTTCTGGTCACTGTTCTGCGCACGGAACTGCGGCAGATAGGCTGGCGTGGTGTCCGACTGCACAGCCCAGCTTTGGGCGCCGGACGCTCCGACCGTGATCGAAACCGTCGATTCCGAAATGTAGGCGTTGCGGCCACCCACGGCAGGGTGCTCGATCTTGATGTGGATTCTTACCGTTCCCGGGACGAGACCATCGAGTTTGATCCCATCGACAGTCTTGCTGCCATCGAAGCGCACGTTTCCATCCCCGTGGTGGAATACCTCGACACCATTGGGAATGGCCGGCGATGCATCGACGGTCACGCGCGCTCCCGGTTCGGGTCGATCCCACTGCAGCACCTTGTACGCCTCGCCGTTGATGAGCGCCTTGCCCATCTCCAGGCCGCTGACATAACTCGTCGCTGCCGAGTCCTTGTTCAGGTCCCCAGCCAACAAATAGACTACCTCGGCGGGATTCGTGCTGGTCAGGTAGTCTCCATAGCCCTGGTTGCCCAGCGTGTCGCCCAAGAAGACGCTGTAGAGCGGCTTGGTACCCGGCAAGGGTATGGTGGAGATATAGCCATCGTTTTGATAGGCGTTCTGGTACCAGGCGCTTTTGTCGGGAAAGTTTTTAGTGTCATCTCCAGGGTTGATGACGTGATAACTGCCCACATCGGCAGGGTTGGCCGTCAGCCGGAAGACGGTCTTGCCTCCGTAGATGTACTGGTACAGACGCTGGCTGGTAGCTCCCGGATCGGCCTCGACGTAGCCTATGACGCCTTCGTTTTGGTACCAGGGACCGGAGTTGTTACTGCGATCTGCCGCGATTTTTTGCTCGAAATCGGCGATAACGCTGGCATCTGCCGTGGTGATATGGTGACCGTTGCCCTGCAGGAAGTTGTAGCGGTAAAGCGGCTTGAGACCTGGCCTGTATTCACTCCAGACATAGCCCACGATGCCGTTGTTGATCACCGCGCCACTGGAGAGCCGGAGGGGGGGCGACACATCGCTCTTGACCAGCGCCTGTGCCAGCGAAAGCGTGCCCGTGGAGCGCATGTGCGAGCCATCGGAGGAGCGCACCATGTCGATGCGGTATTCGAAAGTGCCTTCGCCCAGGTTGAGCGCGACCCCCTGCATGCCCAGCCCGAAATTACCGCCGCGGCCGTCATCATTGCTGAAGATGCCCCCGTTGGCCACCGTGCGGTCGTACCACGGCTCGTTGCTGTCCTTCTTGTGGTAGCTGAAAGTGACCTGCCAACCCGAATCCGGACGTGGCCACTGGAGCACGCGGTAGGCGGAGCTGTCCACGAGCGCGCTTCCCTGGTAGATGCCGGTCACAGGCGGGAACGTCTCCTGGTCCTTCACCCCGTTGCCATACAGGGCGAAGGTGCCCTTTCCGACCTCGCGCACATCGCTGCCCCGGACGTTGCTGATGCGGTATTCATATCCGCCGAGCGCCAGCTTCTGTCCGCTGTCATCCCACACCAGGCTTTCGAGCTCGATGCGGTGGGCCGAGCCGAATGTGTGCTGCGCACCGCTCAGGCGAACGGTTTTCCAGTTGCCACCTCCGGTGGGCCGCACTTCCATCTGGATCTGGGTGACCAGATCCTGCGGCAGGCTGACTTCGATGGTCTGGGCCGCAGCGGCACCATAGAACGTAATGATCCGACCGATACCATTGCTGCTGCTTGACAGCCCCTGCAGCAAGGCTCGGCGATCGCTGAGCGACGTGGTGTAGAGCCCGTCTTGCCAATCCGCATCCCCGCTGTTGGACCTGTGGTGCTGCAGGGCGTAGAGCTTGGTCATGCCCGCGGGCGCCGCTCCGGAAGTTGCGATACCCACATAACCGTCGATGCCCTGATCCTTCCAGCCTTTGGCCTGCAGGTTGGCGCGCTCGGTTCCGTCAGAGGTGTAGACAGAGACGTCCGGGTCTTTCTTGACCAGCCGGTAGAGCGCCGTCAGGCCCGCAGCAGGCTGCTCGGCCACGTAGCCTGCGATGCCCTCGTCCAGCCAGCCGGAGCCCTGGCCCAGCAAATTCTGCCGGTCCGCCGCATTGGCGCTGAAAAAATGCGTGTCGGTGTAGCGGTTGTAGTAGCGGTAGATGGGTTTGCGGCCCGCGCCCGGCTCGTTCCACACCATGCCAGGGCTGGTGGCCTCGGTCCAGGTGAACGTGACGGGTTTGCCGGTGGTCGGTGCGTCGTAGATCGTGGTCCAGTTGCCGAAGATATCGAGCTTCTCGACCTTGATGTTCTGCAGGCTCTGGATGCCGGCGTAGACGTAGTTGGGAGATTTCCATTTGAACGAATAGCCGTTCACCGCCTCCTCGGCGCTCACCACAGTGCTGCGCGACTGTGACAAATTGCTGCTGCTCAAGTAGTTGAGCGTGATGCGTACATCGCCACTGCCCAGGTCCTGCAGCGAACTCCAGACCAGATCCACCTGGTTTTGACCATCGAAGGATACTGTTCTGTCTTCGCTGTTGCTGTACCGACTCTCGGTGCCCGTGATCACCCCATACACCAGGTTCTGGCGCGTGGTGATCCCCATGGCCTTCTCGCTGGCGCGCTCTGGTGCGAGGGTCTTCACCAGCCGGCCCAGCAGGTCGTACTGCATGTCCGTGCGGCGGAACTCGCCGGTTTCCCCCATCTGCACGGCCAATGCCTCCTGGGTATTGGCATAGCTGTCCAGCTTGAACCGCCCTGCCCCCACCAGTTGCGCCGTCTGGCGCCCCTGCAGGTCGTAGGCCCAGATCTTCATCACCCCGTCGCCCGCATTGCTGCGCCACACGCGGCCGGCGTTGTCGTAGTCGTACACCTCGTCGCCCACCACGCGGTTGCCGTCGGGCGCCATCATGCCCAGCGTGCTGCTGCCGTCGGCCTGCCGCACGATCTTGCGCGTCACTTCGCCGAAGCCGTTGTACTGCAGCTCCGTATCGCCCAGCCACAGGCTAGCCGGGTCCGGGCTGTCCTGCAGCGGCGTGTAGGTGTGCGTCTGCCGCCCCAGCGCGTCGTAGCGGTAGGCGCGCCACAGGCTGTGCACCTGCTTCGCGCCCGCGTCGTCCACGTAACTGACGTTCTGCCACTCCTTGGCCAGGCGCCCCTGCGCGTCGTAGGCGTAGTAGTGGCTCTTGCCCGCTGCATCGATGGTCTCCAGCGTGTGGCCCTGCGCATCGAAGCGGGTGTAGCTGGTGCGGTCCGCCAGGCTGCCCGGCGCGGCGTTGGCGGTGTAGCTCCGGCCATCGCCCGACACCGTGGCGCCGCCCGCGTATTGCACGGTGGAGACCGCGTTGCCGTGCGCATCGCGCCGGAACTCGGTGAGCGGGCTCACCGGTGCCGCGCCCTGCTGGTTGGCCGCCACGCCGATGTTCACGGCCGGCGTCACGATCGCGCGCACGCGGCCCAGCACGTCGTAGAACTGGTAGGTGGTCGCACCCAGCGCATCTGTGGTGCGCAGCAGGTTGCCCAGTGCGTCGTAGGCGTAGAGGGTGACCAGGTCGTCGCGGGCGTCTGTAAGCACCCCACCGATGTCCGCGGCGCCGGCGTTCACGCGCGCATACCCCACGCCGCGGCGTGTCTCCACGATCTTGCGACCGAGCACGTCGTAGTCGGTGTCGATGACGCGGTCGCCCGCGGCCGGGTCGGTGTCCGTGCCGATCGCCACGCCCTGCTTGTAATACTCCGCGTGCCGCACGACGTTGCCCGCCGTGTCGTACCTGTCGGTGGTGAGGTAGCCCAGCGCATCGATGGTCGAGGTGCGCCGGCCCAGCACGTCGTAGTAGTAGTGCGTGGTCGCCCACTGGCTGGCGCCCACGTTGGTCGCCACGCTCGTCAGGTTGCCCAGCGCGTCGTAGCTGTTGCGCGTGGTCTTGCGGCCCCCGCCCTGCTCGCCCGTGGCGCTGTCCACGAAGAAGACGTAGGGCTCCTGCACCTCCTTCACCCGGCCCAGGCGGTCATAGCCGGTGAGGATGTCGCGGTCGGTGCTGCCCGCCCTGGCGGTGATGGCCCCGCGCACTTCGTCTTCGCGCATGAGCACGCCATCTGTGCGGGTGGTGATGTTCTGCGCATAGCGCACGAGCCGCTCGGCCTCGCCGAAGGCGTTGCGCGTGTAGCCCGTCACGTAGCCCAGCGCGTCCACGTCCCACGCGAGCTGGCCCGCGCGGTCGTAGGCCTTGTAGCTCCACGCGCTGCTGCCGGCAGCTCGCCCGGCCACGGCGCGGCCCAGCGTGTCGTAGCGCGTCTCGCTGCTGGTCTCCACGGTCTGCTCGGTGCGCGTGCCCGCCCCGCTCCTGCCGTTGGCCAGCAGGTTGGCGCCCTCGTCCTGGTAGACGCTCACCGGCGGGAAGAGGGTCTTCACCTGCCGGCCCAGCGCATCGTATTCGTAGCGCGTGGTGCGCTGCTCGTTGCGGCCCGCGGCCTCGGTGCGCGCCGTGAGGTGGCCCAGGGCGTCGTATTCCATGCGCGTGACGACGCTCGCCAGGGTGGCATTCTGGCCATCGGACAGCATCACCTGCGGCGAGGTCTCCTGCACCAGCTGGCCCGCCGCGTTGTAGGCGTATGTCCAGGTGCTCTGCGCCTTGTTGGTGAACGAGGTCTTGCGGCCCGCACCGTCGTAGGCGGTGGTTTCCGTGTTGCCCGCCGCGTCGGTGCTTCCGGTCAGGTTGCCCGCCGCGTCGTAGGCCATGCTCTCGCGGTGGTCCAGCCCCTGCGTGAACCCGGGGTTGGGCATGAGCGCGTAGTCCACTTCGGAGCGGCTCAGGCTGTGGAAGTGCCGGCCCGTGCCGTCCACGTTGAGCTGGTAGAGGGCGGTGTTGCCGCTCGAGGGCGCGATGTCGATGTAGCCGACGATGCCCTCGTCCACCCACCCGAACTGGTTCTTGGCGAAGGCGCGCTGCTCTTCGCTGGCGGTGTAGTAGTGGTTGGTGCTGCTGCTGCCCGGAGGGCGCAGGCGGTAGAGCGGCGCCGTGCCGCTGGCCGGCTGGCTGCCCACGTAGCCGACGTTGCCCTGGTCCTTCCAGCCGCTGGCGATGAGTTGCGCGCGCTCGTCATCGCTCGTGGTGTACAGGTGGTCGTTGACGCCGTCCGGGCCGCCCAGGCGATAGAGGGGCTTGAGGCCATCGCCGCCGCCCGTTCGGGTGAAGCCGGTGATGCCCTCTTCGACCCAGTAGTCCGGGCTCTGCTCGCGCATGTAGAGGGTGCGGCTGGTCGTGCGGCCCACGCCGTCGTAGGTGTAGCCCTGCAGGTGGCCCAGCGCGTCGCGCGTGAAGGCCAGGCGCCCCGCGGCGTCGTAGTAGTTGCGCGTGTTGCGGTCGTTGGCGCTGCCCGGCATCTGCTGGTTGATGGCGCTGCGGCTGAGCTCGCCCGTTTGCGCGCGCAGGCTCTCCAGTTGCGCGATCTGCGTGTCGGTGAGCTGCGTGGCGACCTGGCGCACGCGCAGCAGTTGCCCCGTGCCGTCGTAGAAGCGCTCGGTGGCACCGCCTTCGGCGTCGATGGTGAGCGTCTCGCGCCCCGCGCGGTCCAGGAAGTGGCGCGTGGTGCGGTCGCCGCTGCTGGCCACCGGCGTGGGCTCGGCCAGCAGCATGGCGCCGGCCTGCGCATTGCGGTAGGTGGTGGCGGGGACCGCCAGGCGCGTCTCGCGCACCAGACGGCCGGCCGCGTCGTAGTCGTAGGTGCTCACGGCACCGCTGGCGTCCACTTCCTTCGTGAGCCGCCCGGCCTTGTCGTAGACCTTGCGCACGAAGGCGTCCGAGGTGCTCGCCTGCGGCACGGGGATGAGGGTGCCGTCCACCTCCGCGCGGCTGGTGGTGTAGCGGTTGGTGTTGTGGCCCTGCAGGTTCAGGCGGTAGAGCGCCGTCGTGCCCTGCGTGGGCGCCGTGCGGATGTAGCCGACGACGCCCTCCACGCTCCAGCCCGCGATGGTCCGGACGAGCTCCAGGTTCTTCGTGTCGGTGGTGTAGAAGTAGCTGCCGTCGGTGTTGCGCGCCAGGTACAGGGCCGCGTTGCCTGCAGCCGGGGCATCGTCCACGTAGCCCAGGATCTCTGCGGGCTGGCCGTCGGCGCCGAAGGCGCTGATAGCGTGCTGGCCGGCCGCAGGCTGGGTGCCCACGAAGCCGGTCGTGCCCTCGTCGCGCCATGCGAAGCCGCCCGTGGGGGTGGCGTAGCGCGTGCTCTGCAGCAGGTGGCCGGCCTTGTCGTAGAGGTACTGCGAGACGCCTCCCGCGCCGTCGGCGCTCAGCGTGAGCCGCCCGGCCGCGTCGTAGCGCATGCGCGTGTGCTCGTCGCGCTGCGCATCGAAGATGTAGACCAGCCGCAGTTCCATCTCCGATTCGCTCGGGTGGGCCGAGAGGGGCTGGCTGGCGAGGTCCAGGCGCTTGGCGTACCGGATGCGCTGGGTGACGTTGCCGTTGCCGTCGTAGCGTTGCGAGACCACCGCGCCCGTGCCGTCGATGCTGTAGCGCACCCGGCCGGCCGCGTCGTATACGGTGCGCGTGACCAGGTCCGGGGAGTTGGCCGCGTCCGTGCCCGGCTGCGGGTCGGTGCCCACGGCCCAGCTGGCCATGTCCAGGCGCCTGGCGTAGGCCGTGCGCTGGATGACCCGGCCCGCGCCGTCGTAGGCGAAGCGCACCACGTCGCCCGCGCCGTTGACCGTGGCGGTGACGCGGTTGTCCGCGTCGTAGATGCGGTGTTCGGTCTGGTCCTGCGCCGCGTTGGGGCGCTTGAGGCCGTTGAGCTGCGCTTCCGTCGTGTTGAAGGGCAGGCCGTCCGGTGCCGGGACGACCGCGGCGTAGCGCGTCTGGCGCACCACGCGGCCGGCCGCGTCATAAGACGTCTCGGCGAGGTTGCCGGCCGCATCCAGCACGAAGCGCTGGCGGCCTTCGGCGTCGTAGGCGTAGCGCGTGGTGTGGCCTTGCGCATCGGTGGCGCTGGTGACGTGGCCCAGCGCGTCGTAGGTGTAGCGCCTGGCGAGGTTCAGGCCCGCGTGCGTGGCGGTGGACGGGTCCACCACTTCCAGCACCCGGCGGCCCAGGGTGTCGTATTCGTAGCGGGTCACCGTGCCGTTGGGGTCGGTGACGCTCACCTGCCGGCCGGCGCTGTCGTAGGCGAAGGTGGTGACGAGGTTCAGGCCCGTGGGGTCCACCGCCTGGCGGATGAGCTGGCCCTTGGCGTCGTAGCCGAACTGGGTGACCACGCCCTGCGCATCCGTCACGCTCAGCTGGTTGCCCAGCGCGTCGTAGGTGTAGCGGGTGACCAGGTTCAGGCCCAGCGGGTCCACGGTGCGGGTGAGCACCCGGCCGGCCGCGTCGTAGGCCAGCGAGGTCATCACGCCGTTGGCGTCCGTCGCCTGGATCAGGCGCCCGGCCACGTCGTAGAGGCCCGTCGTGCGCGCGAGCGGCGTCTGCACCGCCGTCTGGTGGCCGTCGGCGTCGTATTCGTAGCGGGTGGTCGCGCCGCTGCCGTCCGTGACCGAGACGGTCTGGCCCAGGCGGTCGTGCACGGTGGTGACGCGGACGCCCTCGGGCGTGATGACGGTGAGGCTGAGCTCGTCCGGGTTGTAGGCGTAGGTGGTCGTGTGGCCCAGCGCGTCGGTCTGGGTGACGGTGCGGCCGAAGGCGTCGTAGCTGCTCGTGCTGCGGCGGCCCATCGCGTCCGTGAGGACGATGGTGCGGCCCAGGCGGTCGTAGGCCTGCGTGCGCGTGGCGCCCATCGCATCGGTGCTGGCCGTCACGCGGCCGAAGGCGTCGTAGGTGACGGAGGCCGCCGCCTTCAGGCCATCGGGGTCCTGCACGGTCTGCACGGCCAGGCCGCGCCGGTCGTAAGTGGTGGCGACCGTCTGGCCGCCGCCCGTGCGCCGCACTTCCTCGCCGAAGGTGTTGTAGACGTAGTTGCGCGCGAAGCCCAGGGCATCGCTCACCTGTGCCAGCGTGCCCGTGGCGTTGTAGCGGTAGCCGGTGGTGCGATCGGCCGTGTCGTTGCGCGCCTGGTCGAGCGCGGCCAGCACGCCGGCGTTGGTGACGCCCCCGGGCGTGCCGGAGGCGTTGGCCAGGGCGAAGAGATCGAGGCGGTTGGCGTGGCGGATGCTCGCCTGCACCTGGCCGAAGGCGTCGTAGCGGGTTTCCGTGACCTCGCCCTGGGCGTTGACGGTGTGCGTGAGGCGGCTGGCGGCATCGTAGAAGAACTGCGTCTTCAGGCCGTTCTGGTCGGTGGTGCTGGTGCGCCGGCCTGCCGCGTCGTAGGTGTGGCTCAGGCCGTACTGCTGCCAGATCGCTTCGAGCTGCGCATCGCCCTGCCCGGCGGCCCGGGCACTCGCCAGTTGCGCCGCGCCCTGCGCGGAGAGCTCGCCCACAAGGCGGCCCTGGGCGTCGTAGCGCATGCCGGTGGTGTGCGCTTGCGGGGTGCCCGCCGCCTGCACGGTCTCCACCAGCCGGCCCATGGCGTCGTAGCGGTAGCTCGTGGCGGTGCCTTCGGCGTTCACCGACAGCACCACGCGGTTGAGCGCATCGTAGGTGCGCGTGCTGACCTGGTCCTGCGCGGAGATGCCGGGCAGGAGGCTCTCCAGGCGCGTGGCGGCCGTGACCTGCGCGGCCGTGGTGGCCCCCACCGCCGTCGCGTAGCGCCGCACGGTGGCGAGGTTGCCGTTCGCGTCGTAGCTGCTTTGCGTGAGGTAGCCCTCGGCATCGAGTTCGCCCACGCGCCGGCCCTGGGCGTCATAAAAATAAGCCGTATGCGCGTCGCCCGCGCTGGCCGCCGGGCGCAGGCCCGAGAGGGAGCCTGCGCGCGCCGCAGCCAGTCCGGCGGCCGCGCCGCCCGCCACGGGCTGGGCGTAGCGCACGCTGCCGATCACCCGGCCGGCCGCGTCGTAGCGGTATTCCGTCAGGTACCCTTCGCCGTCCACCGTGCCCAGCAGCAGGCCGTCCCGGCCGTGGATCTGGCTGGCCGTGCGGTCCTGCGTGCTGCGGACCAGCGGAGACACCGTCTCGCCGGAGATGGCCTGGCCGCCCAGCGTGGCGGACGTGCTGCCGGCATGGGCACCATCGCCGAGGTACACGGCGCGGAAGCGATCCAGGACGGAAGGCGGATTGCCGACTTCCAGTACCGCCAGGCCATAGGCCAGATCGACGGTGCCGAGCAGTTGGTCGCCGTTGTAGAAAGCCACCCGGCCGCCGGGCTGGTCGCCCGAGACCTGAGCGCTGAGCAGTGCGCCCAGGCCCTGGGGCGTGCGGGTCGGCGTGGCGCTGAGGGCCACGGTCGTGGAGCCTTGCGATGGCGTGAGGGTGAGCGCGAAGCCGATTTGCGCGGACGCGAAGCCGCTATCTGCCGCATAGTGGGCCGTCAGCGTGTGTCCGCCGGCCGCCAGGCCGCGGGTGGACAGGATCGCGACGCCGTTCACCACGCGGGCGGTGGCGACGACGGTGTGACCATCGACCAGGGTGACGGAACCGCCTGCGCCACCACCCACCGTGATGGAGATGTCCTGCCCCTGCGCCAGGGTGGCATCGGACGCGAGGCCGAGCACGACCGTTCCGGCCGGGGTGACGGCCTGCGCCAGCGCCGCGGAAGCACTCGCTGCATTGCGGGCATCCCCTTCGTATCGGGCGCGCAGTTCATGCGTGCCGGGCGGAAGTCCACCGACCACGAGGCGGGCCACGCCATCGACGACCTGTGCGGTTCCCAGCACCGTGTCGCCCCGCAGGAAGATGACGGTGCCGCCAGGCTGCCGGCCGTCGATGCGCGCGCTCAGCGTGACGGACGCATCCGCCCCCACGCTCGCGGCGGAACTGGACAGCGCGATCGTGGTGGCGGCGGCCAGCACGAAGGAAGTAGCGGCCTGCGAAGTGCTGCCGGAGAAGCCCTGGAATCCGTCGTACACCGCGGTCAGGGCACCGGAAGAGACATCCGCAAGCGTGATTCGGGCCACGCCATCGGTCGCCTGCGCAGTACCCACGAGGGTACTGCCGGCATAGAAACGCACGGTGCCCGCGATGCCGGCGGTCCGGCCGCCGGACGTGATGGTGGCGTCGAGCACCAGCGGAGTGCCCGCGGCCAGGACGCTGCGGGACGTCGTCAGCACCGTCTGCGTCGCCATGCCGGTGATGGTCAGCGGCGCGGAGGCGCTCTGGCTGGCGGGCTCGCGCTCTGTGTTGCCGGAGTAGGCGGCGGTGATGGTGCGGGAGCCCACGGGAATGGCCGATGACACCAGCGTGGCCACGCCGTTGGCCTGCACGGCGGCCACGCCGACCAGCAGCTCGCCCGCGTAGAAGGTGACGGTGCCGGAACTGGAGTTGCTGTAGGGGGCTGTGGCGCTCAGGGTGACGGGGCTGCCATACGACGCATTGACAGGCGATGGTGCAGTCACGGTAACCGTGCTGGCCGAGCGCAGGCCGAGGGCCAGCGCATCGGACGTGGCCGCGCCGTTGGAGGCGTCGCCGGAGTAGCGGGCTGTGATGCGGGTGGACCCGGATGGCAGCGTGACCGACAGGGTGGCGACGCCATCCACCACGGTGGCCGTTCCGCCGCCGATGGGTGCGTCGTTGTTGTAGAAGGTGACGGTGCCACCGGGCCGCAGGCCCGCCACGCGCGCGGCGAGCGTGACCGTCGCCTCGCTGCCGGAACGGCCGGTGACCGTCGCCGCCAGGCTGACGCCGGCGCCCATGGCAACGATGCTTCCGCCGACCGCCGATGAATTGCTGGGTGCGGACTGCGCATCGCCCGTATAGACCGCGCGCCAGGCGTAGGCCCCCACGGGCAGGTCCCTGGACTTCCAGACGGCCACGCCGTTGGCCAGCGCGGCCACTCCGAGCGCCTGGTCGCCGTTGAAGAAGGTGACGAAGCCGGAGGCGTTTCCGGAGACCGTCGCGGTGAGCGCCACTTCCTGGCCGCGCGTGGTGGCCGCCGTGGACGTGATCAGCGAAGTGGTCGTGGATGGCCGGCTGTCCTGCGCGGACTTGACGGCCAGCACCAGAACCGATGAGAAACCCGCCGCGTTGTATGCATCGCCTTCGTAGGTGGCCGTCACGTTGGCTACGCCGGCCGCGGTGAGCCCTTGCGTGGTCAGGCTGGCCACGCCGTCCACCAGCGTGGCCGAGCCCAGCACCGCGCCGCCGCTGTGGAACGTCACCCGCCCCGTCGCCACCGGCTTGGCGCTCAGCGCCACCAGCGTGCCCGCCGCATCGCGAAATTCCAGCCCCGACACCGACGAGCCCGGTGCATAGAACGACGAATCCAGGTACAGCGGCTGGCTGATCTGCACCGCATCGCGCCGCCATACCACGCCGTTCTTCGAGTACGACAGCACCCCGTTCTCGTAGCCCAGCGCCAGCACGTCGCCGGCCACGATGCTGCCCAGGGTGGCCACCCGCGAGCCATCGTGGTAGAGCTCCACCGTGCTGCCCGTCACGTGGATCGCCCAGTCGATCGAGGACGCATCGTTGTCCGTCGCCGGGTCCGTGTTCAACCCGACCATGTAACGCTGGTCCGGCTGCCCCGACACCGTGAAGCGCACGCTGGCGCCGCCCGCGTAGCCCACCGTGCTGCGCACGGAGGCATCCCACTGGCTCGCGGTGCCGGTCTTGCTGACCGCACCCGATTCGAACGACACGCCCGATGCCATGGCGCTCGGTCGCTGGTTCATGCGCGCCGCCAACGTCACCGCATCGCCGGCGGTCACGCTGGTGCTGGATGCGCTCAGGCCGATGGAGTCCGTCACCGCCATCACCGTGGCCGCGGATGTCGCCGCCGCGTTGCCCGCATCGCCGCTGTACACCGCCGTGATCTGCGCCGTACCCGCCGCGAGCGCCCCGGTCGTGAGCCGCGCCACGCCGTTGACCACGCTCGCGGTGCCCAGCACCTGCCGGCCGTTGAAGAACGTCACCGTGCCCGTGGGCGCGGCCGCCGCGTTCAACGGCACCTCCTGGCCCGTGGCATTCCTGAATTTCAGCCCCGCGATCGCGCCGCCCGTACCGTAGAACGAGGTGTCCAGATAGAGCGGCTGCGTGATGTTGGCCGACTCCTGCCGCAGCACCGCGCCATTCTTGCGGTAGCTCACCGTTCCATTCGCATACTCCACGCTCAGCACGTCGCCCGTCGTGTAGGTGCCCAGCGAGGCGACGTAATCCCCGTTGTGGTACGCATGCATCGCGCCGTCGTAGGTGATGTAGATCGCCCAGTCGATGCTCAGGTAGTGGCTGTTCGTGCCGGGAGCCGTGCTCAGGCCGACCATGATGGCCTTGTTGGTCTGGCCCGCGCTGAAGCTCACGCTGGCCCCGCCGCTCACGCCCACCGTGCTGCGTATGGAAGACTCCCAGTCGGCAGTGCTGCTGGTCTTGGTGACCGTGCCGTCGATGATCGCCACGCCGTTGACGATCGCACCGGCCGGCACCACCACGCCGTTGACCAGGGCGCTGGTGGCACTGTTGACGCTGGCCGTGAGCGCCAGCGGCGTACCCGCAGCCACCGAGTTGCCGGAGACGGCCAGCTCCACGGCGTCGGCCACCTGGATGGCCAAGGCCGCCGAAGCGGCCCCCGCCCGATTCGCATCGCCCGCGTACACCGCCGTGATGGAGTGGCTGCCCGCCCGGGTCAGGGCCTTGGTCGTCAGGCTCGCCACACCGTTGACCGCGCTCGCGCTGCCCAGGTACACCGAGCCGTCGAAGAAGTTCACCGAACCCGTGCCGCTGCCCACGTTCGCCGACAACAGTACCGGGTTGCCCGACACGATCTTCGGCGACGAGACCGACAGCACCGGTGCATTGGCAGCCGTGGCTGATTGCGAATCACCACCCGACACCACGATGGCCAGCGGCTGCGACTGCGCCTTGGTGCCGTCGGTATCGCTTTCATACATGGCGGTGATGCTGGCCACACCGGCCGCGGTGAGCCCTTGCGTGGTCAGGCTGGCCACGCCGTCCACCAGCGTGGCCGTGCCCAGCACCGTGCCGCCGCTGTGGAACGTCACGCGCCCCGTGGCCGCCGGCTTGGCGCTCAGTGCCACCGCCGTGCCCGTGGCATCGCGGAATTCCAGCCCCGACACCGACGAGCCCGGGGTATAGAACGACGAGTCCAGGTACAGCGGCTGGCTGATCTGCACCACATCGCGCCGGAACACCACGCCGTTCTTCGAGAACGACAGCACCCCGCTGTCATAGCCCAGTGCCAGCACGTCGCCGGCCACGACGGTGCCTACGTTGGCCACCAGTATGCCGTCGTGGTACAGCTCCACGGTCTCGCCCGATACATGGATCGCCCAGTCCAGCGACGCCACTCCGTTGTCCGAGGCCGGGTCCGTGTTCAGGCCGATCACATAGTTCTGATCGGACTGACCGGCCACCGTGAAGCGCACGCTTGCGCCGCCCGCGTAGCCCACCGTGCTGCGCACGGAGGCATCCCACTGGCTGGCCGTGCCGGTCTTCCGGATCGCACCCGACTCGAACGAAACGCCCGAGGTCACCACACTGGGCTGCGCGTTCATGCGCGCCGTCAGCCTCACCGCATTGCCTGCGGCGATGGTGGTGGCCGATGCGCTCACCCCGACCGCATCGTTCACCGCCACTGCGTTCGCCGCCGAGCTCGCTGCCGCATTGTTGGCATCGCCGCTGTAGACCGCCGTGACCTGCGCCGTACCCGCCGCGAGCGCCCCGGTCGTGAGCCGAGCCACGCCGTTGACCACGCTGGCCGTGCCCAGCACCTGCCGGCCGTTGAAGAAAGTCACCGTGCCCGTGGGCGCGGCCGCAGCGTTCAGCGGCACCTCCTGGCCCGCCCCGTTCCTGAATTTCAGCCCCGCGATGGATCCCCCCGTTCCGTAGAACGAGGAATCCAGGTACAGCGGCTGCGTGATGTTGGCCGACTCCTGCCGCAGCACCGCTCCGTTCTTGCGGTAGCTCACCACCCCGTTCGCATACTCCACGCTCAGCACGTCGCCCGTGGTGTACGTGCCCAGCGAGGCCACGCTCGTACCGTTCTGGTAGGCGTACATCGCACCGTCGTAGGTGACGTAGATGGCCCAGTCGATGGTCAGGTAGTTGTCGTTCGTGCCAGGGTCCGTGTTCAGGCCGACCATGATGGCCTTGTTGGTCTGCCCCGCCCTGAAGCTCACGCTGGCACCACCGCTCACACCCACCGTGCTGCGGATCGAAGACTCCCAGTCGGCCGTGCCGCTGGTCTTGGTGACCGTGCCGTCGATGAGTGTCACGCCGTTGGCGATCGCACCAGCCGGCACCGCCACGCCGTTGACCAGGGCGCTGGTGGCGCTGTTGACGCTGGCCGTGAGCACCAGCGGCGTGCCCGCCACCACCGAGCTGCCGGAGACGGCCAGTTCCACCGCGTCGGCCACCTGGATGGCCACAGCCGCCGAAGCGGCCCCCGCCCGGTTCGCGTCGCCCGCATAGACCGCCGTGATCGCATGGCTGCCCGCCTGCGTCAGCGCCTTCGTGGTCAGTCTCGCAACGCCGTCGGAAACGTTCGCGCTGCCCAGGTACACCGAGCCGTCGAAGAAGCTCACCTGTCCCGTGCCGCTACCCACGTTCGCCGACAGCACCACCGGGTTGCCCGACACGATCCGCGGGGAGGATACCGATATATCCACGCCCGAAGAGATCGAAACGGCCAGCGACGGCGAAACGGCACCGACGACATCGCCCGTGTAAACCGCCGTGATGTTCGCGGCTCCCGCGTTGCGCAGCGCGCTGGTCGTCAGGGCCGCCACCCCGTTGGCGAGCACGGCCGATCCCAGGAACGACGTGCCGTTGAAGAAATCCACGCGCCCCGAGGGCGCCGCGCCACCCGCAGCAGGCGCGACGGTGGCGGTGAAGGTCAGGGCCGCTCCGGCCACCGCCTGCACAGCGGAAACTCCGAGCGCCACGGTGGCGGGCGCGGGCACGATCCGCAGGCTCTGCGCCGCGGATGTGGCTGCGGCGTTGCGTGCGTCGCCCGCATATTGCACGGTGATGGCATTCGCGCCGACGTCCAGAGTACTCACACCCAGCGACGCCTGCCCCTGGGACAGCATGGCCGTGCCCAGCGCCAAGCCGTTGGCATAGAAGGTCACGCTGCCCGTAGGGGGCATGGTGCCGTCACTGCCGGAGAGCGTCGCCGTCAGCACCACGGCCGCGCCGCGCACGGCCTGCGTGGAGGACAGCGACAGGGCCATGCCCGGTGCCGTGGGTGCGACCGTGAGGCGCACGGGCTGAGCGCTGGCGACGGCCGGGTTGGCAGCGTCGCCAGAGTACAGCGCCTGTACATCGAGAAGGCCCGCTTCCAGCGGCGTGAACGACAGGACCGCCTTGCCGTCGGCCAGGGAAGCCGAGCCGAGGATCTTGCCGCCGCTGACGAAGACGACCGATCCCGTGGGGCGGTCGCCGGCGACGGTGGCGGTCAAGGTGACTACGCCACCCTTGGCCACGTTGGATGCGGAAGCGGAAAGGGCGAGCGTTCTGGCGCCGCCGCCGGGTGTCGCGATGTCCGGCCCGTTGGCGACCGCCATCACCGAAGCGGTGGCGGAGGTGCTGCCGGCATCGGCGGTATCACCGCTATAGACGGCGCGATAACCATGGCTGCCCGCTCCGACGCCCGTCACACTGAAACTGGCCTGGCCATTGGCGAGAGCGACACTGCCCAGGCGGGTATCGCCATCGAAGAACGTGACTGTTCCTCCCGGGGCTGCCGCAGGGTCCGCCACCGCCGCGATGCGCGCGGTGAGGGTCAGGCCGCCTCCGGTGGCGACCTGGACGTGCGAGGTCGCCAGCACCGCCGTGGTGGCGGCAGGGGGCAGGACGGTTTGCGCGAAGGTGGCTGAGCTGCTGCCGGCCACCGAGTCATCCCCCTGGTAGACGGCCGTGATCGCATGCAAACCGACGGGCAGTGCGGAGGTGTTCAGGACGGCAAGGCCCTGGCCATCCAGCGTGGCGGTGCCCAGCAGTTCGCTGCCGCGGTAGAACGCCACCGATCCGGTCGGCTGGGCCTGTCCGCCAGGCACGGACACGCGCGCGCGGACTGCAAGCGGTGTGCCCGCTGTGGAGGGCGTGGCGCTGCTGTCGAGCGCGATTTCGCTGCCGCGCCCCACCTTGACCGTTGCGGAGGAAGCCGTGACGGCCTGCGCGTTCGCCGCGTCGCCCGAGTACACGGCGGAAATCGCATGGTTCCCGAGGTCCTGCGTGCTCCAGGCCAGGGTTGCGGTGGAAATGCCCCCTGCGGTCTGCACCACTGCGCTGCCGATCACGGTGGCGCCATCGAAGAACGTCACGGTTCCGCCGGGAGACGTACCGGTGATGGTCGCCTTCAAGACCGATGCCCGGCCAGCGGCCAGCGTGGCGGGCAATGGGTCGAGAGTCACCCTGGCCGCCTGGAGCACCGTGGCAGAGGCCGCTGCCGAGGTGGCGGCCGCGTGGGTGGCGTCGCCTTCGTAACGGGCGGTGAACGCATAGGTGCCCGTGGCGAGGGTGCCCAGCGTCAGCCGTGCAATACCGTTGGAAATCTGTGCCGTTCCCAGCACGGTGTTTCCGCTGTAGAAGGTGACGGTACCTGCGGGCTGGCTTCCGGAGACGGCGGCTTCCAGCGTCAGTGCCGATCCCGCCGGAACGCTCGCCGCGGAAGTCCGCATGGCGATGGCCGTGGCGGCCAGACCGGCGCTGTCCATGCGCACCAGTCCCGCGCCCCCCACCAGGAAGGCCGAGCCATCGCCCAGCATCGCCGTATCTATGGGCGTGGCCAGCCGGGTGACAGCCACCACGCGCGAGGCCGCGTCGTACTCCGTCTGCGTCACCGCCCCGCCCGCATCCACCTGCCAGGCCAGCCGCTGCGCGCTGTCGTACAGCCGCCAGCTGCTGCGGTCGCCCGCCGACGCCAGCGCGCGGATCGCCTCCAGCTTCGGCGCTTCGGACAGCCCCGCCAGCCGGGTCGCGTACTCGATCGTCTGCGTGAGCTGGTCGTTGGCGTTGTAGCGGTATTCCCTGGCCGCCCCCGTGCCGTCCACGTCCGCCACCTTGCGGCCCGCTGCGTCGTACACCACCCACTGGCGCACGCCCGTCGCGTCCTGCGTCATCACCAGCCGCCCTGCCGTGTCGTAGGCGTAGCGCGTGATGCCCAGCGTCGTGCCCGCGCTGCTCTGCAGCACGCTCGTGAGCCGGCCCGCCGCGTCGTAGTTCGAGACCGTGCTCAGCCCGTTGGCCAGTGTCACCGTGGTGGTGGTGTCGCCGTAGCTCGTGATCGTGGTGTTCGCGCTCGTGCCGTCGGACGACGGGGCGCTCGCCACGATCACCCGGCCCAGGCCGTCATAGACATATTGCGTGATGCTGTCCGTGCGCGGCTGCACGGTCTTGAGCAGCTCGCCCGCCTGGCTGTAGACGTACTGCGTCACCGCCGGGTCGCTGCCCGCGCCGGACGCATCCAGCGTGCCGTAGGCGATGCTCTGCGCCAGTTGCCCACGGAAGTCGTAGCGCAGGTCCGTGCGCTGGCCGCCGCGCAGGTCCTGCCCGGCCGCCCAGGAAGCCATCTGCGCTTCCGTGGGCACGCTGGTGGAGCCCAGGGAGGCAAGGTCGTAGGCCGCCGCCGCGTAGGCGAGCGTGGTCTCGCGCTGGCCCAGGCTGTTGTAGCGGTATTCGGTGACCCGCCCCTCGGCGCTGACCACGAAGCGCAGCTGACCGCGCTCCTGGGCGCTGTAGATGTAGCGCGTGGTGCTGTCGGGTGGGGTGCCGGGCGAAGTGCTGCCGCCGAACACGGGGGTGGTGGCCGTGTTGTTGTTGCCATCGCCTGCACGCAAGGCCTCGGTCAGGAGCTGGTTGCGGTCGTCGTAGGTGCGCACCACGGTGTTGCCCAGCGGGTCCACCTTGAGTGTCTGGTTGCCGTGCGCGTCGTACTGCATCGCGATGCTGCGGCCCAGCGCATCGGTCATCGCCGTGACGTTGCCCTGGTCGTCGTAGCGGTAGTAGAGCTGCGAGAGCCCGGCCGGCTTCGCCTCGGTGATGCCCGCCTGCACGCGCAGCAGCTGGCCCTTGTCGTCGTAGGCGTAGCGGCTCGCCACGTTGAGCGGGTCGGTCACCGTGGTGGTGCGCGCGGCCGTGTCGTAGGCGTAGCGGGTGGTCAGGCCCAGAGCGTCCTGCACGCTCGCCACGCGGTAGTCGCCATCGACCAGCACGTAGCCGATCGCCAGCCGCGTGCCGTCCGATTGCGCCACGGTGGCCACCCGGCGGCTGTCGCCGTCGTAGGTATAGGTGGTCTGGTACACCTTGCCGTCGGCGATGTCGTTGTCGCCCGGGGTCAGGTCCACCGTGACGGAAGCAAGACGGTTGAGCGCGTCGTACGCGTAGTGCACGCGCGTGCTGGTGGTGGTGCCGTCCTTGGCCACCACGCGGATCTGCGACAGGTTGCGGCCGGCGTAGTCGTACCAGGTGGTCTCCCCGGACGCATCGACCACGCTCGTCAGCAGGCCGTCGGCGCCGTACTGGTAGCGGGTGGTGTTGCCGTGCGCGTCCGAGCGCGAGACGAGCCGGTGGTCGCCGCTGCCCTCGTAGCGCTCCTGCGCGCCGCTGTCGCCATCGGTCCACACGTATTGCCCCGCCGCGTCGTCCCAGCGCAGGGTGTCGTAGGCGCCCGCGCCGTCCGTGCCCACGTACAGACCCTGGGCCGCATCGAAGGCGTAGTCCGAGCGTGCGCCGTCGGCCGCCGTGCGCGTGAGCACGCTGTCCGCCGCATTGCGCGTGCCCGACAGGCGCAGTGGCTGGTTGTAGATGCCGATGGACCAGTTGTCCGCGTTGTCGTCGTCCAGCAGTCCCTGGCTGTTGTACGTGCGCACCACGTCCATGCCCAGCCCCTGGCTGGCCACGAAGTCGTCGCGCCGCTGCAGCACCAGGTTGCCGTTGGCCAGGTTCACGTACGCCTGCTCGCCCCCGCGGCCCTGCGCCGCGTTGCCGAACACCCCCCGCTGCCCCAGTGTGGCGAGCGAGCCCGTGCTGAGACCCAATCCGTTTGCGCTGACGTTGGCGACCATATCTGCCCTGTATCCGTGTATTGGCTGTGGTTGTCCGCCACCGGCGCTGCGCCCTCCCCTCCCCGGGCCGGGCCGCCGATGGCGAATGCTTTCAGGCAATACATCCGGCGATTTCCGGATTTGTTGAGCGGGAAGGCCAATAACCTACCGGGATACAGGGGCAATACCTCCACCCATTCAACAATTCGCGCACCGTGTGGATATATGGGTGGCACGGCTATGCTGTGCGACCTTTTTTCCTGTTCCCTGCTTCCCGGGAAGCCGCCACCATGTCCACTTCTTCCACCCCGATGACGCCCGCGCTGGAGCGCGCCCTGGCCGCCAGCGCCGCCGGCCACGTGCAGGAGGCCGTCGCTCTCTTCCAGCAGGCGGCCCGCGAGCAGCCGGATTCCGCCGTGCCGCATTTCCTGATGGGAGCCGAATACGCGACCCAGGGCCAGGTGGACGCGGCGGAGCAGTGCTTCAGCCAGGCGGTGCTGCTCGCGCCCCAATGGCCGATTCCGCGTTACCAGCTGGGACTGCTGCAGTTCAGCGCGGGGCGTGCCTCCACCGCCCTGCTCACCTGGCAGCCCCTGCTGGCGCTGGGCGACGACAGCCCGCTGCCCCACTGGATACGCGGTTTCGCGGCCCTGGCCGGGGATGATTTCGCCCACGCGCGCGCGGCCTTCGAGGCCGGCCTGGAGCGCAATACCGACCACCCACCCATGTCCGCCGACATCCGCCTGGTGCTGGCGCGCATGGATGCGCTGGGGCAAGGCTCCGCTGCGCCTGCGCCGGACGCCGGAGACGCTGCGGCGGCCGACGAGGAAGCCACGCACGTGCTGCTGTCCAACTACCAGCAACAAGGGCCCGTGCATTGACCCGCATCGATCCGACGGTCCAGTGGAGCGCCCTGCTCCGCGCCCGGCTGGAGCAAATGGGCCGGCCGCGGCCGGACGGCGCACCCGCCTCAGCCAAGGCATCAGAGCCGGAACGCGGAGCGCGAGAGCCGGGGGCCGGCACGGCTTCCACGGCCCTGCGGCTGCGGGCGATCCGGCACGACGACCCGGAGCGGCGGCGTAAGGCGTTCCGCATCTTCATGGAAGCCACGCTGCGGGATGAGTTCGGCCGCCTGCTCCAGGATCCGGCCGAATTCGACGGACTGGTGGAGCAGGTGACCGCGCAGATGTATGCGGATCCGGATCTGCGCGGCGCCTGCGACGCGGCCGCCGATGCCCTGCTGGAGGCATCGGCCCAGGCCTAGCGCCTGGCGCGCAGCGCGCGCATCACCACGTCCAGCATGCCGGCGCCGCCGGGCGCGGTCTGGCTGCCGAGCAGGCGCTCTGCGAGCCGCGCGAAGTTGTCCGGTGCCGTCTCTCCGCGCAGGATGGCCTCGGCGAAGCGGCCGGACAGATTGCTGCCGCCCAGCCGGGCGGCCCTTTCGATGTGCTCCCGGGCGGCGGCTTCGTCCTGCCGGAGGGCGAGTACCACCGCCAGGCCCCCATGGCTTTCCCCGAAGTTGCGGTCCAGGGCCAGGGCCTGCTCGAAACTCGCCAGGGCACCATCGAGGTCGTGCTGCACCAGTTGCGCCCAGCCGAGGCCGTGCCAGGTTCCGATATGGCCCGGCATGGCGGAGAGGGCCGCGTGGAACTGTTGCACCGCGCCCGCCACGTCGCCGGCCAGCATGTGCGCGAAGGCCAGCGCGGAGCGCGCGCGGCCGTCGCCGGGCTGCCGCTCCAGGGCAGCCTGCGCATAGGCGCCGGCCGTGGCGGCGTCCGCGTCGCCCAGCGCCAGGGACGCACGGGTGACCAGCGCCTCGGTCGTGACCGCTTCGGCCCCGGCGGCCAGGGCCCGCTCCGCCCAGCGGGTGGCATCGGCCAACTGCTCGGCATCGAGCGCCGCCAGCCCGGCGATGCCGGCTGAGGCCGGCGCCAGGGCGCCGGCCTGCTCGCGCGAGGCCGCCCAGCGCACCGCGCGCTCGATGTCGCCCGCGCGGTGCAGCGCCCTCAGCCACAGGACGTCCATCGCTGGCGGCGTGGCCGCCCCCTGCCCCGCCAGAAGTGCATCCATGCGCGGCGCCAGGCGCTCCACGCATTCCGCATGGCGGCCCTCCTGGAAATCGGCGAAGGCGAGGTTGTGCAGCACGGCATCGGCGAAGGCCTGCGGCGTGCCCGGCAGCGACTGCATGGCAACCAGGCTGCGGCGTGCGCTGTCCATGTCGCCCCGGGCCAGTGCCGCTTCCGACTCCCGCAGCAGCCAGGCCAGCGAATCCGGCCAGAGGGCGCGCGCGTGGCGCAGGTGGAATTCCGCGCGGTCCCATGCGCCGCACAGCAAGGCCGCGGAGAACGCCTCCGCCAGCAGGGATTCGTTGGCGGGGTCGTCGCGCAGGTAGGTTTCCAGGCGGTCCAGCCGCGCGAGCTGGGGGGATGCGTCGGGTGAAAGGGCAGAAGAAGTCATGGAATCAATGGTCGGAAAGTCCGCGAAAAGGGGTACGCGCCCGGTGGGAAAGCCCGGCTACCAGGCCACATCGCAGGGCGGGGCCTGGGCCAGCGCGTCGCGCAGGCGAGCCAGGCCCCGGCGGTGCAGCTGCGATATCCGGCTGCGCGACACCTCCAGCAGGCATGCCACCTCGTCGAAGGGCATGCCGTGCAGGTAGTGGCAGCGGATCACCCGCCGTTCCTGCTCGGGCAGGCGCTGGACGAGATCGCGCAGCAGGGCCTGCCAGTGCTGCTGCTCACGCTTGCGGAAGTAGATTACCTCGGGCGACAGGTCCTGGGGCGCATCCTCGGGCTCCCCGCTGCCGATCATGCCCGTGCCTTCCAGCAGCACGCCGAGCGCCAGGCCGATGCCGACTTCGGCCAGGCAGGCCAGCAGATCCTGAGCGGAACGCCCGGCCCCGGCAGGGCTGGCGGGCTCCTGGACGCCTTGCTGCGCCAGGCCCGCCGACTCCACCGCGGCCTCCAGCCGGTCGCGCTCCAGGCGCGTGCGCAGGGCGGACTGCTGGGCGGTTTCCGTGAATCGCTCGAGCCCGCTCAGGATTGCGCCGCGGATGCGGTGCGTGGCGTAGGTGCGGAAATGGGCGCCCTGGTCCGGCTGGTAGCGGTCCACGGCCTCCATGAGCCCGATGCAGGCCAGTTGCTGGTAGTCGGCGAATTCCACGCCATCGTGGTAGCGCGACTTGAAGCTGACGGCCGCGAGCATGCGCGCATACGGTAGATAGTGCTCGATCAGCGCGGCCCTGGCCGCTGCGTCGCCCTGCTCCCGCCAGCGCAGCCACAGCGCCGCCTCGCCCTCGGGCGATAGCGGGGCAGCGGGTGCGGCCAGGGAGCCGGCGCAGGACTGCATGGCCGCGGCTGCCTCAATGGAAGCTGCCGACCAGGGCCTTGAGCAGCAGGCTCCAGCCGTCGATCAGGATGAACATGAGGATCTTGACCGGCAGCGCGATCGTCGTCGGCGGCATCATCATCATGCCCAGCGCCATGAGCACGCTGGAGACGATCAGGTCGATGAGCAGGAACGGCAGGAACACCACGAAGCCGATCTGGAAGGCGGCCCGCAGCTCCGAGAGCATGAAGGCCGGGATCAATTGCACGTTGCTGATGTCGTCCATGGATTGCGGCGGCGGCGCCTTGGACAGTTCCACCATCAGCGCGAGGTCCTGCTCGCGGGTCTGGCGCACCATGAAATCGCGCAGCGGTGCGATGCCCTTGTTCAGGCCCTGCTCCATGCCCAGCTTGCCCGACATGAACGGCTGCAGCGCTTCACGGTTCACCTGTTCCAGCACGGGGGACATGGTGAAGAGCGTGAGGAACAGCGCCAGGCCGATCAGCACGGTATTGGGAGGCGTCTCGTTCATGCCGATCGCATGCCGCAGCATCGACAGCACCACGATGATGCGCAGGAAACTGGTGATGCACACGAGCAGCGCCGGCAGCACGGCCAGCACGGTGAGCCCGATCACGATGCGCACGGCCTGCGAGGTGTCCGACCCGCCCAGCCATGCCGCCGCGGGAGCCTGCTGCGCCGCCGCGGCGCCACAGGCCCCGAGCAGCAGGGCCAGGGCGCCCCCCGCACACAGCGCGTTGCGCACGCGGCCCCGGATCCCGGCGAAGGAAGAAGGCTGCAGCCGGCTCAAGATGGCACCTCCGCCGCCAGCGGATCCGGGCGGCCGGGATCGGCCGCCCCGGGCGCAGGCGCTTCCGACAGCACGGAGATCGATTGCGGCGCGCAGCCGACCAGCAGGCGGCGCCCCTGCCATTGCACCTCGTGCAGGCTGTGCTGGGGCGTGAGGCGCGTGCTGGAAACCAGTTCCACGGACCTTCCGGAGCGTTGCTGCACGCGGGCCATCCAGCGGCCCAGCGATCCCCGGGCCGCGGGCGACGGTGGCGTTCCGCTCGGGGCACGGTGCTTGCGCCATGCGACCACGCTGAGCGCGATCAGGAAGACGAACAGCCCCATCCAGGCCAGCTCCGCCGCGGGTACCGGCGCGCCCGCCCCTTCGGGCTCCCGGCGCAGCGGGATCGATTCCGGCAATGCCATGGCGTCAGGCGGCCGAGGGCTGCAGGCTCAGAGGCGCGGGTAGCTCGGTGAGCTTCACGGCGAACCGGTCGCCCACGGCCACCAGCAGTCCGCGTGCCACCACCTGCCCTTCCAGCACGAGGTCCACGGCCTGGTCCACGCCGCGGTCCAGCACCAGGACCTGCTGCGCCTGGGCCGCGAGCAGATCGCCGACCGTCACGGTGGCGGAACCGACGCAGACCTGCAGCGTGGTCCGGACCTGGTGCAAGGGCTGGAAGCTGGGGAGCAGCGGCTCCGTGGCCGCGGTGGCCGCGGTGGCCGCGGTGGCTGCGGGTTCGGCGAGCGGTGGGAGCGCGATGGGCTGCACCTGCGGCGTGTCGTTGGACGGGGCCGGGGTGGGCGCAGTGCCCGGGATCGAGGAGGATTGCGGCATACGAAGAAGACAAAGGCGGAAAAAGCGGGAAACGGGTCAGGAGGCTTCGGGATGGAGTTCGACCGCCAGATGCCCTCCGGACTGGCCGAGCCAGGCCGCGCACAGCGGTTTCGCGGGCTCCAGGCCGCCAGCCGAAAGCCGGGCGGCCGCGGGAGCCGCCAGCGGGTGGTCGAGCGCGATCACGTCGCCCACGGCCAGCGACTGCAGCTGCCCGAGGCTCAGGGTGAGCGGCTGCAGGTGGATGTGCATCGCCACGCGATGGCCGCGCAGGGCCTGGTCGAGCGGCGCCAGCGCGGCGCGCGGGGTGGCCGGCCCCTGCCCGGTGCGAGCTGCACAGCCGGAGGACGGAGGTTCGTGCCGGCCCAGCAGTGCCTGCACGCAGTCGCCGTCCAGGCGCCAGGCCCAGGATTTACCGCCCCAGGGAAACAGCACGGCCAATGCGCCGGACCAGGCGGCAGGTGCCTCGGCAGCGTCACGGGATTCGCGTGCTTCGGGGGCCAGTCCCGCCAGCGCGGACTGCAGGGCTGACCAGGCCTGTGCAGCGATGTCGGCGGCCATGTCCGGACCCTCCGCCGCGCCGGACGCCGGGGCGTCGCCGAACAGCCACCCGCGCAGCACCTGCGAGGCGGCGGCGCAGCCCAACGCACCCGGGGCCATGGCGGCCTCCACGACCTGCACCGGCGCTTCCACCAGTCCCCAGTCGCGGCACCATGCGCCATAGGCAGCCTGGCAGGCATCGCGGACCACCGCCTGCCGGGCGGCGCTCCAGGCGCGCAGCGGCCTGGCCTGCGTGCGCGAGGCTTCCGGCGACAGCCACTCCCCGGCCTGCGGCGGCCGATCCGTCCTGGCATCCATGGCTTAGCGGCTCTTCATGGAAAAAAGCTCCTGCAGCATCTCGTTGGCGGTCGAGATGACCTGGGAGCTGGCCTGGTAGCCGCGCTGCATGATGACGAGGTCGCTGAACTCCTGCGACAGATCGACGTTCGAGATCTCGATGTAGCCGGAACGCACCGAACCGAAGGCGCCACCGGCCACGCCCGTGTGCCAGGCACTGCCGTCGAGCGCTTCGAATTGGTTGTCGCCGGCGGCCCCCACGGCGTCGCTGGTGTCGAAGCGGCCCAGGGACAGCCGCGCGCCCTTGGCGGTCTGCCCGTTCGCATAGGTCAGGACCAGGGTCCCGGTGGCATCGAAGGATGCGGAGCTCAGCTCGGCCGGCGCGAAGCCGTCCTGCGAGGCGAATGCGAGGGTGGACAGCGTGCCCGACGCGAAGGAGGTGACGTCCGCGCTGAAGTCGAGCGTCAGCGGCACGGCGGCCTGCCCCGCCGGCGTGTACGTGAACGACAGCTTGGACGTGGCCGCGGTGGGCTTGCCGTCCTGGAAGATCAGCTGGCTGGTGCCGACCAGCGTGCTGCCGTCCATCAGTTCGACCTTCCAGCTGCCCGGCGTGGTGCTGTTGGTATTGGTCAGCTTGACGCTCAGCAGGTGCTCACCGCCCGCGGCGTCGTACACGCGCACGCCGCTCACGGTCTGGTCGGTGCCGGAGCTCGACAGGTTGCCGGTGAACTTGGCCACCGCCGTCGCCTTGCCGGCGGAGGTCTTCAGGTTGGCGATGCTGATTTCCGAGGGGGAGCCGTCCGCGCCGACGCCCATCACCTTCGCGCCGGTGCCCTGGGTGACGAGCGTGCCGTCGCGGTTGAACTGGAACTGGCCCGCGCGCGTGTAGCGGATGCTGCCGTCGGCCCCCTTGAGCATGAACATGCCCTGGCCGTCGATGGCGAGGTCCAGGCCGTTGCCCGTCTGCCGCAGTTCCCCGGATTTGAAGGACATCGACGTGCCCATGGTGCTCACGCCGTAGCCCATCTGGCCGAACTGCCGCCCGGCGTAGCCGCCGCCGGCATAGAAGGCATCCGAGAAGCGCAGCGAAGAGCTCTTGAACCCGGGGGTGTTGAGGTTGGTGGTGTTGTTGGCGATCACCCGCAGCCCGCGCGAGAAGCTGGAGAGGCCCGTCATGCCGACGTAGATGGACTCGATCATGGAAACTCCTTGGATTCCTGGGAGAAAGCGGGTGCTCAGCGCACGGCCAGGATCTGGCTCAGGCTGATGTCCTGCAGGGTGGAGCCGGCGCTGGTGCGCAGCGTGATCAGCGGCGACTCTCCCGACAGCGACAGCGACACCACGGTGCCCGTCAGAGTGCCGCTGGTGGAGCTCACATCCACAGTGCGCCCGATCAGCCCGACCGATTGCAGCGCGGCCTGGTTGCCGATCAGCGTGGCGATCTTGCTGTTGAGCTGCTGCGTCTGCTCCAGGCTCGTGAACTGGGCCATCTGGGCCATGAACTGCTGGTTGTCCATCGGCTTCATGGGGTCCTGGTAGGTGAGCTGGGTCAGCAGGATCTTCATGAAGTCCTCCTGGCCCAGCGCGTTGGCGCGCAGGCTGGGGGTCGCGCTGCTGATGCCGTTGATGCTCATGGGTTGCCCTCCTGGAAAATGGAAGAAGAAAAAACGTTGCGCGCACGCGGCGCGATGCGCTGCGCGGCGGTGGAAAACACATCGGTGAAGCGGGACGGCCCGGCGGCCTGCCGCGAAGCCGGCGCAAAGGCATCGAACACCACGCGGCCATTGCAGACCACGCGCACCAGCCGCTGTCCCTGCTCGCGCAGGGCGCGCTCCAGCGAAGGAACCACGGCGGCGGCCTGGAAGCCGACCTGGTCCGCGGTGCCGTCCATCCCGAGCCAGAGCTGCGCGCCCGCATCGGACCATTGGGCATGCACCCGCATGCCGGTGGAACGCTGCGTTTCGGCAGGCAGGGACCGTGCGGCGCCAGGCGCAGCGCCCGATGCCGTACGGCCGCTGTGCTCCGCCGGACCGTCGCCGGACTCCATGGGCGCGGACGTGGAAGCAGCCGCCAGTGCCGCCGGCAGCGGGACCGCCAGAGGACGCACGCCATCCGGCCGCCAGGCAGGCGCCATCGCACGGTCCACGATGGCTGCCGCCCTTTCCACGGCGCCGCTGCCGATGGCCGCCGTGGCCTGGTCAGCGGCAGCGATTCCTGCGGATGCCGCAGCGCCGCGGCCCGCCAACGCACTGGCGAGGGGCATGGGCGCGGATGCGCCGGCCAGGGCCGGATGCGGCCATGGGTCGCCGCCGGCACCCGGGGCAGGCGCCGCACGCATGCCGTCGCTCCCGCCCCGGTCCGGCATACCCAGGGCACCGCCATCGGAATGCCTCGGTCCGGCGACGCCACCGGCGACCGCAGAACGGTCGGCGGATACGGTGCCCGGAGCATCCGCCCCGGCCCGCGGGGATGCCTCCCCGGAGGCCGATGCAGGCATGCTGCCGCGGTTGGCCGGGGGCACCGGCATCGCCCGGTACGCCGCTGGCAGGCCACTGGCCGCGCGCGCAGCGGATGGCATCGCGGTGGGCAGGCCCTGGGACGGCCGGGCCGCCGCGCCGGAGAGCTGCGACATGGCCGCCGGGGCGAAAGGCTGGAACCATCCAGCCAGCTGGGCGCGCTCCATCTCGCGCAGCCACGCCTGCCGCAAGGCAGGTGACAGCCCCGGCGGTTCGCGACCTTCGGCCGCATCCCGCCCACCGCGTGCGCCCGGGCCTGCCAGCAGGCCCGCCATGGCCGAGTCGATGCCGGTCATTCCATCACCTCCGGCGCGTGGTTGGACGATGCGGCGCGCAGCGCCATCCGGCCAATCCAGTCGCGGTCCGCTTCCGCGGCCGCCAGGCGGACCGCTTCCAGTGCGTAGTCGCGCACGGCATCCGCGCGGTGCTCCTGCAGCCCGTCGATCGTGCGCTGCTGGGCGATGCACTCGGCCTTCAGCGCCACCCGCTGCGCGTGCAGCGCTTCGAGTTCGCGGGTGTGGTCCGCGATGCGGCGGCGCGCATCCGCCAGATAGGCGAGCCCGCGCTGGTGCAGGCGGGGGTCCAGCCTCACCTGCATCCACTGCTGCATCTGCTGCGCCTGGGCATCGAACTGCGCCTGCAACTCGCGGCCCTGCTCCACCGCCCTTGCGATGTCCTGCAGCAACCGGGCCAGCCGGGCTTCCAGGCGCTCGAGCTGCCACTCCTGCTTGCGCAGATAGGGCTCCAGCGGATAGGTGAAGCCGCGCAGGTCCACGGAAGCCGGCGCGGGGGCCGCGGTCCGCGTCATTGCCGGCCTCCCTTGGCCGCGGCTCCCAGCGAGTAGCTGAACTTGTGCGGCATGTTCTGCGTGGCTGGCGCAGCCGGTCTCGCGGTGGGCGCCGAGGGCACCGGGGTGGCCGCCAGAGGCCGGTCGGGCCACAGCAGCGCACGCAGGGCGCGCAGGCCCTCCGCGCGCGGCACGCCCCCTTCCTGCTGGCACAGCCATGCCTGCAGCCCGGGAGCGAGCGCCAGCGCCTGGTCCAGCTCGGGATTCGCGCCCTTTTCGTACGCGCCGATGTCCACCAACTGGCGGTTGCGGTGCAGCAGCGCCAGATGGCGCACCGCGTCGGAGACCAGCTCCCGCTCCTCGGCGGTGGCCAGGTCCGGCAGCAGCCGGCTCGCGCTGCGCAGCACATCGATGGCGGGGTAGCGCCCCTCGTGCGCGATGTCGCGCGACAGCACGACGTGCCCATCCAGGATGGAGCGCAGGCTGTCGGCGATGGGTTCGTTCATGTCGTCGCCCTCCACTAGGACGGTGAGCAGCGCCGTGATGGCCCCGCCCGAAGGGGCCGTCCCGCACCGCTCGCACAACTGGGGCAGCTCCGCGAACACGGATGGCGTGTAGCCGCGGGCGGTGGGCGGCTCGCCGGCCGCCAGGCCCACCTCGCGCCGGGCCATGGCCAGGCGGGTGACCGAATCCATGGTGAGCAGCACCTGCTGCCCCGCGTCGCGGAAGTACTCCGCGATGGTCACGGCGGCATGCGCCGCGCGGATCCGCGCCAGCGCGGGCTGGTCGGAGGTCGCAACGACGACCACCGAGCGCTTCAGGCCTTCGCCCAGCTGCTTGTCGATGAACTCCTTCACCTCCCGGCCACGCTCGCCGATGAGCGCGATCACGTTGACGTCGGCGCTGACGTGCCGGGCGATCATGCCCAGCAGCGTGCTCTTGCCCACCCCGCTGCCCGCGAAGATGCCCACGCGCTGCCCCTGGCCCAGGGTCAGCAGCCCGTCGAGGGAGCGCACGCCCGTCTGCAGCACCTGGTGGATGCGTGGGCGCTGCAGGGGATTGAGTGGCCGCGCATGCAGGGGACGCTGCAGCGGCGCGACCGGGTCGGGCAGGCCATCGAGCGCATGCCCGAAGCCGTCGATCACCCGGCCCAGCAGACCCGGACCCACCCCGAAATCCGACCGGCGGCCGAGCGCGACCACCTCCGCCCCTGCAGCCACGCCCTGCAGGCTGCCGTAGGGCATCAGCGTGAGACGGTCGCCGCTCAGGCCGACCACCTCGGCCAGCACGCCGCTGCCGGTACGCCCGTTGTCCGCGGAGCCGGAGCGCGGCTGGATACGGCACAACTCGCCCACGGTCGCATCGGGGCCCTGGGATTCGATGGCCAGTCCCTGCATATGGCGCACCCAGCCGATGCGCCGCGTCAATTCGGCGTCGCGCACGGCATCCCGGTAGGACGCAAATCCTGCCAGCGGGGTGGGCAACCGGGCGTTCATGCCGCTTCCCCGCCCGCGATGCCATCGGCGCCGGCGGCCTGCTGCCGGCGTCCGGCCCGCGTCTCGGCCAGGCGGGCCGCCAGGGCCTGCAGCTGCCGCTCCAGCCGGGCATCCAGCGCGCCTTCTGCCGAGCGCAAGAGACAGCCTCCCATGCGGACCTCGGGGTCGGCCACCCAGCGCACGCTCTCGCGGCCGGCATCGAACCCACGCGACGCCAGCACCTCCAGCGTGGCGGCATCCTCCCTGAGCATCGCCGCGTCGTCCGGGTGCAGGTGCACGCTCAGCGGATGCCGCCCGTGCCACGCCTCCAGGGAACGAGCCAGCAGTTCCCGTGCGCCGTCGCGGGTGACGGCACGGTCTCCGGCGATGCGGCAGACGGCTTCGAAGACGATGTCCAGCATGTCGTCCTCGGCGCCCTGGAGGAACCGCACCCACTCCTGCGCGAGCTGTCCGCCCAGCTGTTCCAGGCGTTCGGTGCGCCGGGCCACCTCCTGCGCGGCGGACTGCCGCTCCTGCGCCTCGCCGTGCTTCTGTGCCTGCTCCGAGGCGCGCAACTGTTCCATCGCCTCGCGCACCTGTCCGGCCACCACATCGCGGGCCAGCACCTCTGCCCGCGCCTGGATGTCTTCGTCCACCATGCGGCGCCCCTCGGCCAGGCCTTGCGCATGCCCTGCGCGCCGTCCCTCTTCCTTCCATTGGGCCTGCAGGCGGGCGAGGTCCTGTGCCGGGACTTCGGCGGCGGGAAAGCCGTCGGGAACACCGTCGGGGGTGGCCGCGGAAGGCATGGCGGCCCGGTCCGGGCCTGCGGCCAGTCCGTGGGTTGCGGTATGGCGCGGAGCGGATACAGCCGCTTCGGCCACGCCATGCCCGGCTCCCGCGCCACGGGGCCTGCCCACGGCAACGGCCTGCCCGTGCCATGCGGCGGAGCGCAGGATCTTCACGTCGTCGCTCATGCCCCGCCCTCCTTGCGCCGCCAGGGCCAGCGCCAGCCGCCGAACCGGCCGCGGGCCTGGTTTCCGGCGGCCCGGCCATCGCCCTGCCCGGCACCAGCCGCCGGCACCGCTGGCGCCTCGCAGCAGCGCCGCATGCTGTCCAGCATGGCGGAGGCCAGGGCGGGGGCAGTGGAGGGTCCGCTGGAAACGTTGCCGAGCAGGTCCATCACGCGCCGGCGCTGGAGGGCAGGCAACTGCTCCAGCAGCGTGGCACGCCAGGGCCAGGGACGCAGGCACAGGGCCTGCGCCACCATCAGGGGAGGCTGGGCGCGCCAGGCGCGCGCAAGCAGCGCGATGCCCGGAGCACCGAGCGCCATCAGCGGGTCGGACTCCGGGCCGGAGGATGCCGCCTCGCCAGAGGGCACAGGCCCACGGGCGATCGAGGCAGCTGCGGCTGCTCCCAGTCCGTCCAGCCCGGCCGGATCGGGCGGGATGCCGAGCGCTTGCAGTTCGGAGAGCAATGCCTGCAGCGCATCGCGCTGCGAAGGTGCCATGCGTTCCAGCACCCAGGCACGGTCCGCGGGCGCCATGGCATGCAGCACCAGCGCGGCATGGCGTGCCTGCGCCGCCGGGGATGAGGGCGCGGACGGCTCCGCCAGCCCCGGGAAATGCAGGTTCATGCGCCGTGCCCTCCTGCAGCTCCGGAGGCCGGCGCGGTCTCGCCCGCGCGCATCCAGGCCTGCACCTTGTGCAGGGCCGCCTCGCGCTCGGCCTCGCTCAGGCGCCGGCCTGGTGCAGCGGAAGCCGGAGCGCGGCGGCGCGTGGCGGCCAGCACCGCGCCCGCCAGGAGCAACAGCAGCCCGATGCCGGCAGCGGCCCACCACGGGTCCAGGCCAGGACGTGACACGGCGGCGCCCTGCCCCGCTCCATCGGCCTGCCCGGCAGTCTCCGTCGAGATGTCCTGCAGCGCCCCGGGCACCTGGCCGGAAGCATCGGGCGCGCCGGCAGCCGCGGCAGTTCCGCCCGCCGCGGCCGCGGACGGCACCAGGGCCTGCAGGGACTGCACCACGACCAGGTCACCCCGGTCCGGGTTCGCGCCCACCGCGGCCGCCAGCAGGCGGCGCAGCTTGTCTTCCTGTGCGGCGTCCAGCGCCTGGCGCACCACTGCCACCACCTGGATGCGGCGCACCGCGCCCGCCTGGCTCACCACCTGCTCCACCCGGCGGCCGACCTGGTAATCCACCTCCCGCTGGGTGCTCGCGCCCGCGCCGCCCCCGGCGCGCGCGGCATCGAGCGGCGCCTGGCCGCCGTCGCGCACCGATTCGCGCTCCTTCACGATCACGCCCCGGCTGTCGGCCGTGCGCGAAGGGGCAGGAATCACGTCTTCCGTGGTGATGCGCACCTGATCCATGTTCAGCGTGACATCCACGCTCGCCATGGCCTGGCCCGGTCCGAAAGCGCGGTCCAGCACCGCCGCGGCTTTGCGGGCCAGCTGCGCCTCGGTGTCCTTCTTCAATTCCAGGCGGCCGGATCCACCCGCCATGCCCGCGGCGGCGTCGGCACCCTCGTCGGCCGGGCGGCTGAGCGCCACGCCCTGCCGGTCCACCACCGTCACGTCCTGCGCGGTCATGCCCGGCGTCGCGGCGGCGACCAGCCGCTGTATGCCGCTGACCTGCTCGGGGCGCAGCACCCGGCCTTCGCGCAGCGTCACCGTGATCGCGGCCTTCGGGCGGGCGTGGGCCTGCTTGAAGAGCCCCTGCTCCGGCAGGGCCAGGTGCACGCGGACGTCGCGGATCTCGGACAGCGACAGGATGGTGCGCGTGAGCTCGCCCTGCAGCGCGCGCTGGTAGTTGATCTTCTGGGCGAACTCGGTCATCCCGAAGTCGGTGTTGTTGAACAGCTCGAACCCCACCGCGCCATGCAGCGGCATGTCCTGGCCCATCAGCTTGATGCGCGTGGAATGCACCTGCGGCCGGTCCACCAGGATCGATCCGTTCGCCTCGTCGAAGCGGTAGGGGATCTTGAGCTTGTCCAGCTCGGCGCTCATGGCCGCAGCGTCCTGCGGCTTCAGGTCCGAGAAAAGGACCTGGTAGTCCGGCCGCATCAGCCACCATGCCAGGGCGGCGGTCAGCAGGACGATGGCGATGGCGCCGGCCACCAGACCGGCGCGCGCGGAGCGGCCCAGGCCCTCCCAGAAAGCGTTCATGGTGCGGTGTTCCCGATGCGTTGCTCGATGTGGCGTGTTGCGGATCGCCGGTTCACAGCTGCATCCTCATCACGTCCTGGTAGGCCTCCAGGAGCCGTCCACGCACCTGCATCATGAGCTGGAAGGACAGCCGGCTCTCCTCCAGCCGGATCATCACCTGGTGCAGGTTCTGCACGTCGCCCGCGGCCAGGCGCTGCAGATCCGTCTGGCTCGTCAGCAACTGCTCGTTGACGCGCCCCAGCCCCTGGGCGACCATGTCCGAGAAGCCGGCGCCCGGCACTGCAGCCGCACCTGCGGCAGCGGCGGGCCCGGCGGCAGCGAAGGCGGGTTGCGGCTCGGCGATGGCCGGCAGCGCGGATGCCGCGATGGCGGCAATGGCCTCGGCGCTCATGCGTTGCCCCCGATCTCCAGGGCCTTCAGGGCCATGTTGCGCGACGTGTTCATCGCCGCCACGTTGGCCTCGTAGGAACGCATGGCCCCCATGAGCGTCACCATCTCGGTGGCAGGGTCCACTCCGGCATAGGCCACGAATCCGCGGCCGTCCGCCATGGGATGGCCGGGCTCGTACACCATGCGCGGGGGCTGGAGCGTGGGCTCCACCGAGGCCGTCGGCACGGCGGCCAGGCCCTGGGCGACCGTTTCGCCGAAGGAAGCGCGGGACACCACCCGCAGCGGCTGGTAGGTCCTGCCCTCCGGGCCGGCCACGGTGTTGGCGTTGGCGAGGTTGAGCGACGCGACCTCGACGCGCGTGCGCTCCAGCGTCATGCCGCTGGCGCTGATGGCAAAGGCTTGTGAATAGTCCATGGGCGGTGCCGGAAAAATCGTTCGGGAAAATGATCAGCGCTTGCCGTCGGAGACGGCGGACGACAGGATGGCCATGTGGCGCGACAGCCCCTTGAGCAGGGCCTGGTAATGGACGGCGTTCTGCGCCATGCGTGCGACTTCCGTGTCCAGTTGCACGCGCGCGGGCAGGCCGTCCGGCCCCACCATGGGGCGCATGCGCACGCCTTCTTCCGCCACCGGGGCCAGCTGTGCCGCGTCCAGCCGGCGGCCCTGGGCGAGCTGCACGCGCGCGGATTCCATCTGCGCGGCGAAATCCACGTCCACCGGGACATACCCTTCGGTGGACGCGTTCGCGATGTTGCGGGCGATGGCCTGGTGACGCAGGGATGCGGCGTCCAGTGCCAGGGACAGGCTGGCCTGCGTGATCGCTTCGATGCCTTCGGTCATGGTTCGCTCTTCTTGGGATTACTGGATGAGGAGTTCGGCGTGCAGCGCGCCCGCGGCCTTCACGGCGCGCAGGATGGAAATGATGTCGCGCGTCGGCGTCTTCAGCCGCGCCAGCGTCTGCACCAGGTCGGCGACGGTCGTGCTGCCGGTGACGAAGCCGGGACCGTTGCGCTCGTCCACGTCCACGCGGGTGTTGGTCACCAGCGCCGTGCGCACGCCATCGCCCGCCTCGCCGATGAAATAGGGTTGCGACGCCGTGGTCTCGTTGCGCACGGACAGCTTCAGGTCGCCGTGCGATATCGCCACCTTCGAGATCCGCACATCGCCGCCGGACACCACGGTACCCGTGCGTTCGTTGACGACCACCTTGGCGCGGCGGTCCGGCTCCACCGTGATCGCCTCCAGCCCGGCGACGAACGCCACGAGCTGCCGCTGCTGCGCCTCCGGTACCTGCAGATCGATACCGGACGCGTCGCGCGCCAGCGCCATGCCCGCGCCGTAGCGGCGGTTGATGGCCTCCGCCACGCGGTTGGCCGTGGTGTAGTCGGGCTCGTTCAGCACGAAGGTCATCCGGTGGTCCTCGGACACCATCTGCGCGGTCACCCCGACCTCCACCGTCGCGCCGCCCGGGATGGAGCCGACGGTCGGGTGGTTCTTCTGCACCACGTTGCCGTTGGCGTCGTAGCGGTAGCCCCCCACGGACAGCGGCCCCTGGGCGAGCGCATAGACGCGGCCGTTGGCGGCCTTGAGGGCCGTGAGCACGAGGCTGCCGCCGACCAGGCTGCGCGCGTCGCCGACGGAGTTCACCGTCACGTCCAGCGTATCGCCCTCGCGCGAGAACGGCGACAGCGCCGCGCTGACCATCACCACCGCCACGTTGCGGCTCTGGATCTGGTCCGGACCGATGTTGAGGTTGAACTGCGACATCGCATTCGACAGCGCCTGCCGCGTGCCGCGGTTGGAGGGCGAATCGCCCGTGCCGGCCAGGCCGGTCACGATGCCGGTGCCGACCAGCGCGTTCTCGCGCCAGCCCTGCAGCTTGCCCAGGTCCTTCACGCGCACGGGCTCCGCATGGGCCACCCCCACACCGCACACCGCCAGTGCCACCAGCCAGCCGGCGAGCGCCCTGCCCGCCCACGCCTGTATCCGTTGCCCCATCTCAGAACCCCATCATGTCGAGCAGGTTGCGCCACCAGGGACGCCGGTTGCGCTCGGCGATGTCGCCCTCGCCCACATAGCTGATGCGGGCATCGGCCAGGCGGGTGGACAGCACGACGTTGCCGTCGGAAATGTCGAACGGCCGCACCCGGCCTTCGAGCGTGACCTTCTGCGGCTCCTGGTTGACGGTGAGCAGTTGCTCGCCCGCCACCCGCAGGTCGCCGTTGGGCAGGACCTCCTGCACGGAGACCGTCAGCGTCGCCAGCACGCGGTTGGTGCGCTGCGTCCGGCCGCCGCCGTCGAAGGTACCGTTCACCCCGATGCCCGTCTGCCCCACCGTGCCGCTGCGGTGCGACAGTTCGGCCGACAGGCCGTTGCCGCGCCGCGTGCCGGTGTCGGCACTGGTGGTGGCGCTGGAGTTCTCGAAGACCTGCACCGTCAGCGCGTCGCCCACCCGGAACGCCCGGTTGTCGGCCGTGAGCGGGCGGTAGGTCTGCTCCTGGTAGAGGCTTTCCGCATGCGCCACGCCCGCAGCCAGCAGGGCCGCGCAGCACATCGCCGCCGCGGTGCGGATTGCCGGGCGGCCGCGCGGCCGCCATGCCATCGGCGCCGTCATGGCTGCAGCTCCAGCTGGCCCGGGCCGACCACGCGGGCCAGCAGCGCTTCGCCGGCATGCGGCGGACGCACCTTCACGACCTGGCCGACCTGGCCGTCCTGCAGCGATTCCGCGCGGCTCTCCAGTGCCAGATCGCCCGTGCGCGCCGTCAGCCGCACCCACTGGCCCCGGGCCACGGCGGGCGCCGGGCCGATGCGGTCCTCGGTGACCACCTCGCCGCCCGACAGGCGCCTGCGGGCCTGCACCGTCCCCTGCCCGCTTCCTTGCACGGGCCATGCGGCCGGCGCAGCGGAGGAAGGCAGGCGGGCCATGTCCACTTCGCGCACGACGACTCCGTCCGAGGGGATGTCGCTGCCGGCGGCCAGCGCCTGCCTCGCCACGGGCGCCATCGCGAACAGGGCCACCTCGAAACGCACGGGAATCGCGCGCACGTGCCGCTCGCCCGCGAAGACATCCACCCACACCATCATGCGTGCCGCCAGGGGCACCTGCGCCAGGGGCCGCACGCGCAGGACGGCGCCAGCCGCGGGCACTTCCAGCGATGGGGGCAGCGAGACCGGCTGCAGTTCCACGCGGGGCTGCACCAATCCCTTCTGCCGGGCGATGCCCCCGAGGTGCGCGGCCAGGGCCTCCCGGGCCTGCGCTGCCACGGCATCGCCCGCCACTTCGCGCACGGCCATCCGCACGGACGTGGCCCCGGCGCCCTCCCACTCGATCTGCTCGTCCCGCAACCCGGTGCGGCTGCGCAGCCACATCCGCAGCCGGCCGCCATCCAGCGCCACCGGCTCGCCCGGGCGGGGGGCCTGCCCCAGCGGCACGGCCATCGCGCGGCGCAGCGTCTCCAGGTCCGGGCTGCTCAGCAGCGCCACATCGCCCAGCCGGACATCCGGCCGCTCCACCTGTACCTGCGGTCGCAGCGCAACGCGCAGCAATGGCGCGCCGGCTTCGTCTCCGGGCATCGCCTGCACGGCGCAGCACCATGCCGTGGCGGCGAGCACGGCAGCGCACCCGATGGCCAGGCGCCGTGGCACCCACGGCCTCTCTGCACGGTACATGCTCATCGCCGCAACCCGTTCACCAGCCCGAGGATCTCGTCGGCGGCCTGCACGATCTTGGCGTTGGCTTCATAGGTGCGCTGCGCCACCATGAGGTTCACCATCTCATCGACCATCTTCACGTTGGAACCCTCCAGGTAGCCCTGGGCGATCCGGCCGGCACCTTCGTCCCCCGACCGCACCGGCATCGCCTCGCCCGAAGCGCTGCTGCTGCGGTAGATACCGTCGCCCTGCGCCAGCAGCCCCTGGGAGCTGGTGAAGCGCACCAGTTCGATGCGGCCCAGGTCCAGGGTGTTGGTCTGGTTCGCCACGCGTGCCTGTACGCGCCCGTCGGGCTGCACCAGCAGGGCCTGGACATCGTCCGGGACCTGGATCGCCTGCTTCAGCGGCAGGCCGCCCAGCGTGGCCAGCTGGCCATCCTTGTTGACCTTCCAGGTTCCCCCGCGGGTATAGGCCGAGGTACCGTCCGGCATCAGCACTTCGAAGAAACCATCGCCCTGTACCGTGATGTCGAACGGAGCGTCGGTCTTCCTGGCATCGCCGGTGTCGAACAGGCGGGACACGCTGGCGATACCCACACCCGTGCCCAGGCGCAGCGGGGGCTGCAGCAGGCCGGCATCCGTGGCGTCACCCAGTGCAGCCGTGCGCGCGGGGTCGCGGGCCACCAGGTCGGAAAAGCTCACGCGCGCCCGCTTGTAGCCGGTCGTGTTCACGTTCGCCAGGTTGTTGGCGATCGTCTCGACATTGAGCTGCTGCGCCTGCATTCCGGTGGCGCCGATATACAAAGCATCGAACATGGGAAAAGGATCCTGGAAGTGATGGAGCGGCCCTGCCCGGGCCGGCGATGGAAGCGGCGCGGCCGCGCGTCAGGACAGCTCCCCGAGCTTGCGGATGGCCTGGCCGGTCATCTCGTCGTAGCCGAGCGCGACCTTCTGCATGGATTCGAAGTGCCGCATGGTCTGCACCAGCTGCACCATCTCCTGCATGGAACTGACATTGGAGTTCTCGAGGTAGCCCTGGCGCACCTGGACGTCTGCATCGGGCACCAGCGCGACCGACCCTTCGGCGCGCATCAGCCCGTTGCCGGTGTGCGCCATGCGGCCAGAGCCTTCAGGTTGCACGATCTTCAGCTGGGCCAGCGGCAGCGCGCCGCCCGGGCCGGAGCCTTCGGGCGCCAGCAGGTTGCCCGCGGCGTCGATGCGCGGCGCGGCGCTGCCGGGATAGATCTCGCCGCCCCGGCCCATGACGGGATAGCCCATGGCCGTGACCAGCCGGCCCTGGCCGTCCAGGCGGAAGTCGCCCTGCCGGGTATAGGCGGGCCCCTCCGGCGTGCTGACCTCGAAGAATCCCGGCCCGGCCAGCGCCACGTCCAGGCCCTGGCCGGTGGACCGGAGGGTGCCGGGGCGGGCATCCGTGCGGATCAGCAGGCCAGGCGCCGGAGCGAGCGAAGGCGCGCTCCCTCCGACCGTCGCCGTGCGCTCCATGGCCCCCACCACCGAGGCGAAGGCCAGCGGGCGTGCCGCAGCCACCTCGCGCTGGTAGCCCGGCGTCAGCGCGTTGGCGAGGTTCGTGCCGATCCGGTCGAGCCGCTGCATGTCCGACTGCATGGACTGCAGAGCGAGGGCGAGTACTTCCTGCATGGTGTCAAAAATATCCGGTGCAAAAACGGTGGGGCGGCGCGCTACAGCGCCACCACCGCGTAGGACTTGAGTTCGATGGCATGGGGCACCTCCGCCATCGACAGCACCCGCAGGTGCGGCATCATGCGTTCGGACAGCGCCCGCACGTGCCGGCGCAGTTCCGGCGCGCACAGCAGCACGGGCAGCAGGTTGCTTTTCATCATGCGTTCGGCCTGCTGCATCAGCTTGACCATGATCTGCTCGGCCAGGCGGGGCTCCAGCACGAAGCCCGGCGCGGGTGCGGGCGCGGCGCCCTCTTCCCCGCGGGCGCCGGCCTGGGCCGCCTGGATGTTCTGCAGCAGCTGGCTCTCGATGGCCGGGTCGAGCGTGATGACGTGCAGCGCGTTCGCCTCGCCCACCAGGCCCTGGCAGATGGCATGGCCCAGCCGCAGGCGGACCATCTCCGTGAGGTAGGCGGCATCCTTGGACTGGCGCCCGGCATCGGCCAGGGTCTCCAGGATGGCGTCGATGTGCCGGATCGACACCTTCTCGCGCAACAGGTTCTGCAGCACCTTCTGCACGTCGCTCACCGACAGCACGGTGGGAATGAGTTCCTCCACCAGGCTGGGCTGCTGCTGGCGCACCCGCTGCAGCAGGCGGTCGGCCTCGGCGCGCGTGAGCAGCGTGGCGGATTCGCGCCGCAGCACTTCCGTCAGGTGCGTCATGAACACCGTGGGCGCATCCACCAGCGTGTACTTGCCCGCCACGGCGGCGGCGCGCTGCTGCTCGTCGATCCACAGCGCCGGCAGGCCGTAGGTCGGGTCGCGCGTGGGCTCCCCGGGCACGCCGTCCATCTTGCCCGCGGGGTGAATGGCCAGCACCTTGTCGGTGCGGACCTCGCCGCGCCCGCACACCACGCCGTCCAGATGGATCTCGTAGCGGTCCGCCCCCAGCCGCACGGCATCCTTGAAGCGCACGCGCGGCAGCACCAGCCCCAGGTCCTGCGCGTGCTGCTTGCGGAACGACACGATGCGGTCCATGAGCACGCTGCCCGGCTGGTTCACCATGGCCGCCCACTGGCTGCCCACATGGACCTCGATGGGTTCCACCTGCAGGGAGGCGTAGGGGTCCTCGTCGGTCTTTGCCGTGTCGGCCGGGCCGTCCGCATCCTGCGCATCCCCTGCCGCCGGCGCGCCGTCCGCAGTCTGGCGCGCGGCCCCGCGATAGACCACCCAGGCCACGGCGGCCACGCCCGCGATGAGAACCAGCGTCGGCAGCGCCGGGATGCCCGGCAGGAACAGCAGGCCCGTGAGCGCCGCGCCCACGAGCAGCAGCGTCTTGGGAAAGGAGGTGATCTGCCGCAGCACTTCCTGGCTCAGGTTGCCGTCGGACGCGGACCGGGTCACGATGATGCCGGTGCCCACGGCAATGATCAGCGCCGGCACCTGCGTGACGATGCCGTCGCCGATGGTCAGCAGCGAATAGGTGCGCAGCGCCTGGTCCCAGGGCAGCTTGTGCTGCATCACGCCGATCACCAGGCCACCCACGATGTTGATCAGCAGGATCACGATGCCCGCGATCGCGTCGCCCTTCACGAACTTGCTGGCGCCGTCCATGGCGCCGTAGAACGCGGCTTCCTTCTCGATGTTCTTGCGCCGGCGCTGCGCCTCGGCCTGGTCGATGAAGCCCATGTTCAGGTCCGCATCGATGCTCATCTGCTGGCCGGGCATGCTGTCCAGCGTGAAGCGCGCCGCCACCTCGGAAATGCGCTGGGCGCCATTCGTGACCACGACATACTGCACGACGATCAGGATCAGGAAGACGATCAGCCCGATCACGTAATTGCCGCCGACCACGTAGGAGCCGACCGCGCCGATCACCCGCCCCGCGTCGCCGTCGGAGAGGATGAGCCGCGTCGCGGCCACGTTGAGCGAGAGCCGGAACAAGGTGGCGATGAGCAGCAGCGACGGGAAGGTGGAAAACTCCACCGGCCGGGCCATGTAGAACGTCAGCAGCAGGATCAGGAACGCGAAGCTGAAATTCGTCAGGATGAGGAAGTCCAGCAGCGGGCTCGGGATGGGCGCGAACAGCACCACGAGAACGCCCAGCACCAGCAGCACCATGGCGATGTCGCTGTGCCGGCCGAAGAAACGCTCCAGCGCCTTCATGCCGCGCCCCCCGGAGCCATGCCCGCGCGGCGCTCCCGCATGGCGAACACCCAGACGATGATGCGGGCCACGTCCGCGAACAGCTGCGGCGGCACGTAGTGCTCCACGTCCAGCTCCTTGAACAGGCGCCGGGCCAGGGCCGGGCTGCGCACCACCGGAATGCCGTGGCGGGCCGCGATCTCGCGCATGGCGGCCGCGAGGTGCCCGGCCCCCTTGGCGACGACCTGCGGGGAATCCATCTCGCCGTGCACGTACCGCAGCGCGATGGCCAGGTGCGTGGGATTGGTGAGCACGACATCCGCATTGCGGGTCTGGCGCAGCGACTTGCTGCGCTTGCGCGCCTCGCGGCGCAGATCGCGCATGCGGGCCCGCACGCGCGGGTCGCCTTCGCGCTGCTTGTGCTCGTCCTTGATCTCGCGACGGCTCATCCGCATCTTCCTGGCGAACTCGCGCCGCGTGAACATCCAGTCCAGCGCCGCGATGATGGCCAGCAGCAGCGCCATGCGGAAACCCAGCGACCCCAGGTCCGCCACGAGCAGGTGCAGATAGCTGGTCGGCGACTGGCTGGCCAGGCTGTAGAACTGCGTCGAAAGATCCTCGAGCGCGTAATAGGCCATGCCCGACAGCAGCAGCAGCTTCGCGCTGGCCCTCCCGGCATCGAAGAGCGAACGCATCGACAGCACCCGCTTGAACCCGTTGGCAGGGTTCAGCCGGCTGAAATCCGCCGTGACCGGGTCGAAGGAGAAGATGGGGCCGGTCTGCAGCACATTGCCCAGCACCGCCGCGAGCACCACCGCGGCCAGGAAAGGCGCCAGCCACAGCAGCGTGTCGCGCAGCAGGCGCGAGACCAGCGGCCACAGGCCCGCCCCGCCCGGATCGGCGAACGCGCCCTGCAGCAGCACCATGCGGTCGAGCCGGAACTGCGCCAGCGCCATGTCGGCGCCCTGCGAGCTGAGGTAAGCCACGGCCACCACCAGCACCAGGGCCGACACCACGTCCGCGCTCTTGGAAGCCTGGCCCTTTTCCCGGGCCTTCTGCAGCTTGTAGGGGGTGGCCGCTTCGTTGCGGTCGAGATCCTGCTCCGCCATTGCCGTCCCCTTACCGGCTCCCGGGCAGCGGCGCGTGCGCGGCCGCCTGCAGGAACATCGCCTCCCACATGGCGTAGATGCTGGTGTACACGCGCTGCATCGCGCCGCCCATCCCGGCGAACCACAATGACAGCACTGCCAGGCCCACCACGATCTTCACGGGGATGCCGAGCACGAGCATGTTGATCTGCGGCAGGTTGCGAGAGATCAGGCCGAGCGCGAACTCCACCAGCAGGATGCAGAACACCACCGGCGCGGCCAGCGCGAACCCCAGGAGGAACAGCCCGCTGGCCTGCCGGAACACCGGTGCCGCCATGTCCGCGGGCTGCCAGCCGGCGCCGGGCGGGAACACGTCGAAGCTATAGGCCAGTGCGCGCAGCAGCAGATGGTGGCCGTCCGCCGCCATGAAGCCGATCACGGCCACATAGTTGAATGCGGACACCAGCAGCGGCGCCGCGCGGTTGCCCACGGGATCGAACACCTGGGCGATGCCGAACCCGATCTGCACGTCCAGCAGGTTCCCGGCCAGCGAGAAGGCGGCAAACGCCAGCAGCACGCCGAGCGCCATCGTGGCTCCCAGCGCCAGTTCGGCCATGGCCATCTGCAGCAGTTCCCCCATGCCGGACGGCGGCAGCGGCGCGGACGGCGCCAGCGCCTGGGCCAGCACCCAGGACAGCGCCATCACCACCAGCAAACGCACGCGGTTGGGCACGGGCATGGCATAGAGCACGGGCGTCATGGCCAGCACGACCGCGACCCGCAGCGACGGCAGGAAAAACGGCCCCCAGAGGCCGAAGGCACCGGTGCCGCCCAGGGCCTGGACAGGCGGGGAAAGCAGCGAACTCATGCCGGGGCCTCAGAACATTGCGGGAATGTTCGTCCAGAGCTGGGTGGCGAACTGCCCCAGTTTGCGGAGCATCCACGGGCCGAAAAGCACCATGACGCCGCCGGCGACCAGCAGCTTGGGCACGAACGTCAGCGACATTTCCTGCACCTGGGTCACCACCTGCAGGATGCTGATGAGCAAGCCCACGAGCAGCGTGAGCCCGAGGATGGGGAGGCAGACGAGCAGGCCGGTCCAGAACAGGTCGGCCATCATCCGGAGTGCAAGATCGCCCGTCATGGTGCGGCGGGCCGCTCAACGCCATATCTCGACACTCGGAACCCCTCCAAAAAGTTACAAATTATTTGAAAATTATACAAAAAGAGCGTAATTCCTACGCGCACGCTTGCGGCACGTAGCGTGAATCAAACGAGCACTTGACGGCGAGTGGCGTAGTCCTTTTCCTACAGACCAACACGACTTCGCACCCACACGCCATGCTGCCGCGCGTGTGGACGATGGACGGGCCGCAAACATCCGGGCCCCCGAGCCGCCGAGCGGGGTCCGCGAAGAGCCGGCCGCCGCATGGCGGCTCCGCGCTTCCCGCCGGAAAGGACCCCTCCCATGACCACCAACTTCCAGGACCTGCAGGCGAAGGCCATCGCCTGGTGCAAGGATTTCGAGCAATACAAGGACGAATGCGTCGTCCTGGCGCAGCGCCTGCGCGTGGAGTTCATCGCCCACCTGGGCGCACGCTCCGGCGACGTGGAGTTCCACGCGCTGGACGAGCGGCTGGAACGCATCGGCGACGAGCGCACCTCCCTTTGGCCGCGACTGCAGGTGGGCGATGACGGCTTCTTCTATTTCGGCCTGACGCTGTTCTTCCGCGCGGACGCGCACTGTCTGGACGAGCACATCCGCGTGGGCATCCAGAAATCGCGCACGCACTGGCGCGTGCGCTGGAACCAGAAGGAGTCGGTGTATTCCACGACCGGCTCCAACACCGCCTTCTTCGACAAGGTCACGGCCATCACGCTGGAGAAGTTCTCCACGCCGTTCCGGCGCATGAAGGGCCAGCTCGGTTTCGTGCCCACGCTGCAGAGCGATCACCACGTGGTGGCCTCCGCGCCGCCCAGCCCCGCGACCGGCACCGGGGCCAGCGCGCCGCAGGACAGCGGCGAGAGCTGATCGGCGAGCCCACACCGCCAGCCCGGCTGGCCGCGGTGTTGCACATGGCGTGCGATCGCCTGCCGCCACCGGCGCCGCGGCCGGTGCGCGTCCTACAGCCTGCGTGCCGCGGCAGGGCTAACGTCGTCCGCACCGCGTGCGCCGGCATGTCGCCGCCGCGTCGCCCAGGAGAGTCCGCAATGGCCGAGAAGACAACCCGCACCTCCCCCTCCCGCAGCGCCTCCGCTCCCGCCGCGTCCTCGCGGGCCGCCAAGGCCGACAAGGCCGACAAGGCGTCTGGCGGGCAGGCCCCCACGTCCACCCGTGCACTCTGGAAGGGCGCGATCAGCTTCGGCCTGGTCCACGTGCCCGTGGGCCTGTATTCGGCGACACAGGACAGTGGCATCGATTTCGACTGGCTCGACAAGCGCAGCATGGATCCGGTCGGCTACAAGCGCATCAACAAGAAGACCGGCAAGGAAATCACGGCGGAGAACATCGTCAAGGGCGTGGAGTACGAAGACGGCCGCTACGTGGTGCTCACGCCCGAGGAGATCGCGCAGGCCTACCCGAAGACCACCCAGACCATCGAGATCGAGGCGTTTCTGGATGCCGACGAGATCCCGTTCGTCTATCTGGAGCGGCCCTACTACACGGCGCCGCTGCCGCGCGGCGAGAAGGTCTATGCCCTGCTGCGCGAGGCGCTCAAGGCGAGCCACCGCGTGGGCGTGGGCAAGGTGGTGATCCAGACGAAGCAGCACCTGGCGGTGCTCATCCCCTGCGGACGGGCGCTGGTGCTCAACCTGTTGCGGTGGGGCGGCGAGATACGCTCGTTCCAGGAACTGAACCTGCCTCCTGCCGGAGGCAAGGCCGTCGGGCTCAAGGATGCCGAGATGCGCATGGCACGGCAGTTGATCGACGACATGACGCAGGCCTGGGATGCGGACCAGTTCCGCAACTCGTTCTCCGAAGAGATCATGAAGCTCGTGGAAGCGCGGGCCCAGGCCGGCGACATCGCCGAGGTCGAGCCGCTGGAGGCACCGTCGGACGCTGGCGGCGCGGACGTGGTGGACCTCACCGCCCTGCTGCGCCGCAGCCTCGAAGGCGGGCGGCGCAAGGCTCCCGCCGCTGCGGACGACAAGGGAGAGGGCGGCGAGGATGAAGCGGAAGGTGGTGCCAGGGGACGGAAAACCTCGAGCGTGCGGCACCTGCCGGCCAAGCCTGCCAAGGCACGCGCCGCATCCGACGGCGGCGCGAAGGGCAAGGCCAAGGCCCCCGCAAAGCGCGCGGCCGCCAAGTCCTCCGCGAAAAGCGCTCCTGCAGGCCGCAAGGCCGCCTGAGTCCGCACGCCATGGCACGACGCTCCAGGACCTCCGGCACTGCGCAGGAAGCGCCGCAGAAAGCGCAGAAAAAGGCGCCACCGGACGCCCTCGCAGACTACGCCCGCAAGCGGGACTTCCGCAACACCCCCGAGCCCGGCGCGGAGCCGGGCGACACGCTGCCCCGGGGCGCGCTGCGCTTCGTGGTGCAGAAGCACTGGGCCAGCCGCCTGCACTATGACTTCCGGCTGGAAATCGACGGCACCATGAAGAGCTGGGCCGTGCCCAAGGGGCCGAGCTTCGATCCCAGGGACAAGCGCATGGCCGTGCAGGTGGAAGACCATCCGGTCGCCTACAACCGCTTCGAGGGCCAGATCCCCGCGCGGCAGTACGGCGCGGGCCGCGTCATCATCTGGGACAAGGGCTACTGGGTGCCGCTGGAGGACCCGGCCCGCGCGTGGAGCGCCGGCAAGCTCAAGTTCGAACTGCACGGCCACAAGCTCCAGGGCCGGTGGACGCTGGTGCGCATGCACGGCCGGGGCAACGAGCGCCAGCCGCCGTGGCTGCTCATCAAGGAACGCGACGGGCTGGAACGCGACGCCGTCGAGTACAGCGTGGTGGACGCGCTGCCGGACAGCGTGAAGTCGCTGCCCGACCTGCCTGAACCCGCGCCCGCGCAGGGCAGGCAAGCCCCTGCCCCTGCCGGCTCATCCCCCGCCCGCGGGACGGCCGCCCGCGCCAAGGCGGCGGCCTCCCCGCCGGCACTGGAGCCGGCCGCAGGCCGGGCTGTCCGGGCCGGCACGCCCCCGCGCCCGAAGAAGGCGGCCCTGCCCGCGGCGCTGGCGCCGCAACTGGCTACGCTGGTGGACGGCCCGCCCACCGACCTGGCGGACTGGACGTTCGAGCTCAAGTTCGACGGCTACCGCATCCTCGCGCGGATCGAGGGCGGCGAGGTGCGCCTCATCACCCGCAACGGCAACGACTGGACCCACCGCATGCCCGGCCTGGCGCGCGCCGTGCGCGCCCTGCCGGTGGAATCCGGCTGGATCGACGGCGAAATCGTGGTGCCCGACCGGCACGGCATTCCCGACTTCCAGGCGCTGCAGAACGCCTTCGAGAGCGGGCGCCGGCCCGGACGCAACGCGGCGGGCCCCGCGGATGACGGCGCGGTGGACCGCAGTGGCCTGATCTTCTATGTCTTCGACCTGCCCTTCCTCAACGGCCACGACCTGCAGGGCCTGCCGCTGGCAGAGCGCAGGCAGGCGTTGCGCACGCTCGTGGCCGAGGCCGGCAGTGATACGGTGCGCTTCAGCGACGCGTTCAAGGCGTCGCCCGGCGAGCTGATCGCTTCTGCCTGCCGGCTCGGCTTCGAGGGCGTGATCGGCAAGCGCGTGTCGTCGGCCTACGTGTCCGGCCGGTCGGCCGACTGGATCAAGCTCAAGTGCGGGCAGCGGCAGGAGTTCGTGATCGGCGGCTATACCGACCCGCAGGGCACGCGCACCGGCCTCGGCTCGCTGCTGCTGGGGGTGCACGGGGACGACGGGCAACTGCACTATGCGGGCAACGTGGGCTCCGGCTTCAGCGAACGCACCTTGACGACGCTGCTCGGGCTGCTGCGCTCACTCGCCGCAGACCGCAGCCCCTTCGCCGAAGGCACGCAGGTGGGCCGCAAGGCGCACTGGGTCAAGCCGCAGCTGCTCGCGGAGGTGGCCTTCGCGGGCTGGACGCAGACGCGCCATGTCCGCCAGGCGGTCTTCCGCGGCCTGCGCGAGGACAAGCCCGCGCGCGAGATCGTGCGCGAAACAACCACGCCGGCCGCCGCGGTGGAGGCCCCGCCCTCCGCCCCGCCTGCCTCCCCGCGCCGTGCCCCCACCGAGACCACGCCCTCCAGGGTCCGCTCCACCATGACCTCCCGCCGAACCGCATCCGCCCCGTCCCCTGCCGCCCCGCCCTCCTCGCTGCGCGTGACCCACGGCGACCGGGTGATCGATGCCGCGAGCGGGACCACCAAGCTGGACCTGGTGCGCTACTACGCGCTGGTCGCGCCGCTGATGGTGGAGCATCTGCGCCAGCGCCCCGTCTCGGTCGTGCGGGCCCCGGAAGGCGTGGGCGGGGAACTCTTCTTCCAGAAGCACCCCGAGCACGGCTCGGTGGACGGCGTGCGCACGCTGGACCCGGCGCTGGATCCCGGCCACCCGCCCCTGGCCGAAATCGCGGGGCCGGAAGGCCTGCCGGCCTGGGCCCAGATGAACACCATCGAGTTCCACAGCTGGAACGCCCGCAGCGACCGCATCGACCGGCCCGACCGGATGGCCTTCGACCTCGACCCCGGCGAAGGCGTGCCCTGGGACAAGGTGCAGGAGGCCGCCACGCTGATGCGCGTGATGCTGACGGAACTGGGCCTGCCGGGCTTTCTCAAGACCAGCGGTGGCAAGGGGCTGCATGTGGTCGTGCCCGTCAAGCGCCTGCACGGCTGGGACACGGTGAAGGGCTTTTCCCAGGCGGTGGTGCAGCACATGGCGCGCACGATCCCGCAGCTGTTCGTGGCCAAGAGCGGGCCGCGCAACCGCGTGGGAAAAATCTTCGTGGATTACCTGCGCAACGGCTTCGGCGCCACCACCGTGAGTGCCTGGTCGGCGCGGGCACGGCCGGGGCTCGGCATTTCCGTGCCCCTGCGCTGGGATGAACTGGGCGCGCTCTCCAGCAGCACCGAATGGACGGTGGCCACGGTGGAAGACCGGCTGCGCGAAGGCAACGCGCCGTGGGACGGCTACGACAAGGCGGCGGTCTCCATCACGCAGGCCATGAAGATGCTCGGGTACGAGGCGCCACGCGGGGGGCGGTGATCGCCGTCCTGCCCGCCCTCAGGCGGCGTGGTGGTGCAGGTCGTGGGGCTCGGTGGAGGCCACCTGCCGGCCCTTCATCCCCAGCTTGGCGAGCAGCTGCACGTCGGCGTCCACGTCCGGGTTGCCGGTCACCAGCAGCTTGTCGCCGTAGAAGATCGAATTGGCCCCGGCCAGGAAGCACAGCGCCTGCACGGCATCGCCCATCTGCTGGCGGCCCGCCGAGAGGCGCACGCGCGCACGCGGCATGGTGATGCGCGCCACCGCGATCACCCGCACGAAATCGAGCGGATCGACCGGATCGCTGTCGGCCAGCGGCGTGCCGGGCACGCGCACCAGGCTGTTGATGGGCACGGATTCCGGGTACGGGTCCAGGTTGGCGAGCTGGGCGATCAGGCCCGCGCGGTGCACCGGCGCCTCCCCCATGCCGATGATGCCGCCGCAGCAGACGCTGATGCCGGCCTCGCGCACATGGCGCAGGGTGTCGAGCCGGTCCTGGTAGGCCCGGGTGCTCACCACGTCGGTGTAGTACTCGGGGGCGGTATCCAGGTTGTGGTTGTAGTAGTCCAGCCCCGCGCCCTTGAGCGCCTGGGCCTGGTGCGGCTCCAGCATGCCCAGGGTGGCGCAGGTCTGCATTCCCAGCCCCTTCACGGCGGAGATCAGTTCGCCCACCTTCTCGATGTCGCGGTCCTTGGGGGCGCGCCAGGCGGCGCCCATGCAAAAGCGCGTGGCCCCGGCGTCGCGGGCGGCGCGGGCGGCGGTGGTGACCTCCTCCACGCTCATGAGCTTCTGCGCCTTCACGCCCGTGTCGAACTCGGCGGACTGCGGGCAATAGCCGCAGTTCTCGGGGCAGCCGCCGGTCTTCACCGACAGGAGCGTGGCCAGTTCCACGTCGCCCGCGGGCCAGTGCTCGCGGTGCACGGATTGCGCGCGCCAGAGCAGGTCCATGAACGGCAGGTCCAGCAGTTCCTGCACGGCCTGGACGCTCCACGTGCCGGCCGCTGCGGCGGGGGCGCGTGCGGGGCGGTGCAGTTGGACGGGAATGGCGGGGGTTTCGGGACGGGTGTCGGAAAGAGTGGCGGTCATGGCAGTGGGTACGGACACAAGGTACACGTTGGCGTTGCGGCGAATTCTGGAAGAGAACCGGGCCGCATGCCAAGCCTTTGCCGCCAAAAACCCGTGCTGCCCGCGGGTGGAACAACGGGCGGCATTTTCACAGGACGTTGGCGGCAGGATGCAGCCAGAAGGCTGCTCTTTGAAGGGAGTTGGAAAACCGCCACCCTGCGCCATTGCCATCGGCATCGATCACGCTGCCATCTGTTGCCAACCTTCCGCCCGGGGCGGCCGGCAGGTGCCGGAAATCGCCGCAATTGGCACCCGACAGGCACCGCATCGGCGCCGCGTTCAAGCCCCCAGCAGGCCGCGGAGCCTGCGCACGGCGCTGTCCACCGTCGTCAGCACCGGCAGGCCGCTGGCCTGCGCGCAGGCATCGCGTGCGCGGGCCATGCTGAACTGGGCCAGCGCGATGCGGGTGCATCCCCGCCCGGCCAGCGCACGGGCCTGGCGGGCAATGAGTGCGTCGTGCGCCGGGCCGTCCCCCGCATTCAGCGCGTCGAGCGCGCCCTCGGCCAGTGCCATCTCCAGCACGGTGCCGGGCGGGAACTCCGCCGGCATGGAGCGCAGCGTGGGCGCGAAGGTGGCGATCAGCCCCAGCGGCCCATGGCCCTGCATGGCCTCGTCGATCATGGCCTCGTTGGGCCGCAGCACGGGCATGGGTGCATGCGTGCGTGCCACCGCGTCGATGCAGGGGCCGAAAGCCGAGCAGGTGAACAGGATGCCCTCTGCGCCCGTGTCCACCGCGTACCGCGCCAGCCGCGCGAACCGTTCATGCATGGCGCCGTCGAGCCCTCCGCCCCCTGCCGCGAGATCGGCGGAAAGGCTGTCGTCCAGCAGGTTCATGCGCACGGCCTGCGGCCAGTCGCGCTCGAAGGCGCCGTTGATGGGGGCCACCGAATGGGCCAGGGCGTGGATCAGGGCGATGCGGGGCATGGGGAACTCAGAGTCCTTTGTCGGAGGGGTGGGCGAAGGCGTCCCGGGTCTCGGCATTGAGCGGATAGCCGATGTTCACGCCGCGCGGCGGAATGGGCGACATGAACCACTTCCGGTAGAGCCGCTCCATCTCGCCCGATTGCATCATGCCCGTCACCACGCGGTCCACCAGGGCCTTGAAGGCCGGGTCGTCCTTGCGGAACATGAGGGACTGGTTCTCCGTGCGCAGCGGCTCGCCGGTGATGAGGAAGTCCTTGGGGTTGCGCGCCGTGGCGACCAGGCCCGCCAGCAGGATGTCGTCCAGCACGAAGGCCTGGGCGCGCCCGCTCTCTATCAGCAGGAAGGAGTCGGCATGGTCCTTGCCGGCCATCTGCTGGATGTCGAGGTTGCGGCCCTTGTCGGCTTCGCGCAGCAGCCGCAGCGACGTGGTGCCGCTGGTGGCCACCACCGTCTTGCCCTGCAGGTCCGCGACGCTGCGGATGCCTGAATCGGCGCGCACCAGCATGCGCACGTTGTAGCGGAAGATGTCCGGCGAAAACGCCACGAGCTTCTGGCGCTCCACCAGGTTGGCGGTGGAGCCGCACTCGATATCGACGGTGCCGCCCGCCACCAGGGGAATGCGGTTCTGCGAGGTGACGAGCTGGTAGCGGATCTCCAGCTTCGGCAGCTGGAGTTCGGCCTTGATCGCATCCACGATCTTCATGCAGATGTCGATGCTGTAGCCCACGGGCGTGCCCGTGCCGGCGTTGTACGAAAAGCCGAAGGACGACTCGCGGTGGCCCAGCGTGATGGCGCCGGTGTCCTTGATCTTTCGGAGGGTGGAGGCAGCCTCCTGCGCAGGGGCCTGGGTGGCGAGCGCGCATGCGGCGGCGAGCGCCAGCATGGCGCGACGGGAACGGGACATGGGAGGACTCCTTGCGGGAACGATGGAAACGGTGGGCAATCAGGCGGCGGTGGCGGCGTCCACCGCGTCGGCCAGGCGGCCCGCGATGTCCTGCAGTTCCGCGCGCGAGGCGATGAAGGGCGGCGCCAGCAGCACGTGGTCGCCCACGCGCCCGTCCACCGTGCCGCCCATGGGGTAGCACAGCAGCCCGCGGGCCATCGCCTCCTTCTTGGTGCGGGCATGCACCTTGCGCGCCGGATCGAACGGCGTCTTGCCGCCACGGTCCTGCACCAGCTCGACGCCCCAGAAAAAGCCGCGCCCGCGGATGTCGCCCACGCGGGCATGGCCGCCGAGCGCCTGCCGCAGCGCCTCCCCGAAGAACACGCCGTGGTCCCGCACCTTGGCGAGCAGGCCGTCGCGCTGGATCACGCGCTGCACGGCCAGCGCCGCCGCGCAGGCCACCGGATGGCCCAGGTAGGTATGGCCGTGCTGGAAGTAGCCGCTCCCTGCCGCCATCGCCTCGACGATGCGCTTTTGCGCCAGCACCGCCCCCACCGGCTGGTAGCCACCGCCCAGGCCCTTGGCCACGGTGACGAGGTCGGGCACCACGCCCTCCTGCTCGCAGGCATAAAGCGTGCCGGTGCGTCCCATGCCGCACATGACCTCGTCCAGGATCAGCAGCACGCCGTGGCGGTCGCACACCGCACGCACCGCGCGCAGGTAGCCGGGCACGGGCGTGAGCACGCCGGCCGTGGCACCGCCGACCGTCTCGGCCACGAAGGCGATCACGCGGTCCGCCCCCTGCGCGAGGATGGCCGCCTCCAGCTCGTCCGCCAGGCGCTGGCCATACTGCTCGGGCGTTTCCTGCGCGCCCTGCTCGCGGTAGGGGTAGCAGGCCGACACGTGGGTGGCGGGCGCCAGCAGCGGCGCGAAAGGCTCCCGCCGCCAGGCATTGCCGCCCACGGCCAGCGCGCCCAGCGTGTTGCCGTGGTAGCTCTGGCGCCGCGCGATGAAATGCGTGCGCTGCGGCTGCCCGATCTCCACGAAGTACTGGCGCGCCATCTTGAGCGCCGCCTCCACGGCTTCCGATCCACCACTGACCAGGTACACGTGTTCCATGCCGGCGGGTGCCCCGGCCACCAGCACGTCCGCCAGTTCCTCGGCCACGGCCGTGGTGAAGAAGCTGGTATGGGCATAGGCGAGCCGGTCGATCTGCGCGTGCATGGCGGCGATCACGTCCGGATGCCCGTGGCCCAGAGAGGAGACGGCCGCGCCGCCCGATGCATCGAGGTAGCGGCGGCCCCCGGCATCCACGATGGTCATGCCCTGGGCGGCAACGGCGACGGGTGGCGTCTGGTGGAGATGCCGGTGGAATACGTGTGTCATCTGCAATGTTTTTGGATCAAATGTTCCATGCATTGTGATTTGGAACATTCGTTTCGTCAAACATGATTTTCAGAACACGTGGAGCACCTGCCGTTTCGGTACAGTCGCCGCATCCGCCCCGCCCGCCCGCCCGCCCGCCCGCCCCAAGCATCCGTCCATGCCCCCCTCCATCCAGGAACACATCCGCCAGCGCTACCCCGAACTCAGCCCCGCGCTGCAGGACATCGCGCGCTACCTGCTCGACCATCCGGCCGAGGTGGTGACCTCGTCCATGCGCCACGTCGGCGTGCAGTCCGGCGCCACGCCGCCCACGCTGGTGCGCTTCGCGCAGCAGGTGGGATTCGACGGCTGGCCGGCCCTCAAGGCCGCCTTCGCGGCCGACCTGGGACTGGGGGGCGACGCCTACGGCGCGCGGGCGCAGCACCTCGTGGCCCGGGCCGGTGAGTCCGGCGGGCTGACGGAGGAAATGTTCGGGGTGCAGCGCCGCAACCTGGAGGCCACCCAGGCCCAGAGCGGCGCGCGGCTGGACAAGGCCTGCGCGCTGATCGAGAAGGCGAAGGCCGTGCACGTGGCCGGCTTCCGGGCGAGCTACCCCATCGCCTTCGGGCTGGTGTACCAGTACCGCCTGTTCCGCCCGGACGTGCACCTGCTCGACGGCCAGGGCGGCACGCTGGAAATGCAGCAACGCGCCGTGGGCAAGGGCGACGTGCTGGTGGTGGCGAGCTTCTCGCCCTATTCCCACGAGGCGCTGCAGGTGGCGGAGGCCGCGCGCGACGCGGGCGCGCGCATCGTGGCACTGACCGACAGCCTCGCCTCTCCGCTCTCGCTGCTGGCGCAGCAGACGCTGCTCTTCAGCATCCACAGCCCCTCGTTCTTCCCCTCGGTGGCCGCGGGCCTGGCGCTGGCCGAGGCCCTGGTGGAATTGCTCGCCAGCCGCGCGGGCGGCGCGGCGGCACGGGCCATCGGCCATGCGGAGCAGCACCTGCATACCAGTGGTGCCTACGTGCGGCCACCGCGCGGCCGGCCCGGGAACTGACCCGCCACCACGTCCGCCACGCAGCGCCGGCAACCGCCGCCCGGCACGGCGGCACGGGCGCGGTCCGTCAGCCCAGCGCGGCGATCACGTCCGGCGGCGCCTGCACCAGTTCGATCAGCACGCCTTCGCCCGCGATGGGAAACTCCTCGTTGCCCCGGGGGTGCAGGAACGTGATGTCGTGGCCCGCGGCCCCCTTGCGGATGCCGCCCGGCGCGAAGCGCACGCCCCGCGCCGCGAGCCATTCCACGGCGCGCGGCAGGTCGTCGATCCACAGGCCCACGTGGTTCAGCGGCGTGGCGTGCACGGCGGGCTTGCGCTCGATGTCGAGCGGCTGCATCAGGTCCACCTCCACGGCATGGGCGCCCGGCCCCATCGAGAGGATGTCCTCGTCCACGTTCTCGCGCTCGCTGCGGAACGTACCGGTCTGCTGCAGGCCCAGCATGTCCACCCACAGCGTCTTCAGCCGCTGCTTGTCGGTGCCGCCGATGGCGATCTGCTGGATGCCGAGAACCTTGAAGGGGCGCGTATCGGAAGTCATGAGGGGCTCCTGGAAAAAACCGGCCCGGGAGGGGCCGTGGTGGGTTCAGATCTCGCGCAGCGCCCAGCTGCTGAGCATGGCGAAGTATTCGCGCAGCCAGGCGTTGTAGCGCGTGGTGATCGGCGTCGGGGCACCGACCGGCACCACGACGGCGAGCCCCTGGCGGCGCGCGATGCGCGTGGCGCGCATGAGGTGGAAGTCGCTCGTGACGACGGCCGTGGGCGCTGTCGCGTCCACCCCGCGCGCCTGCAGCAGCGGACGGCTGAGCGCGATGTTCAGCTCCGTGCTGGTGCTCTCGCGCTCCTGAACGATCCGGCCCGGCGCGATGCCGTGGCGCTCGCGCAGGTAGCGGGCCATGATCGCGGCCTCGCTCTCGGTCTCGCCCAGGTCAATGCCGCCGCACACGGCGACGAGCGCCTGCGGCTGCCGGCGCGCCAGCTCGGCGGCCGTGTCCAGGCGGGCGGCCAGCGTGGGCCGCGGCTGCCCGTCCAGCGTGCCGGCGCCCAGCACCACGATCGCCTGCACGGGTGGCACCTCGGCCGGCGGCACGCCGTAGCCGCGCAGCCAGGCCCAGAACCACGCCACCGACACCATCCACAGGCCGACCGCGCACCAGGCCATGCGCCACGCCAGCGTGCGGCCCCGGTGCCCGCGGCGCCAGCGGGCCGCCTGCTCCCAGCGCAGCGCCAGCACCAGCAGCGCGCCGCCGCAGACCGCCGGCAGCGCCACGCCCAGGTTGAACTGGCGCAGCGCCATGAGCCACAGGCCATCGGCGAGCAGCACCGCGCCGGCCAGCGCCAGCGGCAGGGGCGCCCCGGGCAGGCGCCATCGCGCCCCCGCGGCGGCGGACGTCGCCGTCCTCACTGGAACTCGAGGATGACGTCGTCCACGGCGAGCGAAGCGCCCCGGGTGGCTACCACCTTGCCCACCACGCCATCCTGCGCAGCGAACAGGATGTTCTCCATCTTCATGGCCTCGATCACCGCCAGCTTCTCGCCCGCCTGCACTTTCTGGCCCTCCTGCACCGCCACGTCCACCAGCAGGCCGGGCATGGGCGAGAGCAGGAAGCGCGACAGGTCCGGCGGCGCCTTGTAGGGCATGAGCCGGTACAGCCGCGCGCCGAGCGGCGACAGCACCATGGCCTCGATCTGGGTGCCGTTGTGCGCGATGCGCAGCGACAGCGGGTTCTTGCCCGCGCCCCGCTCCACCTGGGCGGTAAAGCCCACGCCGTTGCACTGGCCCTGCACGCGGATCTGGCCCAGCGTGGCGGCGCTGCCGATCTGGTAGTCCTTGCCGCCCACGCGCACGCTGCTGCCGCCGGACGGATCCTGGAAGTCGGTCACCGACACCTCGTGGTGCACGTGCTCGCCCCCGGCCCCCAGCACCACCACCACGAACTGCTCGCCCACCTTCACCTCGTGCCCCGACAGCTGGCCGCTGATGCCGCTGGCGCGCGCGCGGTAGCGGCGGTGCATGTAGGCGGCCAGCGCCACCAGGAAGAGCGGATCGTCGTGCGGCACGTCCTCGGCATGGAAGCCCTGGCCGTAGTGCTCCGCGATGAAGCCCGTGTTGAACTGCCCGGACACGAACTTCGGATGCGCCAGCAGCGCCGCCTGGAACGGGATGTTGCTGCTGATGCCGCGGATCACGAAGCCGTTGAGCGCCGCGCGCATCTTGTGGATCGCGTCCTCCCGGTCCGTGCCGTGCACGATGAGCTTGGCGATCATCGAGTCGTAGAACATCGGGATCTCGCCGCCTTCATAGACGCCCGTGTCCACGCGCACGCCCAGCTTCTTCTCGGTATCGGCCTGGAACATGCTCTCCAGCGGCGGCTGGAAGCGCACCAGCCTCCCGGTGGAGGGCAGGAAGTTGCGGAACGGGTCTTCGGCATTGATGCGGCATTCGATGGCCCAGCCGTCGCGCTTCACGTCCTCCTGCGCCAGGGGCAGCGCCTCGCCGGCCGCCACGCGGATCATCAGTTCCACCAGGTCCAGCCCCGTGATGCACTCCGTCACCGGATGCTCCACCTGCAGGCGGGTGTTCATTTCCAGGAAGTAGAAATCCTGGTCCTTGCCGACCACGAATTCCACCGTGCCGGCGCTATGGTACTTCACGGCCTTCGCCAGCGCCACGGCCTGCTCGCCCATGGCCTTGCGCGTCGCATCGCTGATGAAGGGCGACGGCGCCTCCTCGATCACCTTCTGGTGGCGCCGCTGGATCGAGCATTCGCGCTCGTTCAGGTAGATCACGTTGCCGTGCGCGTCGCCCAGCACCTGGATCTCGATGTGGCGCGGCTGCTGCACGAACTTTTCGATGAAGATGCGGTCGTCGCCGAAGCTGTTGCGGGCCTCGTTCTGGCAGGCGGTGAAGCCTTCGAGCGCCTCCTTGTCGTTGTAGGCCACGCGCAGGCCCTTGCCGCCGCCGCCGGCCGAGGCCTTGATCATCACCGGGTAGCCGATGTCGCGCGCGATCTCCACCGCGCGTTCGGCCGACTCGATGGCGTCGTTCCAGCCCGGGATGGTGTTGACCTTCGCCTCGTTGGCCAGCTTCTTGGACGCGATCTTGTCGCCCATGGCCGCGATCGAATGCGCCTTCGGGCCGATGAAGGCGATGCCTTCGTCCTCGCAGCGCTGCGCGAAGGCCTCGTTCTCCGACAGGAAGCCATAGCCCGGGTGGATCGCCTGCGCGCCCGTCTGCTTCGCGGCCGCGATGATGCGGTCCGCCAGCAGGTAGGACTCGCGCGAAGGCGCAGCGCCGATGTGCACGGCCTCGTCGGCCAGCCGCACATGGCGGGCGTCCTTGTCGGCATCGGAATACACGGCCACCGTGGCGATGCCCATGCGGCGGGCGGTGGCGATGACGCGGCAGGCGATCTCGCCGCGGTTGGCAATGAGGATTTTGGTGAACATGGTGCGTCGAAAATGGGGTTGCGGGCGGGCGTTGTGGACGGGCAGGTCAGGCGTTCAGGCGGTGCGGTCGATGGCCGGGCTCATGTCCTCCATCCAGAGCACGTTGTCCGAATACGACTGCAGATCGGGCGACAGGCTGGTCGCGGAGCCCGACACCCACACTTCCTTGTGCAGTTCGGACTTCACGTAGGAGATCGCATCCTCGAAATCGCCGTCTCCCGCGGAAAGGATCAGACGGTCGTACACGTTCTGCGCGGCCAGCTTGATGATCAGCGTGGCGATGCCCACGTCCACACCCTTCTGGACCCACCGGTCGGACGAGTGGCCGCATGCCGCGCAGTTCATGTGCATCTTCTTCAGCTTGTAGAGCTGCACCCGGAACTTCGGCCCATGGGGAGGTGCGGTCTTGATCCACGAATGGAACGCGTTCTGCGCATCCGTGGCAGGGTCGCTCACGGAGTTCAGGTAGTAGCTCTCGCGGATCGGCCCGCCGTTCAGACGGGTGATCTCGTTCTTCAGCTTGAGGTAGTCGAAGGGCCTGCTCTTGCCGTAGTTGAAGAGGTAGGCACCATCGACGATCCAGACAGTCTTCATCGTGCTCCCGAGGGGTTCGTCCGAGCGGCCGTGCATGGCTTCGCGATGCGGCGGCTCACAGCGGAATGTTGCCGTGCTTGCGCCACGGGTTCTCGATCTTCTTGTTCTGCAGCATCACCAGGCTGCGGCAGATGCGCTTTCGCGTCTCGTGCGGCAGGATCACGTCGTCGATGAAGCCCCGGCTGCCCGCCACGAAGGGGTTGGCGAAGCGGGCCTTGTACTCGGCCTCGCGCGCGGCCAGCTTGGCGGGGTCGTTCTTGTCCTCGCGGAAGATGATCTCCACGGCGCCCTTGGCGCCCATCACGGCGATCTCCGCGTTGGGCCAGGCCAGGTTCACGTCGCCGCGCAGGTGCTTGGAGGCCATCACGTCGTAGGCACCGCCATAGGCCTTGCGCGTGATCACGGTGATCTTGGGCACGGTGGCCTCGGCATACGCGTACAGCAGCTTGGCGCCGTGCTTGATGATGCCGCCGTATTCCTGGCTGGTGCCGGGCATGAAGCCGGGCACGTCCACGTAGGTCACGATGGGGATGTTGAAGGCATCGCAGAAGCGCACGAAGCGCGCGGCCTTGATGCTGGACTTGATGTCGAGGCAGCCCGCCAGCACCAGCGGCTGGTTCGCCACGATGCCCACCACCTGGCCGTCCATGCGACCGAAGCCCACGACGATGTTGCGCGCATAGTCGGGCTGCAGTTCGAAGAAGTCGCCGTCGTCCACCGTCTTGGCGATCAGCTCCTTCATGTCGTAGGGCTTGTTGGGGTTCTCGGGCACCAGGGTGTCCAGGCTCAGGTCCTTGCGGTCGGCCGGGTCGGTGCTCCTGCGCACCGGGGGCTTCTCGCGGTTGTTGAGCGGCAGGTAGTTGTACAGGCGCCGCAGCATCATGAGCGCCTCCACGTCGTTCTCGAAAGCCATGTCGGCCACGCCGCTGCGCGTGGTGTGGGTGACGGCGCCGCCCAGTTCCTCCGCCGTGACCTCTTCGTGCGTCACGGTCTTCACCACCTCGGGCCCGGTGACGAACATGTAGCTCGAATCCTTCACCATGAAGATGAAGTCCGTCATGGCGGGCGAATAGACGGCGCCGCCCGCGCAGGGGCCCATCACCATGCTGATCTGCGGGATCACGCCCGAGGCCATCACGTTCTTCTGGAACACGTCCGCATAGCCGCCCAGGGACGCCACGCCTTCCTGGATGCGCGCGCCGCCCGAATCGTTCAGGCCGATCACCGGGGCGCCGACCTTCATGGCCTGGTCCATGATCTTGCAGATCTTCTCGGCATGCGCCTCCGACAGCGCGCCGCCGAACACGGTGAAGTCCTGGCTGAAGACGAACACCAGCCGGCCATTGATCATGCCGTAGCCCGTCACCACGCCGTCGCCGGGGATCTTCTGGTCCTGCATGCCGAAGTCGGTGCAGCGGTGCTCGACGAACATGTCCCATTCCTCGAAGGTGCCGTCGTCCAGCAGCAGCTCGATGCGCTCGCGCGCGGTGAGCTTGCCCTTCTTGTGCTGCGCCTCGATGCGCTTCGCGCCGCCGCCCTGGCGGGCCTGCTCGCGCTTTTTCTCCAGCTGTTCCAGGATGTCTTGCATGGTCTTCCTTCCAACGATCCGTGAGGTTGTCTGTGCGATGTCCGTGTGGCGCCCGATGCCGGCGCGTGGCCGGTCAGGGGGGCGCGAAGCCGCCCGCCTGCAGCAGGCTGCGGGCCGCCGTCGACGCCGCGATGCGCCCGGCGAGCACGTCCTCGCGCAGGCCAGGCAGCATCGCCTGCACCTGCGGCTGCATGCGAAACGCCTGCTTCAGGCCGGCATCGATGCGCTCCCACATCCAGGCCTGCGCCTGCTGCCGGCGCCGCGCCGCGAGATGCCCGTTGGCCGACTGCACGCGCCGGTAGTCCTCCACCGCCGCCCAGAAGGCGTCCACGCCGCGGCCCTGCAGCGCGCTGATCTGCAGCACGCGCGGATGCCACAGCGCCGTGTCGTGCCGCGCATGCCCGGGGTGGGCGTGCTGGCCGAACAGCCGCAGGCTGGAGGTGATCTGCGCCTCTGCGCGCGTGGCGGCATGGGCATCGATGTCGGCCTTGTTGATCGCCACCAGGTCCGCGATCTCCATCACGCCCTTCTTGATGGCCTGCAGGTCGTCGCCGGCATTGGGCAGCTGCATCAGCACGAACATGTCCGTCATGCCCGACACGGCGGTCTCGCTCTGGCCCACGCCCACCGTCTCCACGATCACGATGTCGTAGCCGGCCGCCTCGCAGACCAGCATGGCCTCGCGCGTCTTCTCCGCCACGCCGCCCAGCGTGCCGCTGGAAGGGCTCGGGCGGATGTAGGCCTGCTCGTGCACCGACAGGCGCTCCATGCGTGTCTTGTCCCCCAGGATGGAGCCGCCCGACACGCTGGAGGACGGGTCGATGGTCAGCACCGCCACGCGGTGGCCCTGCGCGATCAGGTGCAGGCCCAGCGCCTCGATGAAGGTGGACTTGCCCACGCCGGGCACGCCGCTCAGGCCCAGGCGGAAGGCCTTGCCGGTGTGCGGCAGCAGCGCGGTGAGCAGTGCGTCGCCCTGCGCGCGGTGGTCGGCGCGCGTGGATTCGAGCAGCGTGATGGCTTTGGCGATGGCACGGCGCTGCACGGGGCCGGCCGCGCCGGTGATGCCGGCCAGGAGGGGATGGGGGGGCGCATTCATGGCCGCGCTCCCGGCGCCGTGTCGTCCCACGACGGGCTCCAGCGGTACTCCAGGTCGAAAGGCTCCTCGGCCACCTGCCGGAAGCCGTGGCGCAGGTAGAAGCGGTTGGCGTCGCTGCCCTTGAGCGCGCACAGCGTCACGTCGCAGCCGCGCGCACGGGCCTGTGCCTGCACCCAGGCCATGGCCCAGCTGCCGGCGCCCGCGTTCTGCGCGCCAGGGCGCAGATAGAGATGGTGCAACCGCAGCGTGCCGTCGGCCGCGCGCGGCAGCAGCGTGAGGTAGCCGATGCGCTCGCCGTCCCGCACGATGTGGCGCATGCCTTCAGGCACGAAGGCATCGCGCAGCCGTTCCCGCACGCGCACCGGATCGAAGCGGCCCAGGCGCTCCAGGCTCTCGCGCAGGGCCTCGGCCCGCAGCTCGGCCATGGCGGCGAAGTCCCTTTCGGAGACGGCCTCCCAGCCCAGGCCGGAGAGTCCCGGTGGTGGTGAAGACGACGAGGCAACAGGCATCGCGGGCGCGCGCATCCTCAGGCGGCCACGGCCTTGCGGATCTGCTCCAGCACGTCTTTCGCGCTCGCCGGGATCGGCGTGCCCGGGCCGTAGATGCCCTTCACGCCCGAGTCGTAGAGGAAGTCGTAGTCCTGCTGCGGGATCACGCCGCCCACGAACACGATGATGTCGTCGGCGCCCTGGTCCTTGAGCGCCTGGATGATGGCGGGCACCAGCGTCTTGTGGCCGGCCGCGAGCGTGGAGACGCCCACGGCGTGCACGTCGTTCTCGATGGCCTGGCGAGCGCATTCCTCGGGCGTCTGGAAGAGCGGCCCCATGTCCACGTCGAACCCCAGGTCGGCGAAGGCCGTGGCCACCACCTTGGCGCCGCGGTCGTGGCCGTCCTGGCCCAGCTTGGCGATCATCACGCGCGGGCGGCGGCCCTCGATTTCCGCGAAGGCGTCGATCTCGCCCTTGAGCTTTTCCCAGCCCTCGGCCGAATCGTAGGCGGCGGCATAGACACCGGTCACCTTCTGCGTGTCGGCACGGTGGCGCCCGAACACCTTCTCCAGCGCATCGCTCACCTCGCCCACCGTGGCGCGCAGGCGGATCGCCTGGATGGACAGCTCCAGCAGGTTGCCGGTGCCCGATTCCGCGGCCGCGGTCAGGGCGTCCAGCGCCTGCTGCACGGCGGCACCGTCGCGCGTGGCGCGGATGCGTTCGAGCCGCGCGATCTGGCCGTCGCGCACCTTCATGTTGTCGATCTGCAGGATGTCCACCGGGTCTTCCTTGGCCAGGCGGTACTTGTTCACTCCAACGATCACGTCCTTGCCCGAATCGATGCGCGCCTGCTTCTCCGCAGCGGCCGCCTCGATCTTGAGCTTGGCCCAGCCCGAATCCACCGCGGCGGTCATGCCGCCCATGGCCTCGACCTCCTCGATGATCTTCCAGGCGGCGTCGGCCATGTCCTGGGTGAGCTTTTCCATCATGTAGCTGCCGGCCCAGGGATCGATCACGTTGGTGATGTGCGTCTCTTCCTGGATGATGAGCTGCGTGTTGCGCGCGATGCGGGCCGAGAACTCGGTGGGCAGCGCGATGGCCTCGTCGAAGCTGTTGGTGTGCAGGCTCTGCGTTCCGCCGAACACGGCCGCCATGGCCTCGATGGTGGTGCGCACCACGTTGTTGTAGGGGTCCTGCTCGGTGAGCGACCAGCCGGAAGTCTGGCAGTGCGTGCGCAGCATCAGGCTCTTGGGGTTCTTCGCGCCCGTGCCCTTCATGATGCGGCACCACAGCAGGCGCGCGGCGCGCATCTTGGCCACCTCCAGGTAGAAGTTCATGCCGATCGCCCAGAAGAACGACAGCCGCCCCGCGAACTCGTCCACGTCCAGCCCCGAGGCGATCGCAGTCTTCACGTACTCCTTGCCGTCGGCCAGCGTGAACGCCAGCTCCAGCGCCTGGTTGGCGCCCGCCTCCTGCATGTGGTAGCCGCTGATGGAGATGGAGTTGAACTTCGGCATGTTCCGCGCCGTGTAGCCGATGATGTCGCCGATGATGCGCATCGAAGGCTTGGGCGGGTAGATGTACGTGTTGCGGACCATGAACTCCTTGAGGATGTCGTTCTGGATGGTCCCGGAGAGCTGGTCCTGCCGCACGCCCTGCTCTTCCGCGGCGACCACGTAGCCGGCCAGCACGGGCAGCACGGCGCCGTTCATCGTCATGGAAACGCTCACCTTGTCGAGCGGAATGCCGTCGAAGAGGATCTTCATGTCCTCCACGCTGTCGATGGCCACGCCCGCCTTGCCCACGTCGCCGGTCACGCGCGGATGGTCGCTGTCGTAGCCGCGGTGGGTGGCGAGGTCGAACGCCACCGAGACGCCCTGCCCGCCTGCCGCCAGCGCCTTGCGGTAGAAAGCGTTCGACTCCTCCGCCGTGGAAAAGCCCGCGTATTGCCGGATCGTCCAGGGCCGCACCGCATACATGGTGGCCTGGGGACCGCGCACGTAGGGTTCGAAGCCCGGCAGGGTATTGGCGTGCGGCAGGCCCGCCACGTCCTCCGCCGTGTAGAGCGGCTTGACGGTGATCCCGTCCGGCGTGACCCAGTTCAGCGCGGAGACATCGCCGCCCGGTGCGGACTTGGCCGCCGCCTTCGCCCAGGCGGCGAGATCGGCGGGCTGGAATTCGGGCGGGGGCGTCTGGCTGCTGCTCATGGATGGCTCGCGTCGGGGTTTTGCTGGTCGATCGGAGGTTCCGCGCCGGCTTGTCTCCTGGCGTGCGCGGGAAGCAAGGGCTAGTCTAGCCGATTCCGTAATTATTAATTCATCATTTTTTTGACGTACCATTCCGCGCCATGTCCACCGCCTCGCTCACCCCACGCGCCCTCTACGAAGAGGTGGCGGAGCAATTGCGCCAGCGCATCTTCCGGCGCGAGCTGCAGCCGGGCAGCTGGATCGACGAACTGAAGATCGCCGAGGAATTCGGCATCAGCCGCACCCCGCTTCGCGAAGCGCTGAAGGTGCTCGCGGCCGAGGGGCTGGTGACGATGAAAGTGCGCCGGGGGGCCTATGTGACCGAAGTGTCGGACAAGGACCTGCGCGACGTCTATCACCTGCTGGCCCTGCTGGAGAGCGACGCCGCCCGCGTGGTCGCTCAAAGCGCCACGGATGCGCAGTTGCGCGAGCTGGAGGCGCTGCACGCCGAGCTGGCCGCGTGCGTGGATGACCGGGACCGCTTCTTCGGCGTGAACGAGCGGTTCCACATGCGGCTGCTCGAGCTGGCGGACAACCGCTGGCGCAACCAGATGGTCGCCGACCTGCGCAAGGTCATGAAACTCAACCGCCACAACTCCCTGCTGCGCCAGGGCCGCATCGAAGAGTCGCTGCGTGAGCACGCGGACATCCTGGGCGCCCTGCAGGCCCGGAACGGGGAACGCGCCGCGGCCGCGATGCTGGACCATTTCAGCCAGGGACTGCAGGCCGCGGCCTGACCAGTCCCTTCGCCCCCCGACCCATCCCACGCCCGTCCCCCAGGCCCGGCGGCTGACACGGACCTTGCCACGTCGCATGCATGCTGCGGCACGGGATATTGCGAGGGCGACTTGTCGCGGGGCGACGCTCACCGCATCATTGGGGCCAGAGAGCGAAAAAAAGCAGCACCGCCCAAGAAGGTCTGCGGCCATCATCGACACCTGGGAGGAGCATTGCGCATGCTGGAACTGGAGCGTTTCTTTCTTCTGGACGGGGCCGGCGGGCTGCCTGCGGGCGCCCTGCTCGCCGGCAGCCACGATCCCGCGCTCGTCGCCCTCTCGGTCGCTGTCGCGGTGCTGTCCTCCACCCTCGCGCTCTACCTCTCCGGCCAGACCCGCGGCGCCCAGATCACGTTGTCGCGCGTGCTCGCCCTCACCAGTGCCGGCGTGGCGCTCGGCGCGGGCATCTGGGCCATGCATTTCATCGGGATGCTGTCATTCACGCTGTGCGCCGCGGTGCATTACGACGTGGCGCTCACGATGCTGTCGATGTTTCCCGGAATGTGCGCCTCCTGGCTGGCGCTGTCGCTGCTGGCACGCCCCGAAGTGCGGCCGCGCCAGCTCGTGCTGGGCGGCGTGCTCGTGGGCGCCGGCATCGGCGCCATGCACTACATGGGCATGGCGGCCATGCGCATGGCCCCTCTGCTGCGGTACGACCCGCTGTGGTTCGCCGCCTCGCTGGTGGTGGCCGTGGCGCTGGCCAACGCGGCACTGTGGGTGCGCTTCATGCTCAAGCGCCGCCTCGGCATGGCGCCATGGAAGGCCAACCTGCTCGGCGGCGCCATCATGGGCTGCGCGATTTCGGGCATGCACTACACCGCCATGGCCGCGGCCCGCTTCGTCGGCACGGCCGAGCCGGGCGGCGGCGGGGGACGCGAGTGGGTGCAGATGATGGCGATCACCGTGACCCTGGTGACCGCCTGCGTGGGTCTGTTCGCCGGCGCGGTGAACGGATTCATCCTCTACCGCGATCTCTACCGCCAGGCGCGGCGCAGCGAATCGCGCCTGCGCGCGCTGGTGGACACGGCCGTGGACGGCATCATCACCATCGACGGGCGCGGCATCATCCAGAGCTTCAACCAGTCGGCCGAGCGCATCTTCGGCTGGACCGCCGGCGACGTGCTGGGCCGCAACATCCGCATGCTGATGCCCTCGCCCGACAGCGAAGCCCACGACGGCTACCTCCAGCGCTACCTGGCCACCGGCGAGGCCCGCATCATCGGCACCGGCCGGGAAGTGGTGGGCCTGCACCGCGACGGCAGCGCCCTGCCGCTGCGCCTGTCCATCGGACGCGCCAACGCGCCGGACGGCCCCCTGTTCGTCGGCTTCCTGATCGACCTGCGTGGCGTGAAGGAGGCCGAAATGCGCCTGGGCATCGCCGCCAGCGTGTTCGAGCACAGCTACGAGGCCGTGCTGATCCTCGACTCGGACCACCACATCGTGGATGCCAACCCTGCGTTCGAGCGCATGACCGGCATCTGCCGGCAGGACCTGCTCGGCACCCCGGTCGAGCAACTCTACCCCGGTTCGGAAGACCCCCCGGAGGACGGCGCCGCTGAAGACCGCGCCCTCGACCGGCCCCGCTTCGCGGCGATCTGGCGCACCATCCAGTCGCAGGGATACTGGCAGGGCGAGATCCTGGGACGCGGCCTGGGCATCGCCATGCCGCAGCGCATCTCCATCGCCAGCGTGCTGGGCAAGGAAGGCTATCCGCACCACTACATCGTGGTCATCACCGACATCAGCCAGATCAAGGCGCACGAGCAGGAACTGCAGCACATCGCGCTCTACGACAGCCTCACGGGACTGCCCAACCGGCGCCTGCTGGCGGACCGCCTCGTGCAGGGCATCGCGCAGGCGCAGCGCAGGCACCAGCTGCTGGCCGTGTGCTATCTCGACCTGGACGGATTCAAGCGCGTCAACGACCAGCACGGCCACGCCGCCGGCGACCAGCTCCTCATCGAAGTCGGCCGGCGCATCCAGGCCCAGCTGCGCGCGGAGGACACCCTCGCCCGGCTGGGCGGCGACGAGATGGTCGTGCTCATCAACGGACTGCAGACCCCCGAGGACTGCACGCCCCTCATCGACCGCATCCTGCAGGCCGTGCGCCAGCCCGTGCCCCTGCCCAAGGGCCAGGGCTTCGTCTCGGCCAGCATGGGCCTGAGCTTCTACCCGATCGACGGCGACACGCCCGACCTGCTGCTGCGGCAGGCCGACCATGCGATGTACGAAGCCAAGCAGGACGGCAAGAACCACTGCCGGCGCTTCGGGAGGGACACCGCCGATGCGCCGGGTGGCGGCGGCGCCAGGGCCGATTGACGCGGGTGGGACCGCGTTGCCTCTTCAGTTCGCGGATTCCGGGCCACCGTTGGCGGGCATGCCGTCCCGGCGGTGCGCCATGCTGTAGATCAGCGGGAGCACCAGCAGCGTCAGGATGGTGGAAGACAGGATGCCGCCGATCACGACCGTCGCCAGCGGGCGCTGCACCTCCGACCCGGTCCCCGTGGCCACGGCCATGGGAATGAAGCCGAGCGATGCCACCATCGCCGTCATGAGCACCGGCCGCAGGCGCTGCACCGCGCCGGCACGTACCGCCTCGGGCAGCGGCATGCCCTCTTCGCGCAGCTGCCGGATGAACGACAGCATCACCAGGCCATTGAGCACCGCCACCCCGGACAGCGCGATGAACCCGATGCCCGCGGAGATGGACAACGGGATGTCGCGCAGCCAGAGCGCGAGGACCCCGCCCGTCAGCGCGAACGGTATCCCCGTGAACACCAGCAGACCGTCCTTCGCGTTGCCGAACATGGCGAACAACAGCACGAACACCAGGCCGAGCGATACCGGCACCACGATCTTCAGGCGGCTCGCCGCGGACTGCAGGTTCTCGAACTGGCCGCCCCATTCCACCCAGTAGCCGGAGGGCAGCGCGACCTGCCGGATCGCCGCCTGTGCCTCCGACACGAAGGAGCCGAGGTCCCGCGAGCGCACATTGGCGCTGACGACGATCCGGCGCTTGCCGTTCTCGCGGCTCACCTGGTTGGGCCCCGGCGCGATGTCCAGGGAAGCCACCTCGCCCAGCGGGATGAAAGACGTCGCGGCACTGCCGTTCCTGGGCAGGGCGATGGGCAGCCGGCGGATCGCCTCCAGGTCGGTCCGGACGTCTTCCGGCAGGCGCACCAGGATGTCGAAGCGGCGGTCGCCTTCGAACATCGTGCCCGCGCGCCGGCCGCCCACGGCCGTCGCCAGGGTGCCCTGCACGTCCGCGATGTTCAGGCCATAGCGCGCGGCCCTGGCGCGGTCGATGCCCACCGTCAGGACGGGCAGGCCCGTGGTCTGCTCGACCTTTACCTCCGACGCGCCATCCAGCCTCGCGAGCACGGCCGCCGCTTCGGCCGCCGTCCTGCCCAGCACCTCCATGTCGTCGCCGAAGATCTTCACCGCGACGTCGCTGCGGATGCCGGAGATGAGCTCGTTGAAGCGCAGCTGGATGGGCTGCGAGAACTCGTAGCTGTTCCCGGCGATCTTCCCGACCTCCTCCTGGATGGCATCCCGCAGCTCCGCCGGGGTCTTGCGCGGCTCGGGCCAATCGCTCACCGGGTTCAGCATGATGTAGCCGTCGGAAATGTTCGGCGGCATCGGATCGGAGGCGATCTCCGCGGTGCCCGTCCGCGCGAAGACACGCCGGACCTCGGGGAATTTCGCCTTCACGGCGACCTCGATCCTCTGCTGCATCGCGACCGATTCGCTGAGGCTGGTTCCCGGAATGCGGATGGCCTGGATCGCGAGGTCTCCTTCGCTGAGGTTGGGGGCGAACTCGGTGCCCAGGCGGGTCGCCATGAGCCCGCACAGGACGATGGCCGCCATGGCCGCCGTGAGCACCACCAGCTTCGCGCCGAGCGCCCGCTCCAGCAGCGGTTCATAGCGTCCGCGCAGCCAGGCCATCATCCGGTTTTCCTTTTCCGCGACATGCCTGCCGATGAAAAGCGCGACCGCGGCCGGAACGAAGGTCACCGACAGGATCATCGCGCCGAGCAGCGCCATCACGACGGTGAAGGCCATGGGATGGAACATCTTCCCTTCGACCCCCGTCAGCGCGAAGATCGGCAGATACACCACCATGATGATGAGCTGGCCGAAGATCAGCGGGCGCCGGGCTTCCCGGGCGGCCTCGAACACTTCGGCGAACCGCTCCTTCAAGGAGAGCGCCCGCCCCGATGCCTGCTGCACATGGGCCAGTCGCCGAACGCAGTTCTCCACGATCACCACGGCGCCGTCCACGATGATCCCGAAGTCCAGTGCTCCGAGGCTCATGAGGTTGGCGCTGACCTTCTGCGAGACCATCCCCGTGAAGGTGAAGAGCATTGCCAGTGGAATGACCATGGCGGTGATCAGCGCCGCGCGGATGTTTCCGAGGAATGCGAAGAGCACGGCGATCACCAGGATCGCGCCCTCGAGGAGGTTCTTTTTCACCGTGGCGATCGCCTTGTCCACGAGCACCGTACGGTCATAGACCGTCACGGCCTTCACGCCCGCAGGCAGGGTCCGGTTGATTTCCTCCATCTTCCGGTCCACGGCCTGCGACACCGTGCGGCTGTTCTCTCCGATGAGCATGAACACCGTGCCGAGAACCACTTCCTTGCCATTGTCCGTGGCCGCTCCGGTGCGCAGCTCCCTGCCGAGGATCACCTCGCCCACGTCGCCGATGCGGATGGGAACGCCCGCCACGTTGCTGACGACGATGTTTCCGACATCCTCGATGGTCCGCACCTGGCCGGGCGCCCGGATCAGGTACTGCTCGCCGCGGCGCTCGATGTAGCCGGCCCCCACGTTCTCGTTGTTGCGCTCCAGGGCCGTGACGACATCGGCGAGCGTCAGGCCATGGGCATGGAGCTTTTCAGGACTCGGCGCCACCTGGTACTCCTTGGCGAATCCTCCGATGCTGTTGATCTCGGTCACGCCCTTCACATTGCGCAGTTGCGGCTTGATGATCCAGTCCTGGACCTCTCGCAGATCGGTGGGCGTGTACGCCTTGCCGTCCGGGCGCCGTGCGCCCTCCTCGGCCTCCACGGTCCACAGGTAGATCTCGCCCAGGCCCGTCGAAATCGGTCCGATCACGGGTCCCACGCCTTCGGGCATCTGCTCGCGCACGGCCTGGATGCGTTCGTTGACCAGCTGGCGGGCGAAATAGATGTCCGTGCCGTCCTCGAAGATCACCGTGACTTGCGACAGCCCGTAGCGCGACAGGGACCGGGTCTGCTTCAGTCCCGGGAGCCCCGCCATCACCGTTTCGATCGGATAGGTGATCCGCTGCTCCGTCTCCAGCGGGGAGTAGCCGGGTGCCGCCGTGTTGATCTGCACCTGGACATTGGTGATGTCCGGCACCGCATCGATGGGCAGGCGCTGGTAGTTGTAGATGCCCAATGCGGCCATGCCCGCGACGGCGAGCATCACGAGCCAGCGATGGGCAATGGAGAAATGGATGATTCGCTCGAACATGGTGCTTCTCAGTGTTCGTGGCCCGAGGAGCCCTTGCCCTGCTGTGCCTTGACGACGAAGCTGCCCCTGCCGGCATAGACGGTGCCGGCGGCCAGTCCGTCGAGGATCTCGACGCGCCGGCCATCGGCGCGGCCGGTCTTGACAGGTCTCGCCTCGAATCCGCCGTCCACCTTCGCATACACGGTCGGGCGGTTCTCCACCGTCTGGATCGCGTCCGCAGTGACGGTGACGGGCGCGGCCGTCTTCCCGGTGACCAGTTCCACCGTGACGAACAATCCGGGACGCCACGCCATCTCGGGATTCGGCAGCGTCGCGCGCGCCGTGGCGGTGCGCGTCTGCTCCCCGATGAGAGCGCCGACATACGACACCTTGCCTGTCGCCTCATGCTGGAAGCCCGTCGCCTGGATGGCCACGGGCTCCCCGACCTTCACCAGCGGCAGGTTGGCCGCCGTCACATTGATCTGGGTCCACACCGTGGAGAGGTCGGAGATGGTGAACACATTCGCGTCTTCCTTCACCGACTCGCCCGGCGCAATGTGCTTTTCGACCACCATGCCATCGAAGGGCGCCCGCAGTTCGAACCGCGCAAGATCGCCGGAGCTGGCAGCCGCTCCCAGTGCCCGCAGCTTCTGGCCGGCGTTCGCGACGGCGATCTCCGCCTCGTGCAGAACCTGCTCTGCCTGCAGGACATCCTGCTGGGCCGAAATCTTGTCCTGGAACAGCCTGCGCTCGCGGTCCGCGGTGGTACGGGCCAGGGCCAGGCGCTTCTGTGCGGCCAGCAGTTCGCTGCGCTGCTCGGACAGCGCCACGCTGGAGATGACGGCCAGAACCTGGCCCTTGCGTACCTGCTGCCCCAGATCGGCGCCGACGCTTTCGACGACACCGGCGACGCGGGGGACCACGTGCGCCGTGCGGTCCTCGTTGAACCGGATTTCACCGGGCAGCCGGGTGCGGGTCTCGATCACTCCCGGCCCGCTCGTTTCGACAGCCACGCCGGAGGACTTGACCTGCTCGTCCGAGAAGGCGATTCGGCCTTTTTCATGGCCCTCCTCGTGGCCATGTTCCTCAGGTTCCCCGGCATGGCCCTCGCCATGCTCGTCGGCGGGCCGCGCGACGGCCGCGTGCCCATCTGCGCCACCGGGTTTCGCGGGGCGGAGGATGAAGAACCCGGCAATGGCCGTCAGGAAGACCAGGACGATGGCCAGGACCACATGGCTGGCCTGGACCTTGCCCGTGGAAGTATCGGTATTTTTTTGCATGGCGTTCAGGGCCTGGAAGGATTCAGGAGGGTGGACGACGCGTCCGTGACATGGAGCAGGCGCTCCAGTTCGGCTGCGGCGCGGTAGGTATCGAGCAGCGCGCGAAGGAACTGGGCCTGGGTGCCGACCAGGGTGCGCTGGGCATCCAGCGTTTCCAGGTAGCTGAACTTGCCCAGCTGGAATCCCCGCGACGCGGCCTCGTAGGCTTCTCGCGCACCGGGAATCGCGTCCTGCTGCAATGTCTGCGCCTCGGCACGGGCAGACCGCAACTGCTCCCGGGCCTGCGCGATATCGGACGCGAGCTTCAGTTCGACCGCATTCAGCTCTTCGCGGGCCTTCTCTTCGCGTGCCAGCGCTTCGGCGAGGTTGCCCTGGTTCCGGTCGAACACCGGCAGAGGCACGGTCAGGCCCACGACGGCAGCCGTCACCCCGTTCTCCTGGCTGCGCTTGACACCGACGGACACCGCGACGTCCACAACCTGGCGCGAGCGTTCGAGCGCCACGGCGGCCTGCGCCCGCTCCAGCTCGAGCCGGGCACGCAGGAGTGCCGGCGATGCGGCCATCCGCGCGAACACCGCCTCGTCGGCAAGGCCTTCGGCCGGCAGGTCCAGGTGGCCGACCAGCGCCGTCCCGCTGCGGCCCATGTCGCCCCAGAGAGAGAACAGCCTCTGGCGGCCGGCGCGCAGGGCGCCTTCCGCCTGCGCCACTTCTGCCAGCGCCGCGGCACGCGCGACCTTCGCCCGCGTCTCCTCCAGCGGGGCGATCTTGCCCGCCTGCACCCTTTTGCCGGTCGCTTCCGCATCGCCGCTGGCCAGTTGCAGCGCAGACTGGGCCAGCCGCAGGCGTTCCTGGCCGACCAGCACTTCATGAAAGGCGACGATGGCCTGGGAACGCACGTCCGCACGGGCCTGCTCGATGTCGGCAGCCGCTTGCGCGCTGATCCGCTCGGCGACAGCTGTCCGGCTGGCCCGCTTGCCGCCGAGCTCCAGCGACTGCGTGATCTGGACGGTGGACGTCCGCCGCCCCTGTTTGAAATCCTCCTGCTGAACGGACAGCTCGGGGTTCGGGCGCATGCCGGCCTGCAGCACGGCGCCGCGCGTCGCATCGAACTCGCGCTGCGCCACGGCGATGGCAGGGTTCCTGGCGAGCGCCAGCGCAATGGCTTCCGCCAGAGCCAGGGAAGGGGCCGCCGATTCAGTGGACGTGGTCCCGCGCGGGGTGATCAGGGACTGCGCATGGGCGGGCGCAGGAAGGATGGGCACGCCGGCCAGCAGGGCGGCGCAGGCCGTTGCGATGAATGGTCTGGTATGGGACACCTGGGTCTCCGAAGTGAAGAAAACTTCGGTGGACCGCAGGGGCGCAGTCAATCAGGCGATCGTTCTCCCGCCGTCCACCGTCGATGGAGCGAGGAAGGGCCATTTGGGGCGCTCGATATCGTCGGCAGCACCCGTGCCCTGGTGCCGGAGATGCCTGGGAACGACCCACGCATTCGAGGCCTGCTGCGTGGGGCACCACGGATTCGGCAGGTCGCCGACCGCCGAGGGTTGGGCGACGTTGTGGAATGGACAGGGAATGCCGCGGTCTTCGGAAAAATGAAGGCTGCCCGCCTCGTCGGCGGTCTTCTTCTGGACAGAGGCAGCCCCCTTCGCGACCGACTCGGCAGACGAAGACGACCCATGGAACTGCGCTGCCGTCCATTGGAGCGGCAGCAGCAAGAGCATGAAGACGATGACGATCCGGCGAACCATTGTCAGGGGGGGACATGCCCGGTGAGCGCCGCGAGGAGGGCGCCCTTGGATAGGCAATTTTCGGGAGCGGATTCTAGAGCGTTTAGCCGGGACGCGTACGCGTCGCCCCTTTGCGGCACAGGCCGATGTTCGTCCGGGCCGCGCGCACGATCTCCAGGTAGCGCTCCGCAAGGGAAGGCGTCCAGCCATCCACCGCCGCATCATCGTCCTTTGCCGCATCCTCTGCATATCTGGCGAGTGTCGCCAGGCATTGCGCATGAAGCCCGTTGCGGTATTGCGTGATGGCCAGGTCGTTCCGAATGGCCCCCTCGTCTTCCCAGTCCAGGGTCACCGAACAGTTCTCCAGCACAGGAGACAGGGTGGCGAGGGCCGCCTTGAAGTTTCTCTGGTCGTAAAGACGCTGGAACGCAGCACGCGTGTGATCGACTTCGTCCCTGCCGCAGCCTTGCTTCACCCGCAAATACCGTCCAGCGAAACTCCCGTTGTAGCCACAGAAATCCCTGCACTCGGCCGGAGTGGCGGCCTTGACATCGACCCCCCGTGCGTTAACGCCAAAGCCCACCATGCAGGAAGAGCGCCCACCGTCTTGCCTGGCGATGCCCTGCCCCCGGTCGATGGTTCCATCGAGCGTGCACAGGTTGTCACCCGTCGTCGTTTCGAGCGAAAACGCCATCACGCCTCTCTCGCTCTTGAGCACAAGGTGCCCCCAGCCCCGCTCCGTCATGTATTCACCCGGCTGCAAAGTACCGCTTCCGTATGGTGCCGGCTGCCCGGTGGCATCCCCCGCGCAGGCCGACCACGACATGGTCAACAGCACAGTGATCGTCGCCAGCAGCCGCGATGCCGCCGGCTTGGGAAAGTGATGGGGTGGCATGGTGGTCGCAGTCTTCGCGGAAAAATTCCCTGTTGCAGCATGGAACCCTGGGCACCGGGCCAGCAGGTCCTGCCCATGATAGGGCCGTGCTGCATGCCCTCAGGCTGGCGGCAGGCTGCCCCGTTGCGCCCGGGCATTCAGGCATCTCTGTTGAATCTGGTTGCATCCATATTCCGCGGCCGGGTTCTAATGCCCACCTTCCACCGGCGCGCGCCGCGCAGCGCCAGCCCCGGGGGGGTTGGCTTCCAGTTCAGCCCCATCGCAACCTGTTCAACAAGGAATCTGAGATGTCCCGCCTCTGCCCTATCCTGGCTGCCTTGCTCACGATCGCATGCCTACCGCTGGCGCAAGCGCAGGGCGTCAGCGAATTCAACAAGGAAGCGATCAGGTCCACCGGCGAAGCGGCAGCGATGGCTTTCGTGTGCGGCAAGCTCAACCAGGCCCAGGTCGATGCACACAAGGAAAAGACGCGCCGGCTCTACCTGGCAGACGGCGTCTCCCAGGCGACCTTCGATACCCTCTACGCCGAGGGTTTCAAGGACGTGCAGGCCAAGGCCAAAGCCAACCATGTGCAGGCAGGCAGCCCCCAGTGCCAGCTTCCCGTACCCGGCGCAGGCAAGCCGGACTGAGACAGGAAAGCATGCACATGAAGTTCCATACGACCTGCCCCCTGCTTCTCACGGTATTTATCGCGGTCTCGAGCCTGCATGCCCAGACCGCATGCCCCTCCGGCGTGGCCGCCGGAAGCGCGCGCTGCGGTCCGAGCGGCGATAGCGGAGACAGTGCGCTTCCGCGGCCGACAGGCCATTGGGTGAAAACCTGGGGAGCCCTGGTGAGTTCCAACCAGGCGGGTGGAGCCTGGTCCTCCAAAGGCAAGAACTCGGAAGCAGACGCGCGCCAGGATGCCCTGACAAGATGCCAGGCCCAGGGCGCATCCGACTGCAAGGTGGACGCGACGTTCTTCAACCAGTGCATTGCCGTCTCCGGCTCCAGCGCGCAGCGTGGTGTTTTCACGAACACAGGAAAGAACAAGGAGGTTGCCGGCTCACGGGCCCTCAAGGACTGCCAGGACAGCGGCAGAGCGAACTGTGCAGTGGTGTTCACCGAATGCACCGATCCCTATTTCGTGCGGTACTAGTCCTTCAGTCCCGGTAAAAGAGAAACTGCGATGGATATGCAACTCATCCACCCACACACTGGAAAATCTGCCAAACTGGCTATTGCTACACTTTTCATAGCATGGGCCGCGGCGATATCCGGATGTTCAACCCTTGCCCCGGAGCGGGAGGCCGCAGAGAACCTCATGGGGAAGAACATTGCGGAAGCCTACAAGGTATTCGGCAACCCCTGGCTTGTGGGTACCGAAACCAAGGTCGATCCCAGCAGCAAGTTCTACGGTCATAAATTCTATTTCTTCGAAAAACGCAGGGGAGCCTACGATCAGCAAAAGCTGGTGGGCTCGTCCATGGATACTTCACAAGGGCGCCCGGTATATGTGGAGCACTACCGGACCGAGCGTGTTCAGCCGGCATGCCAGATCGGATTCTGGGCCGACAAGAACACCAACATCATCGATTACTACCAGGTCAAGGGGGATTGTGGCTGGGGAGGATTGGGGCTCGGGCAAACCTTCCGGTAAATCACGGCAGATCCGGCTCGCCTCGTGAGAACCTCACCCGCCGCGCACCTTCCGCCACCCCGCGCAGTTCAGGCGCCATCGATGCGAACACCGCGCAACTTGGCGATGAGCTCCACGCGGTTGCGGGCCTCGAGCTTCTGCAGGATCGCCGTGAGATGTTCCTTCACGGTGTGCTCCGAGAGGTGAAGCGAGGAAGCAATCGGCTTGTTCGGCAGACCGTCCAGGACGAGCGCGAGGATTTCACCCTGTCGGGGTGTCAGACCGATATCGGCAGGCGACAGGCGGATCTCGCGAGGCGCCATGCACCCGGCCGAAGGCCGTGAGGGCAAGGCTGACGCGTCCGCATCGAACCAGACCTGGCCACGGAGCACCGATGTCACGGCCGCATGGTAGGTCTCGGGGGATTCGCTCTTGTGCACGAACCCATGGGCACCGCTGGCACGGGCCTTCAACGCGATCGCCGGATGCGCGTCCGCGCTCGTCACCAGCACACGGGTCCCCGGAGACATCGCCACGAGGTTGGCGATGAACGAGGTCGACGCGCCCTCGGCGAGCCAGAAATCCACGAGAGCCAGCACGGGGGGGCCCTGCGCGGCGACGATGCGCAGTGCGCTGGTGGCATCGAAGGCATGGCGGGTCTCGGCGACAGCCGCGTGCAGGCCCAGAAAATCGGCCATGCCCTGCGCGACGAGTGGATGGTCATCGACGACCAGCGCATAGCAGGCCGGATGGAGGCGCGAAAAAGGAGACAGGGACATTGAGACGATTCGCCGGTGCAGCCGAATCGACAAAATGCAATGCGACAGTTGAGCAGAGCGTAACCGCCCGCTACTTGATTTCTGATGAAAAGCCCCTTCCGGCGCCGCGGATGCAACGCAGGTGACTGGCAAGTGCCCATCTCGTGGGATATGAGGAGGAGCGAGTGGATCAGCCCGAAGCGTGTCCACCCCGGTGCCGGACGGGACGTGTCAGCTGCTCCAGGGCGCCAGCGCCCGGTCGGTGCTCGAAAAGATGGGCTGGCCCATGCCTGCATGCTCCAGCTTGAAGATGCCCACGGCCTGTACCAGGTCTTGCGCCTGGGCCCTGAGGCTGGCGGCTGCGGCTGCGATTTCCTCGACCAGCGCGGCGTTCTGCTGGGTGACCTGGTCCATCTGGATGACGGCTTCGCCGACCTGGTTGACGCCGGCGCTCTGTTCCCCGCTGGCTGCACTGATTTCGCCCATGATCTCGGTCACCCGGCGAATGCTGCCGACCACCTCGCCCATGGTGCTGCCAGCCCGATCCGCAAGCTGTTCGCCCATCTCGACACGCGCGACGCTGGTGTTGATGAGGTCCTTGATTTCCTTCGCCGCCTCGGCGCTTCGCACGGCCAGGCTGCGCACCTCTCCAGCCACCACCGCGAAACCGCGTCCCTGCTCCCCCGCGCGGGCTGCCTCCACCGCCGCATTCAGCGCGAGGATGTTGGTCTGGAACGCAATGCCGTCGATGACATTGATGATGTCGGCGATCTTCCGCGAGCTTTCGCTGATGCCCTTCATCGTCTCCACCACCTGGGACACCACCTCGCCTCCCCGCGTCGCCACCACACTGGCGTCCTGGGCAAACTGGTTGGCCTGCCGTGCGTTGTCTGCATTCTGCTTCACGGTAGAGCCCAGTTGCTCCATCGACGCGGCGGTTTGCTGCAGCGCACTGGCCTGGCGCTCCGTCCTCACCGAAAGGTCGGAATTGCCCTGGGCGATCTGGGTGCTCGCGGCAGCCACCGATTCGCTGCCTTCGCGCACCCGCGTGACGACATGCGTCAGCGATTCGTTCATGGATTTGAGACTCAGCAGCAGGGTGCCGACCTCGTCCCGGGCGGCGACATCGATGTGCGTGGTCAGGTCGCCGTCTGCCACAGCCTGCGCCACGTCGAGGGCCTGTGAAACCGGCCTGGTGATCGACCGGATGACCCACATTCCAAGGAGCGCCGCCATGGCCACTGCCAATGCCGACCCGCCGAACTCGAGCATCAAGGTAGTGCGCCGGGCACCGTCCAGCGCGTCGGAGCGAACCGCGAGCAGGTCCTGCTCCATTTTGTTGAAATCCCCTTCGAGCGCACGGAATCCATCCATGGCGGCCTTATCGAGGCCCTTCCTGAACTCGGCCAGGAAATCTTCCCAGGAAATTGCGCCGCTATTGACCTCCCTGCGGAGCCCCTGCATTTTCTCGACAATGGAAACGAACTCTGCCTTCCGGGTTCGCATATCCTCCAGGCGCTTTTGCTGGGCTGGATTATCGGAAGTCAGGGATTTTGCCTTGTTCCAGGCGGCATCGAAGCTCTTGATGCCGGCGGCCCAGGGTTCGAGAAACCGGTCCTCCCCTGCCAGCAGGAAACCTCGCGCACCCGTTTCCATGTTCACCATGCTCTCGAGCATCTCCTGCCCGACACCCAGGACCACATAGGTGTGCTGATTCATTTCATCAGCTTTCTTGAGCTCGTTCTGGCTCTTGATCGCCACGCCGATAACCACCAGGAAAACCCCGATCACGCCAGCGAATGCCAGGGAAAGCCGGCGAGCGAGAGGCCAGTTCGACAAAACCATGATATTCCTCCAGTAGACGTTATTATTCGCACTGACGAGCCAGTGCATTTTTTCACCCGGGAACCGCATAATTACAGCGAGCAAGGACATGCTGGACCGCGGCGTCGCGTCGCCCTGCTGCGGCAATCATGTTAAAAAATATTCACTGGCCATGCAATGGGGTCATGAAACCCGACAATGCAGTTTCCTCGCGAGCGTTGAGTAAAATCTAATACGCTGAGAGATGATTCGATCACAGCCTTCGGTTCGTTTCTAACAATTCCCCATGGCAGATTCGCTGTTGCGCCATGCAATCAGGCAAAAGCATTCAAAACGCCATCGCGCAACAGCAAAACGCGCTCAGTCACCGAGACCACAAACTCCCTCTCGAACAGCGGAGCCATGCTCTCCAGGCGGGGTTCCGCAAGGGCATGCCCTGTCCATCACTCGCTGAGGTTGGCATACATCCGCTTGAGGAATTCCAGGAGTTGCGTCTTCTCCGCATCGGAAAAACCGGAAAGCGACGTGTCGTTCCCCGCCTGGAGCACTTCCTTGCTCCTGGGCAACACCTTCAGCGCTTCCGCAGTCAGTTCGATGCACTGAACGCGCTTGTTGGCGGGATGGACGGTCCGCCGGATGAATCCGTCGCGCTCCAGCCGGGCCAGGGTCTGCGCCATGGAGGGCTGCTCGACGCGCAGCAAACGGGCGAGTTCGGCCTGGGTCGTCGCCTGCCCGGTCCTGAGGGCCGTGAGCACCGGCAGGGTTCCCATGCCCACGCCCATGGGCCGCAGACCGGCTTCGGCACGCCTGCCGAGCTCCTGGGCAACCAGCTTGATGAGAAACGAAGGCGCCGCGAGGGGGTCCGGTTCGGGCGAATGCGTGGTCTTGTTCGGTGGCATGGGAAAGCGGGGGAATATGCTTACCCCTGCCATTTTCGGAGCGCGTGCAGAAGGCCTGCGCTGGCCAGGGTCTGCGGTTCCGTGTCGCCGACATATGCCACATATCCGTCCGGCCGGACCAGAAGGCAGGTGAATGGAGGCACGGTGCCGATGGCAGGAATGTGCCATCCCGCAGGCGCAATGACATCCACCCTTTCGACTCCAGGCAGAGAAGCGGCCATCGCGTCCGCAGGCCCGATGCCGGCCTGGGCCTGCAGCCACAGGAACTGCCCGGGCATCCTGGCCATCAGGGAGAAGACGTCCGCACCGAGGACAGACCTCGGTGTGGGCAGGTTGGGCACGCGCATACCCAGCAGGAGGTGTCCGCCGTCGCCCCAGCCATAGCGCAACGAAAGGCCGCTGAGGGCACCGGCATACCTGCGCGCGACTTCCGGCGCCGCGAGCATGTCTGCCACCACGCCGCGCAAGGCGTCCACCTGCCGCCCCGGCTTGATGAGCAACGTCTGGGCCCTGGCAAGCTCCAGCACCCCTTCGGCAACCGGATGCCGCTCTTCCTGGTAGGTGTCCAGCAGCGCGTCCGGCGCGCCGTGGAGGGCCACCCGGGCGAGCTTCCAGCCCAGGTTGGCTGCGTCCTGGATGCCGAGGTTCAGGCCTTGCCCCCCGATGGGCGAATGCGTGTGCGCCGCATCGCCGGCGAGGAAGACCCTGCCCCTCCTGTATCGAGCGGCCTGCCGGAAGCCATCGGTGAACCTCGACATCCAGCGCGCGGACCGGAGGCCGAAGTCCGTGCCGAGACCATCCGACATGGCCTCGCGAAGTTCGCCCAGCGTGACCTGCGCCTTGCTGTCGACGGGCGGGCCGATCTTCATCATGCTGACCCGGTGCCAGCCAGGCTCGACCGGCGATACCTGGTACGTACCGATCTTGCTGTTTCGTCCGAACGCCTGTTGCTCCGTTGGCGGTGCCGCAAGCTCGACGTCGGCCACCAGCCAATGCGATAGCGGGTCATCCCCGTCGAAGGAGATGCCCAGGCTGCGGCGCACGACGCTGTGGCCTCCATCCGCTCCGACGGCATAGTCGGAGCACAGCGACCAGGTCTTTCCAGACCCGTCGGCCACCAGCAGGTGCACGCCCGTCTCGTCCTGTGACGCGTGCAGGAGTGCAACGCCCCAGCGGATGTCCACGCCCAGCCCGATGGCACGCTCCGTCAGGATGCGCTCGGTCTCGTGCTGCGGAAGAATCAGAGCGTCCGGCCAGTCTCGGTCAAAGGCCTTCGGAGCCATGGGAATGCCCGAGAAGAGTACTGCGGACAAAGGACGGCCTCTCTGGATGAACTGTCCCGCGAGCCCCCGCTGGGCGAAGACCTCCATGGTCCGTGCATTGATGCCCGGCGCACGGGATTCCCCCGAGGTGCCTCGAGGGCGCCTCTCGATGAGCACCACATCGACGCCCATCGACTTCAATTCGCAGGCCAGCATCAGCCCGGTCGGCCCGGCGCCCACCACAACGACATGTGCATCGCTCATCGGAGCCTCACAGTTAATACATAGGCACCTATTATTAACTGCTGCGCCTGCCCGGTCAAACGAGCCGCGATGGCTCCCCCACGATGCGGTGGGCCGGGAAACTACCGGCCGAACTCGTCGAACAGCGAGCGCAGGACCGGTGTCCCGGGCATCCTGTCCAGCGGGATGCCGGCCTGTTCGAACCAGCTCCTGTCCGCCTCGGGGTGCGGACTGCTGAGGACGACGGTGCCCCGGCCGAAGGTGTAGCGGGCGGCGGCCACGTCGCCATTGCCATAGGTGGCGAGCGCGCGGAAGCCGCGCCGGGCGCTCTTCTGGAAATAGGGGCCGTCCTGGAAGAAAATGCTCTCGAGCCGGCCCTTCCAGCGCACCGACACGGCCACTTCATCGCTGGTGGTGACCGGGAAACCGGGACGGCCGACCTCGCCATCGACCTCGTCCTCAATCAGGCCCATGTTGTCGCGGTCGGCCAGATAGGCGCCCATGCACAGGCCCAGATAGCCGCCACCCCGCGACACGAAATCACGGACGGCGGCGATCCGCCGTTCACCCATTGCCCGCAACGCGGCCGGGATGTCCTGCCCACCACCGGGTTGCACGTAGATCGCATAGCCGCGCAAGGTGGCAGATGTGACGTCGCGCGCCTCCTTCGGGCCGATGAAATCGACCTTGTAGGACGGCCCCATGGCCTCGATCGCTTCCCTGGCGGTCTCGGAGCAATCGTCGCAGCCGGCAGCGCCGCGATAGACCGCGACATGGACCACGGGCTGCGCAGCCGCCGTGCAATGGCAGGACGCCGCAAGGCAGAACGACGCGGCGAGCCGCCATGGCAGTTGCATTTGGGAGTCGTCCTTGCGCGGGTGGACGATTCAGCCCGAGAGAGGGCACACGCCGGAAGCGCCATTGTCCACGCCTGGGGCCTGCAGCGCGGCGCGGGAACACCCGGTGCCGTTTTCGGCCACGCTGACATAATCCTGGACCAACTCCCACCGGAGTCACTTCTCGGCCACTTTTTCGGCTGCCGGCCTGCGCCAGCCGGCTCTGAGCCGTACCCACGGGCACGCATCGGCCTTTGCCGCACCATGCAGCGCCCTGATAGCAAAAGTGGGCCAACCCGTCGAAAACAGGACCAGCCAAGATGTTGCCGAACCCGACGCAAGTCGTTGATACACAAGGAAACCCGCAGGAATCCAGCCCCTGGCAGCTGTCCGTCGCCCCCATGATGGACTGGACCGACCGCCACTGCCGCTACTTTCATCGGCTGCTGAGCCGCCATGCCCTGCTCTACACCGAGATGGTGACGACCGGCGCGCTGGTGCATGGCGACGTGGAGCGGCACCTGCGCTTCAACGCCGAGGAGCACCCGGTCGCCCTGCAGCTGGGCGGCAGCGAGCCGGCCGACCTCGCGCATTCGGCGCGGCTGGGCGAGCGCTGGGGCTATGGCGAGATCAATCTCAACTGCGGATGCCCCAGCGAGCGCGTGCAGCGCGGGGCCTTCGGCGCCTGCCTGATGAACGAGCCGCGCCTGGTGGCCGACTGCGTGAAGGCGATGGTGGATGCGGTAAGCGTGCCCGTCACCGTCAAGCACCGCATCGGCATCGGCCGCAGCGAGGAGTACGCCTTCGTGCGGGATTTCGTCGGCACCGTGGCCGAGGCCGGCTGCCGCGTGTTCATCGTGCATGCGCGCAATGCCTGGCTCGAGGGCCTGTCGCCCAAGGAGAACCGTGAAATCCCGCCGCTGCGCTACGACGTGGTGCACCGGCTCAAGGCCGAGTTCCCGGATCTCGTGATCGCGATCAACGGGGGTCTCGCGAACGATGCCGCGGTGCAGGAAGCATTGGGCGGCGGGCTGGACGGCGCGATGATCGGCCGCGAGGCCTACCACAACCCCTGGTGGCTCTCCCGCTGGGATGCGCTGTACTTCGGCGATGCCGCGTCCGGACTCACCCGGGAGGCCGCCGAAGAGGCCATGGTGGACTACATGGCGCGCGAGGCGGCGCAGCACGGCACCTCCTGGTACTCCGTCGCGCGCCACATTCTGGGCCTGCGCAACGGGTTGCCCGGCGCGCGGCGGTGGCGGCAGGTCTGGAGCGACCACCGCCTCAAGCACCTGCCCGCGCACGAGGTGATGGCCATCGCACGCACGCCGCCGCGGGTCGCGGCGGACGCCCTGGCCGCCTGACTACCTCGGGCCGCGGTTCAGACCGCCGCGGCACCCACCTGCGTGTCGATCCACTCCTTGAGCGGCAGGGGGTGGGCGTACAGATAGCCCTGCATCGCGTCGCAGCCGTGCCGGGCCAGGAATTCCGCCTGGGTCTCGGTTTCCACCCCTTCGGCCACCACACGCAGGCGCAGGTGCTGCGCCATGGACAGGATGGCGCGCACGATGGCCGCATCGTTGGGATTCACCGGCGCGTCCTGCACGAAGCTCCGGTCGATCTTGAGTTCATAGAGCGGCAGCCGCTTCAGGTAGGCCAGGCTCGAATAGCCCGTGCCGAAGTCGTCGATGGAAAAGCGCACCCCGAAACGCACCAGCTCCGCCATGCGCTGCGCGGTATCCTGCCAGTTCTCCACCAGCAGGGTCTCGGTGACTTCCAGAATCAGCCGCGACGCCGGCGCACCGCTGTAGGCCAGTGCATCGCGCACGTAGGCGACGAAATCGTCCTGGCGGAACTGGCGGGCGCTCACGTTGACGGAAATCGTCATGTCCAGCCCCGCCGCATGCAATTGCGCCAGCGCGTCGCAGGCGCGGCGGATCACGCGCGCGCCCAGGCGCAGGATCAAGCCGGACTCCTCCGCGATGGCGACAAAGCGGGCGGGCGACACATTGCCGTGGGCCGGATGCCTCCAGCGCAGCAGCAGTTCGCCGCCGCACACGGCCCCGTCCCGGTCCATCTGGGGATGGATGTGGATCTCGAGCGCATCGTCGGCGATCGCCTGCGCCAGGTCCTGCTCCAGCGACAGCCGCTCCTGCGCGGCCGCCTGCATGTCCGCCTCGAAGAATCGCACGCGGTGGGCGCCGGACGATTTCGCGCGGTACATCGCGGTGTCGGCTTCGCGCAGAAGATCCTCCACGGTTTCGCCGGCCTTGGGAAACAGCGTCACCCCCGTGCTGGCGGTGACGGAATAGTAGGTGCTGCCCAGGTCGTACGGCGCCTCCATTCCCTCGCGCAGCCGCGCTGCCATGGCCCCTGCGGCATCCACGCCGGCCTGCATGCCGTTGGCGATGCGGGGGATGAGCACCACGAACTCGTCGCCCCCGATGCGCACGACGCTGCCGAAGCCCTGCAGCAGGCGCTCCAGCCGCCGTGCGACCTGCACCAGCAGGCGGTCGCCCGCCGCATGCCCCCGGGCATCGTTGAGCTGCTTGAAATTGTCCAGGTCGATGAAGAACAGGGCGCCGATGCGCCCGCCACTGCGGGCCTGGTCCAGCGCGTCCTGCAACTGCTCGAACAGCAGGCGCCGGTTGGGCAGGCCCGTGAGCGCGTCGTAGTACGCCATGCGGTGCATGGCCGCCTCGGCATCGCGGCGCGCCGTGATGTCCCGGGCCAGGGCCACATAGCGGGAGGTGCCGCCGCCCTGCCCTGCGGCGGATTCCACACCGAGCCGGCGCGCCACCGACAGTTCGAACCAGCGCTGCCCCATGGCCGTGTCCTGGTGGTATTGCCTGCCCAGCGACACCCCCTGGGATTCGGCTTCGCGCAGTGCCTGCATGAACTCCGAGGCCACGCCCGGCGGCAGGACCTCCGCCAGCATCCGGCCTTCGAATGCCTGGCTGGGTTCGGCCGACAGGTCGGACCGGGCCGAACGGTGGTAATGGATGCGTCCACCGGCGTCCAGTTCGAACAGCAGGTCCGGAACGGCCTGCAGGATGCCTTCCAGGTTGTCGCGCGCGGTGCGCAGCTCGCTCGTCATCGACTGTGCCAGGGCCAGCGCTCGCTGGTGGCCGGTGGCCTGCATGGCGATGAACCAGCCCGCCAGCACGCTGAACAACGCCCCCAGCCAGGCGATGAGCGCGTAGTTGTCGCGGCCCAGGCGGTGGTCGAACGCCGGCAGGGGCTCCATGGTGAGCGTCCAGGGCCGGCCGCCCACGATCAGCACGCGCGCCGCCCGCAGCCGCTCGCCGGACAGATGGGGGGCCGGCTCCGCCGCATCGCGAGAGTTGTAGAGTTCTCCCACGTCCGCATCGGCATTGCCGCCGGCCAGGCCATCCTGGATGCGCAGCGACACGCCCGGGTCCAGCTCGCCCAGCAGGGCGCCGGCCACGGCCGCCACGCGGAACGGCGCCGCCACCCAGCCCCGGATGGCCGCGCGCCGCGCTTCCGGCGTGGCCGGCGTTCCCCCGCCGGCATAGACGGGCAGGAACATCATGAGACCGGGATCGTCGTCGCCCCCCACGCTCCAGAGGCCGGACAGCGCCAGGGCCCCCGAATCGCGCGCGCGGTCCAGGGCTTCGCGGGCAGCGGGCAGGCCGGCAACGTCGAAGCCCAGCGCGGTCAGGTTGCCCCGGGTGCGCGGTTCCACCCGGGTGATGACGGCATAGGCGCCGCGGTCCCCGCGCGAGCGCACCTCGTAGCGGTCCAGCCCCTGCGCCCGCATCGCCTGGACATGCGCCCGCAGGCCTTCGTACGGCACCTGCTCGAGCAGGCACAGGGCCTGCAGGCCCGGCCGCGTCTGGTCCATCTGCAGCGCATGCACGTAGGCGGAGAATTCGCCCTGCTCGATCGACGTGGAGCCATCCACATAGCCCTTGAGGCCGCGCAGCACCATTTCGTAGGCGCCCATGCGGTCGCGCAGCGCCGACACCACCCGCTCGGCCGCCGCGTCGAAGTTCTGGCGGCGACGGGTTTCCTGCAGCTGGTCGGCATGGTGCCAGTACAGGTAGGTGATTCCCAGCAACGCCGCCGACAGCAGCGGCGCGAACGCCAGGCGCACGTGCCAGAACCGCGTCGGACTGCCTGGGGAGCGCTGGCCCGGATGGCGGAGGAATGGAAGGGGGCTCATGCGCAGCGCAGCGTGGCACGGCCGGCCTGCGCTGGCAAGCCCCCGCAGGGCAACGGCGCAACGGCACGCGCAGGTGCGCGGCACGGATTGCAGCGCCCGCCTGCCGGCAGGCGGTATCCTTCGCCCTGCAGCCTTCGTTCCGGTACTTTTGCCTTTTTCATGCCGTCGCTCGATTTTTCCAGGGAAGAAAGAGGCTTCGAAGCCTTCTATGAGCAGGAGCTACCCGCCCTGCAATATGCCTGCGCCTCCTATATCGCCCTGCTGCAGTCCATCCTCTCGCGCACGCCCCACCTGGATATCACCAAGGTGGAAGGCCGCGTCAAGGACCGTCTGGAATGTATCGCGAAGTTCTCCCGCAAATACCGTGCGGCGCTGGAAGAAAGCAACACGCCCTATGAAATCCGGTACTACATCACCGACCTGATCGGGGTGCGGGTGGTCTGCCTGTACGAGGACGAGCTGGAAAAAGTGGCTCAGGCCGTACGGTCGCATTTCGACGTGATCGACGTGACCGACAAGGTGTCGGCCATGGAAAGCACCGAGGGCTCGTTCGGCTACAAGGGATTGCACCTGGACCTGCGCCTCAACGCCGCCCAGGCCGGCCTGCCGGAGCATGCGGCCTACGCCGCCCAGCCCTTCGAGCTGCAGGTGCGCACCATCATCCAGGACTCCTGGAGCGTGCTGGACCACAAGATCAAGTACAAGAAAGCCATTCCGGGCCAGCTCAAGCGCCGCATCAACGTGCTTTCGGCCCTGTTCGAGCTGGCCGACCGGGAATTCCGCCAGATCCGCGACGAGACCGAAGCCGGGCTGCGGCATGCCCCGGACGAAACCGAGCTGCCGGATGCCACGGAGCCGGAAGCCGCCGCGGCCGGGCCCCAGGAAGAGCGGCCGGCGCCGCCCGGCAGCGAGCTCAACGCCTTCACCTTCCTGAAGATCGCCAACCATTTCTTCAAGGACAGCGATTTCGATCCGCGCAAGGTGGACCTGTTCGTGGCGGACATCCGCGGATGGGCGCCCGGCATCACCCGGGCGCGGTTCAACACCCTGCTGCGGGCCACGCTGGGCACCGTGAAGCGCTACAAGCAGCATTTCGAGGAAGCCAACCCGCAGACCAGCTTCAATGCCTACACCGTGATACGGCACTGCCTCTACCTGGGCGACCGCACCACCTTCCGGCGGGCGCTGCGCAACAGCTCGCGCGAGGCATTCGAAGCGTGGCTGCGCGACCACGCCTGACCTCCCGGAGGTCCAAAAGGCACGCCCACCGCGTGGTTACTTCAGCTTACAGCTATCAAAGCAGTAGCAACCATCCGTTGCTGGATCGATGCATCCGACTGTCGCATTGGCGACTCCTTATCCGTAGTTTCACGCCACACGCCCGGCGCGAACTGCTGCTATATTGCACTGCAACATTTTTCGCCGAGCCGCCCCCATGCTCTACAACCTCTACGAAACGCAGCGTTCCCTGATGGAGCCGTTCGCGGAACTCGCGCAGACCGTCTCCAAGATCTACAGCAACCCGGTCTCGCCGTTCAGCCACACGACCTACGCCCAGCGCATGTCCGCCGGGTACGACCTGCTGTACCGGCTGGGCAAGGACTACGAGAAGCCGGTGTTCGGCATCTCCACCGTCCAGGTGGACGGCCACGAGGTGGTCATCCACGAACGGGTGGAGCTGGACAAGCCCTTCTGCGAGTTGCGCCGCTTCAAGCGCTTCTGCGACAACCCCGGCACGCTCGAGACCATCAAGCGCCAGCCCGCGGTGCTGATCGTGGCCCCCTTGTCGGGCCACTACGCCACGCTGCTGCGCGACACCGTGCGCACCATGCTGCAGGGCCACAAGGTCTTCGTCACCGACTGGAAGAACGCCCGCCTCGTGCCGCTGTCGGAGGGTGAGTTCCACCTGGACGACTACGTGAACTACGTGCAGGAATTCATCCGCCTGCTGCAGTCCCGCTACGGCAACTGCCACGTGATGAGCGTGTGCCAGCCCACGGTGCCGGTGCTCGCGGCCGTCTCCCTCATGGCCAGCCGTGGCGAGAAGACACCCCTGTCCATGACCATGATGGGCGGCCCGATCGACGCGCGCAAATCGCCCACGGCGGTGAACAACCTCGCCACGCAGCGCAGCTTCGAGTGGTTCGAGAACAACGTCATCTACCGCGTGCCGGACAGCTTCCCCGGCGCCGGGCGCCGCGTGTACCCGGGCTTCCTGCAGCACACGGGCTTCGTGGCCATGAACCCGGACCGCCACGCCAAGAGCCACTACGACTACTTCAAGGACCTGGTCAAGGGCGACGACGCCAGCGCCGAGGCCCACCGCAAGTTCTACGACGAATACAACGCCGTGCTCGACATGGACGCGGACTACTACCTCGAGACCATCAAGACGGTCTTCCAGGACTACGGCCTCGTCAACGGCACCTGGGACGTGCGCTCGCCCGAGGGCCAGCCCGAGCGCGTTCGCCCGCAGGACATCCGCAGCACCGCCCTGCTGACCATCGAAGGCGAACTGGACGACATCTCCGGCTCGGGCCAGACGGAAGCCGCGCACGGCCTGTGCACGGCCATCCCCGAGAAGGACCGCCGCCACTTCGAGGTCAAGGGCGCGGGCCACTACGGCATCTTCAGCGGCCGCCGCTGGCGCGAGATCGTCTATCCGCAGGTGCGGGACTTCATCCTCGCCCACGATCCGCAGCCCGCCACCACGGTGGACAGCGCCTCCGTGCCCAGCGAAGACGCGCCCCGCCGCCGCACCGGAGCTGCCGCCGCGCCCGCGGACCTGCTGTCCGAGGAACTGCCGACCGCCACCGCCGCACCGCAGGCGCGCAGCCGGCGCAGCGCGCCCAAGAAGGCTTGACGGCGTCTCCCGCCGCTGCCGCCATCCCACGCGGCGGCCTGGCGGCCCGGATCGATGCGGCGTTGCCGCAGACGCAGTGCACCCGTTGCGGGTACCCCGACTGCGCCTCGTATGCGGATGCGGTCGCGGAAGGCACGGCGGACATCAACCGGTGCCCGCCGGGAGGCACCGAGGGCGTCGCGCGCCTGGCAGCGCTCACCGGGCGCGCGCCGCTGCCGCTCGACCCGCAGTGCGGCGCCGAAGGGCCCCGCAGCCTCGCCGTGATCGACGAGCTGGCCTGCATCGGTTGCACCCTGTGCATCAAGGCCTGCCCCACGGATGCGATCCTGGGCACCCACAAGCGCATGCACACCGTGATCGAGGCCCATTGCACCGGATGCGAGCTTTGCATTCCCGTGTGCCCCGTGGACTGCATCGCGATGGAGAACGCCACCGGCGATGCCACGGGATGGGCCGCATGGTCCGCCACGCAGGCCGGCCGGGCCCGGCAGCGCTACCAGGTGCACCGCCTGCGCACGGCCTCGGACGCGGAGCGGGCCCCAACGGCCTCCGCCCTGGAACCGGACCATGCCACCGCAGCGCCCGCGGTCAAATCCGGGCATGCGCCATTGCAGGAAGACATTCGCCCTGCGTCGCCGGCCTCGAGCATCCAGCCGTCCGCCGAAGACCGCCGCGCTGCCATCGCGGCAGCCCTGGCACGCGCCCGCGAGCGCCGGGGCGGCGGAACGCAGTGACTGCCGGGCGGTGGGCACCAGCCGGTGCCCGCACCGTGGTTCATCCCCGGGCCGCGAGCGACTTGTACACGCCGCAGCCCAGGTACGCGCCCTCCAGCGCCTGCACATAGGACATCTTGGTCTGCACCTTGCCCGTGGCCGGGTTGGTGATGTCGTACTCCACCCAGCCGGGTGCGCGCTCGGCCTGCGCCACGATGTCCTCCACCAGCCGCGCGCCATCGATGCCGGGGATGTCCTGCACCCGGGTGCCCACCTTGGCGGGATTGCCGCCGAAAGCCAGGTAGGTACCGGCCCGGTCCAGCACGAAGACATACATGTCCCGGTCATGGAAGGGCTGGGCCGGATCGGTCAGCTGCCGCAGGAATGCCTCCCGGGACCCGGCGGCCGCGCGCTGCGCCGCGGCACGCGCCACCAGGGCCTGCGCCTCGTCGGCCGTCCCCTGCTGCAGCCGGAAGGCCTGCACCGCCTTCGCCAGCGTGGCGGCGCGGCTGCCGAGCGCCTCCGCCTGCTGCACGGCATGGCCCACCATGCGCGCGTTGTGCTGGGTGACCCCGTCGATCTGCTGCACGGCCGCGCTGACCTCCGCCAGGCCGGCACTCTGCTGGGCGCCCGAGCCCGAAATTTCGCTCACGTGGGCGGCCACGCCGCGGATGCCCTCCGCCATGCCGCCGATGCCGTCGCCCGCGGCGCGCATGAGCGCGGCGCTCGCCTCCACCTGCCGCACGGAATCGCCGATCAGGTCGCGGATCTCGCGCGCCGCCTGGCCCGAGCGCTGGGCCAGCGTGCGCACCTCCGCCGCCACGACCGCGAAACCGCGGCCCTGCTCGCCCGCGCGGGCGGCTTCCACGGCCGCATTGAGCGCCAGGATGTTGGTCTGGAACGCGATGGAATCGATCACGCCGGTGATCTCCGCCATGCGCCGTGCGCCCTGCTGGATCGCCTGCACCGAATCCACGGCGCGGCCCATGGCCTGCGTGCCCTCGTCGGCCGCCGCGCGCAGCTCCGACGCCCGCCGGTCCGCCGCCTGCGCCGTCTGGGCGTTCTGCTGCACGGCGGCCACCAGTTGCTCCACGCTGGCGGCGGTCTGCTCCAGGCTCGCGGCCTGCTGCTCCGTGCGCTCGGCCAGGGCCCGGTTGTCCACGGCCAGACTGTGGCCGGCATGCGCGACCAGCGCCGCATTGCTGCGGATGTCGGCCACCATGGAGGAGAGCGTCACCACCATGCGGGCCAGCGACTGCGCCAGCATCGCCGGCTCGTCCCGTCCGCCGGACGGCACGGAGCGGGACAGGTCGCCGCGCGCGGCCGCCTCCATGGCCTCGGCCACGCGGCCCAGGTCATCCGACAGCCCCGCCGCCAGCGCCAGGCCGAGATAGACCAGGATCGCCCCCCATGCCGAGGCCATCCCGGCGCCGGCAGCCGCGCCCCATGCGGCGCAGGCCCACACGGTCAGGCCCAGCGCAGCCAGTGCCACGCCCGTGCACAGCGCCAGCTTGGCGGGAATCCGCAGTCCGCGCAGAAGCCGGACGCCCGGACGCAGCGGCAGGAAGGCAGCCATGCTCTTGTCTCCTCTTTTCTCGTCATCCATCGTAGTGGCCCTCCGCATGGTATTGGCGGGCACTTACGGACGATTGACAAGGCGGGAATACGCCGAGCCCGCCCGGGCGGCATCCCGCGCAGCCCCGATAATGGCGCCCCATGAATCCCCTGCTCACCCATTTGCAGCCCTATCCGTTCGAGCGGCTGCGGCAGCTCTTCGCGGGGGTGCAGCCCCCCGCCGGCCTCCCGGCGATCAGTCTCGGCATGGGCGAACCCCGCCATCCCACGCCGGCCTTCATCCGGCAGGCCCTGACGGACCACCTGGGCGGTCTCGCCAGCTACCCCGCCACCGCAGGCGATCCCCGCCTGCGCGAAGCCTGCGCGCAATGGCTGCAGCGCCGCTACTGCATCGCGGTGGATGCCGCGACGCAGGTCCTGCCCGTGAACGGCTCCCGCGAAGCCCTGTTCGCGTTCGCCCAGACCGTGATCGATCCCACGCGCGAAGGCGCGACCGTGGTCTGCCCCAACCCGTTCTATCAAATCTACGAAGGCGCGGCCCTGCTCTCGGGCGCCCGCGCCTACTACGCCCCCAGCGATCCGGCGCGCAATTTCGCGGTGGACTGGGACGGCGTTCCCGAGGACGTCTGGAAACACACGCAGTTGCTCTTCGTCTGTTCGCCGGGCAATCCCACGGGGGCGGTCATGCCGCTGGCCGAGTGGGAAAAACTCTTCGCGCTCAGCGACCGCTACGGCTTCGTGATCGCCTCCGACGAGTGCTACAGCGAGATCTATTTCCGCGACGAGCCCCCGCTGGGCGGGCTCGAGGCCGCGGCCCGGCTCGGACGGACGGATTTCCGCAACCTCGTGGCCTTCACCAGCCTCTCCAAGCGCAGCAACGTGCCGGGCCTGCGCAGCGGGTTCGTGGCGGGCGATGCCGGGCTGATGAAGGCCTTCCTGCTCTACCGCACCTACCACGGCAGCGCCATGGGGCCGGCCGTGCAGGGCGCGAGCATCGCCGCCTGGAGCGACGAGGCGCACGTCCAGGAAAATCGCGACCTCTACCGCCGCAAGTTCGAGCAGGTCACGCCGCTGCTCGCGCAGGTGATGGACGTCGCCCTGCCGGACGCCGGCTTCTATCTCTGGGCCGGCGTGCCGGAACGCCTCGGCATGGACGACGCGGCATTCGCCCGCGCCCTGCTCGCTCAATACAATGTGACCGTGCTGCCGGGCAGCTACCTCGCGCGCGAATCCGGCGGCCGCAATCCCGGTGCCGGGCGCGTGCGCATGGCGCTCGTGGCCGAGGTCGAGGAATGCCTCGAAGCCGCGCGCCGCATCGTGCAATTCATCCAATCCCATCCCTGATTCCCGAACGGACCATGACCCAACAACTGCAGAACATCATCGACACCGCCTGGGAGAACCGCGCCAGCCTCTCGCCCTCCGCCGCCCCGCGCGAGGTGCAGGATGCCGTCGAGCACGTGATCGCCGAACTCGATGCCGGCAAGCTGCGCGTGGCCACCCGCGAGGGCGTCGGCCAGTGGACCGTGCACCAGTGGATCAAGAAGGCCGTGCTGCTGTCGTTCCGCCTGAAGGACAACGAGCTGATCGAGGCCGGCAGCCTCGGCTTCTACGACAAGGTGCCGACCAAGTTCGCCGGCCGTTCGGCCGCCGAGATGGCCGCCACCGGCGTGCGCGTGGTGCCGCCGGCCGTGGCGCGCCGCGGCAGCTTCATCGCCAAGGGCGCGATCCTCATGCCCAGCTACGTGAACATCGGCGCCTACGTGGACGAAGGCACCATGGTCGATACCTGGGCCACCGTCGGCTCCTGCGCGCAGGTGGGCAAGCACGTGCACCTGTCCGGCGGCGTGGGCCTCGGCGGCGTGCTGGAGCCCCTGCAGGCCAACCCGACCATCATCGAGGACAACTGCTTCATCGGCGCGCGCTCGGAGATCGTCGAAGGCGTGATCGTCGAAGAGAACTCCGTCATCTCCATGGGCGTGTACATCGGCCAGAGCACCCCCATCTACGACCGCACCACCGACACCGTGAGCTACGGCCGCGTGCCGGCGGGCTCGGTGGTGGTGAGCGGCAGCCTGCCCAAGGGCGACGGCAAGTACAGCATGTACGCGGCCATCATCGTCAAGAAGGTGGATGCGAAGACCCGCTCCACCACCAGCCTGAACGACCTGCTGCGCGACTGACGGCCGGCGCCGCGGCCCACGGCACCCGCCGGGCCGCGGCCACCCGACCCTTCCACCACCTTCGCAAGGGACACCCCATGAGCACGATGGAGCGGATTCTCCGGCTGATGGCCGAAAAGCGGGCCTCGGACGTCTATCTCTCGGCCAACGCCCCGGTCCTCATCAAGATCAACGGCGAGTGCGTGCCCGTCAACAGCCAGCTGCTGCCCTTCGATGCACCGAAGAACCTGCTGGCCGAAATCGTGCCGCCGGACCGCATCGAGGAGCTGGAGGAAACCGGCGAGCTCAATATGGGCGTGCCACTCACGGGCGTGGGCCGCTTCCGCGTGAGCGCCATGCGCCAGCGGGGCAGCTACGCAGTGGTCGTGCGGTTCATCGCGCAGCACATCCCGGAGCTGTCCAGCCTCAACCTGCCGCCCATCCTCGGCGAACTGATCCTCGAGAAGCGCGGCCTGCTGCTGGTCGTGGGGGCGACGGGCTCGGGCAAGAGCACCACGCTGGCCTCGATGATCGACAGCCGCAACACGCAGCTCACGGGCCACATCCTCACGGTGGAAGACCCGGTCGAGTACCAGTTCAAGAACAAGAAGTCGATCATCAACCAGCGCGAGATCGGCTCCGACACCCAGTCCCTGCAGACCGCACTGAAGAACGCGCTGCGCCAGGCGCCCGACGTGATCCTGATCGGCGAGATCCGCGACCGCGAGACCATGTCCGCGGCCATCGCGTATGCGCAGTCGGGCCACCTGTGCCTCGCCACCCTGCACGGCAACAACAGCTACCACGCGCTGAACCGGATCCTCAGCTTCTACCCGGTCGAGGTGCGCCCCACCATGCTGGGCGACCTGGCCTCGGCCCTGAAGGCCATCGTCTCGCAGCGCCTGGTGCGCTCTCCCGCCGGCGAGCGCCTGCCCGCGGTGGAAGTGCTGCTCAACACCAAGCTCGTGGGCGAGATGATCGAGCAGGGCAATTTCTCCGGCGTGCGCGAGGCCATGGAAAAATCCATGGCCGAAGGCTCGCAGACGTTCGAGCATGACCTGGCCCGCCTGGTCATCGAAGGCCGCATCGACCGCAAGGAAGGCCTGGCCTATGCCGATTCGCCCACCAACCTGATGTGGCGCCTGCAGAACGACTTCTCGATCGCCGCCAAGGCCGCGCGCGACCGCAAGGACGCGGGCGCGCAGGACGACGAAGACCAGCCCTCTTTCACCGAGATCGTCCTGGACGTCAAGCCCCAGTGATCCAGCGCGCCGTCCCGGGCCCGTACTGCGGGCCGCGGGCGGCGCCTTTTTTCCAACTTTCTTCCGGAGCGCGTTCCAGTGCGCTCCGCGTCCACGATGTCCCGTACCCTGATCCTGGCTGAACAGCTCATCTCCCGTCCGTCCGTCACGCCCGAGGATGCCGGCTGCCTCGAACTGCTGGCCGAGCGCCTGGCCCCGCTGGGCTTCACCTGCGAGCGCATGGACAGCGGGCCGGACAGCTTCCGCGTCAGCAACCTCTGGGCACGCCGGGCTGCGACCGGCGGCGCTACCGCCCCCGCGCGGACCCTGGTGTTCGCGGGCCACACCGACGTGGTGCCCACCGGCCCGCTGGAGCAGTGGAACAGCCCGCCGTTCACGCCCTCCCACCGGGATGGACGGCTCTACGGCCGGGGCGCCAGCGACATGAAGACCTCCATCGCCGCCTTCGTCGTGGCGGTGGAGGAATTCCTGGCCGCCACGCCCGAACCGTCCATCGCGCTGGCCTTCCTGCTGACCAGCGACGAAGAAGGCCCTTCGGTGGACGGCACCAAGGTGGTGGTGGAAGAGCTGGCCGCCCGTGGCGAGACGCTGGACTGGTGCATCGTGGGCGAGCCCACCTCCGTGCGCAAGACCGGCGACATGATCAAGAACGGCCGTCGCGGCACCCTGTCGGGCAAGCTCACCGTGCGCGGCATCCAGGGCCATATCGCCTACCCCCAGCTCGCCCGCAACCCCATTCACCAGGCGCTGCCGGCACTCGCGGAACTGGCCGCCACGGAGTGGGACCGCGGCAACGACTACTTCCCCCCCACCAGCTGGCAGATCAGCAACATCCACGGCGGCACGGGTGCGACCAACGTCATCCCCGGCACCGTGGTGGTGGACTTCAATTTCCGCTTCTGCACCGAATCCACGGCAGAAGGGCTGAAGACCCGCGTGCACAACCTGCTGGACCGGCACGGACTCGAATACGACCTCACCTGGACGCTCGGGGGACAACCCTTCCTCACGACGCCCGGCGAGCTGGTGGCTGCGGTGCAGCAGGCGATCACGGAGGAGACCGGCATCGCCACCGAGCTGTCCACCACCGGCGGCACCAGCGACGGGCGCTTCATCGCCCGCGTCTGCCCGCAGGTCATCGAACTGGGCCCGCCCAACGCCACCATCCACAAGATCGACGAGCATGTCGTGGTCGCCGACGTGGAGCCGCTCAAGAACATCTATCGCCGCACGCTGGAGCGGCTGAACGCACAGGCCGCCGCAGCATGAGCACGACACCCCGACCCGTCCCGCCCGCGGGCCCCGTGCGCGGCGATACCGTGCCGGAACTGGTCGCGAGCGCAGCCGCGCGCCTGGACGCTGCCGGCGTGGCCTTCGGGCACGGCACCACGAATGCGCACGACGAGGCCGCCTGGCTGGTGCTGTGGCGCCTGGGCCTGCCGCTGGACACGCCGCTGGAAGATGCCGCCAGCGTGGCGCCCGACCGGCAGGCGCAGGTCGCGGAGCTGATCGAGCAGCGCATCGCCTCCCGCAAGCCCGCGGCCTACCTGACGCAGGAGGCCTGGCTGCAGGGCGTGCCGTTCTATGTCGATGAGCGCGCCATCGTCCCGCGCAGCTTCATCGCGGAACTGCTCGCGGACGGCAGCATCGACGGCTTCCTCGGGGAGCATACGCGCGACGTGCTCGACCTGTGCACCGGCAACGGCAGCCTCGCCGTGCTGGCGGCCATGGCCTACCCCGACGTGCGCGTGACCGGCGCGGACCTGTCCCCGGATGCCCTCGACGTCGCCCGCATCAACGTCGAGCGCCACGGCCTCCAAGGCCGCGTGGCGCTGGCCCTCTCGGACGGCCTCTCGTCCGTTCCCGGCCCGTGGGACCTGATCCTCTGCAACCCGCCCTACGTGAACGCGGCCAGCATGGCGGCGCTCCCGCAGGAGTACCGCGCCGAACCGGAACTGGCGCTGGCGGGCGGCGCCGACGGCATGGACTTCGTCCGCAGGCTGCTGGCGGATGCGCCGGCCGCGCTGCGCGAGGACGGCGTGCTCATCCTCGAGATCGGCAACGAGCGCGCGCATTTCGAAGCCGCTTTCCCGCATCTGCCGGCCTTCTGGCTCGAGACCAGCGCGGGCGAGGACCAGGTGCTGCTGCTCACGCGCGAGGCGCTGGTACTGGCCCCGCCGCCCTCCGCCGCCTGACCCCTGTCCCCTGCGTCCCCGGGCTGCACGCCGCAGGCCGCGCGGGCGCATTCCACCGCATCCGCTACCATGCGCGGTTGCTTTGTCGCGGGCCCCACGGGCGGCCCGCTGTGATTCGATCATGATCCTTCTGAACAATGTCACCTTGCGCCGCGGCGCCAAGGTGTTGCTGGACAGCGCCAGCGTCACCCTCAACCCCGGCGAGAAAGTCGGCCTCGTGGGACGCAACGGTGCCGGCAAATCCACCCTTTTCGCGTTGCTCAACGGCTCGCTCCACGAGGACGGCGGCGACTTCTCGATGCCCCCCACCTGGCGCATGGCCCAGGTGGCGCAGCACATGCCCGAGACGGAGGAATCCGCCACCGACTTCGTGCTGAACGGCGACACGCGGCTCAGCGCGCTGCGCGGCGAACTGCAGGCTGCGGAAGAATCCGGCGACGGCATGGCGATCGCGCAGGCCTACGCGGACCTCGGGGATGCCGGCGAGCACGATGCCGTGCCACGCGCCCAGGCGCTCATCCTCGGCCTGGGCTTCAAGGTGGAGGAACTGGGCAGGCCCGTGAACAGCTTCTCCGGTGGCTGGCGCATGCGCCTGCAGCTCGCGCGGGCCCTCATGTGCCCGAGCGACCTGCTGCTGCTGGACGAGCCGACCAACCACCTGGACCTCGACGCCCTCGTCTGGCTGGAAGCCTGGCTGCAGCGCTATGCCGGCACCCTGATCGTCATCAGCCACGACCGGGAGTTCCTGGACGCCATCACCACGGTCACGCTGCACATCGACAACGCGCGGCTGACGCGCTACGGCGGCAACTACAGCCGCTTCGAGGAACTGCGCGCCCAGCAGATGGAACTGCAGGCCGCCAGCTATGCCAAGCAGCAGGACAAGATCGCCCACCTGCAGAAGTTCATCGACCGCTTCAAGGCCAAGGCCAGCAAGGCCAAGCAGGCCCAGAGCCGGGTCAAGGCGCTGGAGCGGATGGAGAAAATCGCCCCCGTGCTCATGGGTGCGGAGTTCACCTTCAGCTTCAAGGAGCCCGCCAACCTGCCCAACCCGATGCTGGCGATCACGGATGCGTCCTTCGGCTACCTGGACGAGGACGGCGGCGCCCCCAAGACCATCCTGCGCCACGTGAACCGCTCGGTCCTGGCAGGCCAGCGCATCGGCATCCTCGGCGCGAACGGCCAGGGCAAATCCACGCTGGTCAAGACCATCGCGCGCACCATGCGGCCGCTGTCCGGCAGCGTGACCGAAGGCAAGGGCCTGTCCATCGGCTACTTCGCCCAGCAGGAACTCGACGTGCTGCGGCCCGCCGACAACCCGCTGGAACACATGATCCGCCTCGCGAAGGAGCTGGGCGCCCAGTCGCGCGAGCCCAGCCGTGAGCAGGACCTGCGCAACTACCTGGGCACCTTCAACTTCTCGGGCGACATGGTCAAGCAATCCGTGGGCACGATGAGCGGCGGCGAGAAGGCCCGGCTGGTGCTGGCGATGATCGTCTGGCAACGCCCCAACCTGCTGCTGCTCGACGAGCCGACCAACCACCTGGACCTCGCCACGCGCGAAGCACTGTCGATGGCGCTCAACGAGTTCGAGGGCACGGTGATGCTGGTGAGCCACGACCGGGCGCTCCTGCGCGCGGTCTGCGACGAATTCTGGCTGGTGGGACGCGGGGCCGTGGGCCCCTTCGACGGCGATCTGGACGACTACCAGCGCTACCTGCTCGACGAATCCAAGCGGCTGCGCGACGAGGCCCGCGCACTGGCCTCCGCCCCGGCGGCGCCCCGGGAAGACTCCACTGCCCGGCCTCCCGCACCCGTGGCCCCGCCGGTGTCCGCACCTGCGGCCGCTCCCGCCGCGGCACCGAAGGATGCCCGGGAACAACGCAAGCTCGGTGCCCAGGCCCGGCAGCAGCTCGCGGAGAAAACCCGCCCCTTGCGGCGCGAGCTCGACCAGATCAACCAGCGCCTGGCTGCCCTGGCCTCGGAAAAGGCCGAGCTGGAACAGCGCCTGAGCCAACCCCTGCCCCCCGCCGAGATCGCCGACTGCGGCCGCCGCCTCAAGGCCTGCGGGGACGAAACCGGTCAACTGGAGGAACGCTGGTTGGAACTTTCCGAATCCATCGAGGCCCTGGAACAAGGGGCGGACAAGTAAAATGCTGTAACGGTGCGCTGAAATTTCCCGCAAACACCGTTACAGCCCATAACTTGATTGCTCCTTTTTTAGGAGCAAAAGAAAAGCCTTCGGCTGGTTGCATTTTTTTTCGTTCTACTGTCAACGCTCCGGGAAGACGCCGCGTTGTGGATGCATCCAAGGAGCTAACGATGAACACCTCTGCAATCCTGTCCGCATGGCCTGAAGACGAACGCGACCGCAAGCGCGCTCCCGGCCGTTTCTGAAAAGGCGGGCACCAGACAGCAGTCGGACACAGGCGGAATCCCAACGGGTTCTGCCGAGCCCGGCGGGCGCGGACCCTGACCTTCGTTCCATTCCCTTCTTACTCCCCCAATAAAAAAACCCCGCCGTAGCGGGGTTTTTTTCCGTGCGGGGAATCCTGGGCGTCAGCCCATGTGCAGGCCGCCGTTGACCGAGAAATCGGCCCCGGTGGCGTAGCCCCCTTCTTCCGACGCCAGCCACGCGATGATCGAGGCGATCTCGCTGGGTTCGCCCAGGCGCTTGACCGGCACGGTGGCGACGATCTTCTCCAGCACGTCGGGCCGGATGGCCTTGACCATGTCGGTGCCGATGTACCCCGGGCTCACGGTGTTCACCGTCACGCCCTTGGTGGCGAGTTCCTGCGCCAGCGCCATCGAGAAGCCGTGCATGCCGGCCTTCGCTGCCGAGTAGTTGGTCTGGCCGGCCTGGCCCTTCTCGCCGTTCACGCTGCTGATGTTGATGATGCGGCCCCAGCCCTTTTCCACCATGTCGCCCACGACCTGCTTGGTCACGTTGAACATGCTGTTGAGGTTGGTTTCGATCACCGCATCCCAGTCCTCGCGGGACATCTTCACGAACATGCGGTCGCGCGTGATGCCGGCGTTGTTCACCAGCACGTCGATGCTGCCGTGCTCGGCCTTGGCCTTGGTGAAGGCCGCCACCGTGGAATCCCAGTCGCCGACGTTGCCGACGGACGCATGGAACGTGAAGCCCAGGGCCTTCTGCTCGGCCAGCCACTTGGCATGGTCCCGGGTCGGGCCGCAGCCCGCGATGACCTTGAAGCCATCCTTGTGCAGCCGCTGGCAGATGGCCGTTCCGATGCCACCCATGCCCCCAGTGACATACGCTACTTTCTGATTCATGTGATTTATCTCCTAGTCAACGATTCACGCAACCACTCTACCCAAGATTCCGCGCCCCACTGTTGAGGAAAACACCCAGCCGCTGCCGGGTGTGCGAGGTTCCTGGACAGGCGCGGCCGCCGGATGGCGCCCCGCCGCCGCAGCCTGCAAAAAAGCCGCACCACGTGCGGCTGCAGTACGGCGGGCCGTCCGGAAAACTCAGATCCGCTCCACCGCGAGCGAGACGCCCATGCCCCCCCCGATGCACAGCGCAGCCACGCCCTTGCGGGCGCCGCGGCGCTGCAGTTCGTGCAGCAGGGTCACCAGCACGCGGCAGCCCGAGGCGCCGATCGGGTGGCCGATGGCGATCGCGCCGCCATTCACATTCACCTTGGCGGGATCGATGCCCAGCTGCTGGTTGACGGCGCAGGCCTGCGCGGCGAAGGCTTCGTTCAGCTCGAACAGGTCCACGTCGGCCGCGGTCCAGCCGGCGCGCTGCAGCACCTTGCGCGTCGCGGGCACGGGGCCCAGGCCCATGGTGGCGGGATCGAGGCCGCTCGTGGCGTAGGCGGCGATGCGCGCCAGCGGCTTGAGCCCCAGGGCCGCAGCCTTCTTCGCGCTCATCACCACCACGGCGGCCGCGCCGTCGTTGAGGCCCGACGCGTTGCCGGCCGTCACGGTGCCGGCCTTGTCGAAGGCCGGGCGCAGGCCCGCCAGCGCCTCGGCATTGGTCTTGCGATTGAGGTACTCGTCGGCCTCGAAGACGATGGGGTCGCCCTTCTTCTGGGGCAGGCTCACGCCGACGATCTCGTCCTTGAAGCGGCCCGCGTCCTGCGCAGCGGCGGCCTTCTGCTGGCTGCCGAGGGCGAGCGCGTCCTGTTGCTCGCGGGAAATGCCTTCCTGCCTGGCGACGTTCTCGGCGGTGATGCCCATGTGGTACTGGTTGTACACGTCCCACAGGCCGTCCACGATCATCGAGTCGGTCATCTTCCAGTCGCCCATGCGCTGGCCCTCGCGCGAGCCGTTGAGCACGTGGGGCGCGAGGCTCATGTTCTCCTGGCCGCCCGCGACCACGATCTCGCTGTCGCCCGTGGCCACGGCCTGGGCCGCGAGCATCACGGCCTTGAGGCCGGAACCGCAGACGGCGTTGATGGTCAGCGCCGGCGTTTCCTTGGCCACGCCGGCCTTCATCATGGCCTGGCGCGCGGGATTCTGGCCCACGCCTGCCGTGAGCACCTGCCCCATGATCACTTCACCCACCTGGTCCAGCGGCACGTTGGCACGGGCCAGCGCCTCCTTGATCACGATGGCGCCCAGCTCGGTGGCCGGGGTCTTGGCGAGCGCGCCGCCGAACTTGCCCACGGCCGTGCGGACGGCCGAAACGATGACGATGTCTTCCATGTCGATCCTCAAAGGTAATGATGGGAAAAGGGGTGGAGCGGCGCCTCAGGCCCGCTCGCGCACATAGCGTCCCGGCGCCGGCTCGATGGCCTGGAACCGCGCGCCCTTGCCGTAGCGCTTGGGCGCGGCCACAAGCGGGCCGGCATGGCCGCGCAGCCAGGCAGCCCAGTCGGACCACCAGCTGCCGGGGAGCTCCGTCGCGCCGTCCAGCCATTCGGGCAGCGTGGCGGGCAGGACGCCGTCCTCGCGGACCCAGTGGCTGCGCTTCTTCTTGGCGGGCGGATTGATGACGCCCGCGATGTGGCCGGACGCCCCCATCACGAAGCGCTTCTCGCCAGGCAGCACCTGGGTGGATGCGTAAGCGGCATCGACGGGGACGATATGGTCCTCGCGCGATCCGTAGATGTACACAGGCAGGTCCACGAGGTTCAGGTCGATCGGCTCGCCGCACACGGTCAGGCGGCCGGGCTTGCGGAGGTTGTTCTCGAGGTAGAGGTTGCGCAGGTACCAGGCGTAGAACGGCCCGGGCAGGTTGGTCGAATCGCTGTTCCAGTAGAGCAGGTCGAAGGGAGGCGGCGTCTCGCCCTTCAGGTAGTTGCCCACCACGTAGGTCCAGACGAGGTCGTTGGGCCGCAGGAAGCTGAACGTGGAGGCGAGGTCCTGCCCCTTCATCAGGCCGCCCTGCCCCATCTGCAGTTCGCGGAAATGCACGAAGCTCTCGTCGATGAAGACATCGAGGATGCCGGTTTCGGCGAAATCGATGAACGTGGTGAGAAAGGTGGCGCTGGCCACGGGCTCCTCGCCCCGGGCGGCCAGCACGGCCAGGCCGGTGGCCAGCATCGTGCCGCCCACGCAGAAGCCGAGCGCGTTGATCTGGTCGCTGCCGGCGATCTCGCGGACGGTGTCGATGGCGCAGAGCACCGCGTCCTCGATGTAATCGTCCCAGGTGGCGTTCGCCAGGGACTGGTCCGGGTTGCGCCAGCTCACCACGAAAGTGCGGTGCCCCTCGGACACCGCATGCCGGATGAGCGAATTCTCGGGCTGCAGGTCGAGGATGTAGAACTTGTTGATGCAGGGCGGCACCACCAGCAACGGGCGCTGGTGCACCCTGGGCGTGAGCGGCTTGTATTCGATGAGCTGGAAGAGCGCGTTCTCGTACACCACGGCGCCCTCGGTGGTGGCCACGTTGCGGCCCACCTCGAAGACACTTTCATCGGTCATGGACACATGGCCCTGCCGCATGTCGTGCAGCAGATTGGCGATGCCCTTGGCCAGGCTCTCGCCCTGGGAATCGATGGCCTTCTTCTGCGCCTCGGGGTTGAAGACGAGGAAATTGCTGGGCGCCATGGCGGCCATCCACTGCTCCACGCCGAAGCGGATGCGCGCGCGCGTCTTGGGGTCGGTCTCCACCGCATCGGCCAGTCCCATCAGGGTGCGGGCATTGAGCAGGTAGGACGCGGCGGCGAAGGCCGCCATGGGGCTCTCGGCCCAGGCGGGAGCGCTGAAGCGCCGGTCTTTCATGGCAGCCGGCTGCAGCGCCTGGCTCCAGAGCTCCGACGCTTCCTTCAGGTACTGCTGCTGCACATCGGCCAGCTTGTCCGGGGAAAAGGCGATGGCCGGGCGAGCCTGCGTGGAAGCAGCGCCGGGAGCGGCAGGGCCGCCGGCCTGCCGGAAGGCTTCCAGCGCCTGCATCCAGCTTTCGCTCAGTTTCTGCTGGATCTGCCGGGTACTGCCGGCCCAGCCTGCGTCAAAATCCATGAACTTGTCTCCTCGCACCCATCCATCATGCCATCCCGGCAGCGCCTCCGGAGGGAATCGCGCGGTGGCCATGGCATTGTTGCCGAGCGGACAGTCCGGAAGCAATGCCGCTTTCGCTTTTTCACGATATAGCTCAGTTTTCGGGAAGACGGCCCCATGTATCTGGTAATCATCGGCTGGTTGTACGTCACCGTGATGATGGCCGCCGCCGAGGCCGCCAGCCCGCAGGGCAGCCTGCTGGGCGCGGCGGTGACCTTCGTGCTCTATGGGCTGGTGCCCCTCTCGATCGTCGCCTACATCCTCGGCACCCCGGCCCGCAAGCGCGCCCTGCGGGAGCGCGAGCAGCGCGAGCGGGAAGAGGCCGTGCGCCAGGCGGGCCGGGACGCACCTCCGGCGAGCGCTGCCTCAGCCACCGCGCGATCCGAGCCAGATGCATGCGGCGAAACGCCCGCCGGTGCTGCCGAACCGCTGCACGGAGGCGCGGTGCGAAAAGAACCGTGAGGCCTGGCGCACGGTGCACCAGCCGTCGCCCCCGTCGTTGCCCCACACGCCCGCCACGCCCAGCGCACCGAGCCGCCGCCGCGCCAGTCCGGGCAGGTCGGCCAGGTACTTGCCCCCGCCCTGCGGGGAGAAAAGCGTGCCTGCTCCGGCATCCTGTGCGCAGAACGCTTCCCGCACCTCCTCGCCCACCTCGAAGGCGGTCGGACCGATGCACGGGCCCAGCCAGGCCAGCACGCCGCCGTCCGCATCCAGGCGCGCGAGCGCCTGTTCCAGCACCCCGCCGGCCAGGCCGCGCCAGCCGGCATGCGCCGCCGCCACGGCGCAACCCTGGCGGTCGGTCAGCAGCACGGGCAGGCAGTCCGCGCCCATGATGGTGCACGCCCGGCCCGGCAGGCGGGCGATGCAGGCGTCGGCCTCCGTGCCGTCCGGCACGCCGCGGTCCAGGTCCGCCACCGCCGTTCCATGCACCTGCCGCAGGAAGATGGGCGCCACCGCGGGCCCGCCACCGAGGTCCGCCAGACGGGCTCGCAGGTACTGCCGGTTGGCCCGGACGGCATCCGGATCGTCGCCGACGTGGTCGCCCAGGTTCAACGCGGCCCAGGCGTCCCGGCTCACGCCGCCCGGCCGTGCCGTGCAGACCGCATGCACGTGGCCGGGCGCGGGCCAGTCGGGCCGCAACCAGCCGTCCGGCAGGGAAGCCGCTGCGGGCGGCAACGCGTCAGCCCCCGGCATCGGGGCATGCGGAAGGATGGGCTGCCTGGAACGCCGGCAGCGCGGACGCGGCCTCCCAGGCCGCCATGGTGCGCGGCAGCCCGGCCAGATCGACCTCGAAGCGCTGCGCGTTGAAGATCTGCGGCACCAGGCAGCAGTCGGCGAGCGTCGGGGCATCGCCCCAGCACAGCCGTGATGGCGGCAGGCCCGCCGCCTCCCTGGCACGGGCCAGCAGGCCGAGCTGCCGCTCGAACGCCTCCAGGCCGCCGCGCGCCCAGTGGCGATACCAGGCGGTCTTCTCCGATTCGTCGTGGCCCAGCGTCTGGGTCAGGTACTTGAGCACCCTCAGGTTGTTGACCGGGTGGATCTCGCAGGCCACCATCTGGGCCAGTGCCCGCACGTGGGCCCGGCCGGGCGCGTCGCCGGGCAGCAGCGGCGGCTGCGGATGCGTTTCGTCCAGGTATTCGATGATCGCCATCGACTGCACGAGCGTGCTGCCGTCGTCCAGTTCCAGCGCCGGCACCAGCGCATCCCCGACGCGGTCCGCGTAGCCGGGCGCGCGGTGTTCCGCGCGCACCAGGTGCACCGGCACGTATTCGTAGGGCAGCCCCTTCAGCGCCAGGGCGATGCGCACCCGGTAGGACGCCGAAGAGCGGAAATAGTTGAACAGCTTCATGGTCCGTCAAGCATAACGTCCGTGCATGGCACACTCTGGCCGGGGCCTGCCGACGCCTGCACGGCGCGCGCAGGCCACCGCCCTCCACCGAGACAAGGCCCGACATCCACCATGAACTACGTGATTCCTCCTGCGCCCATTCCCAGCGTGCCCGTGGCGGGCACCGCAGACCGCTTTCCGGTGCACCGCATCTACTGCGTCGGCCGCAACTACGAGGAGCACGCCAAGGAAATGGGCTTCACCGGCCGGGAGCCGCCCTTCTTCTTCCTCAAGCCGGCGGACGCCATCGTCGCGGTGGAAGCGGGCGAAACGGGCCGCATGCCCTACCCCACCCTGACGGCCAACCTGCACCACGAGATCGAGCTGGTTGTCGCCATCGGCCGCGGCGGCCGCGACATCCGCGCGGCCGATGCGTTGCAGCACATCTTCGGCTACGCCATCGGCCTGGACATGACCCGCCGGGACCTGCAGAACGACATGAAGAAGCAGGGACGCCCCTGGTGCATCGGCAAGGGTTTCGAGCACAGCGCGCCGATCGGCCCGATCACGCCGGCCGCGCAGGCGGGCGACGTGTCCAGGGCCCCCATCTGGCTGCAGGTGAACGGTGCCGACCGGCAGCGCAGCACGGTCGCGCAGCTGATCTGGAACATCGCCGAGACGATCGAGCACCTGTCCGCGGCCTGGGAGCTGCAGCCCGGCGACCTCATCTTCACCGGCACGCCCGAGGGTGTGGGCGCGGTGGTGCGCGGCGACGTGCTGGAAGGCGGCGTGGACGGACTGGGCACCCTGCGCGTGGAAATCGCCTGAACATGACCACCCGCAGGCCGATCAAGCACTGCCGTGAATGCGGGGCCGCCGTGGAGTACCGCGTGCCCGACGACGGCGACACCAAGCTGCGCGCCGTCTGCCCGGCTTGCCACACCATCCACTATGAAAACCCGCTCAACGTGGTCGGCACGGTGCCCGCGCTGGGGGACAAGGTGCTGCTGTGCAAGCGCAACATCGAGCCCCGCTGGGGCAAGTGGACGCTGCCGGCGGGCTTCATGGAGCTGAACGAGACCACCGCCGAGGGCGCGGCCCGCGAAACCGACGAGGAGGCCGGCGCGCAGATCACCATGGGCCCGCTCTTTTCCGTGCTGAATGTGCCGCGCGTGGGGCAGGTGCACCTGTTCTATCTGGCCCGCCTGGAGAGCGACCAGTTCGCCCCCGGCTACGAGACCATCGAGGCCCGGCTTTTCGCGGAAGACGAGATCCCCTGGGACGAGATCGCCTTCCGCACGGTCAAGGTGACGCTCGAGAAATACTTCGCCGACCGCCGCTCGGGCGCTTTCGGCATGCATTGCGTCGATATCGATTGACCCACCCGGGCCTTGCGGCCCGGTTCCCCGGACACCATGACCGATGACCTGCAGCGCCTGCGCGCTGGCGACCTCGCGGGTGTGCGCACGCTGCGCATCGCCGCCGACCTGGAGCACTTTCCACGCGAGGTCTTCGACCTGGCCGATACGCTGGAGGTGCTGGACCTCTCCGGCAACCGCCTTTCGGCACTGCCCGCCGACCTGCATCGGCTGCACCGGCTGAAGGTGTTCTTCGCTTCGTCCAACCGCTTCAGCGAACTGCCCACCGCACTGGGCGACTGCCCGCAACTGGAGATGGTGGGCTTCAAGGCCAACCGCATCGCCGACGTGCCGGCCCGGGCGCTGCCTGCTCGGCTGCGCTGGCTGATCCTGACCGACAACGCCATCACGGCGCTGCCCGATGCCCTCGGGGACCGGCCCCGCCTGCAGAAGCTGATGCTGGCCGGCAACCTGCTGCGCACCCTGCCGGATACGCTGCGGCAGTGCGGGTCGCTGGAACTGCTGCGCGTCGCCGCCAACCGGATCGACCACCTGCCGGACTGGCTGGCCGGCCTGCCCCGGCTGGCCTGGCTGGCCATCGGCGGCAATGCGTTCAACGAAGCCGCCGAGGAACTCGCGCGCGGCAGCCAGGCCGCCGGCCACGTGGACTGGAGCTGCCTGCAGCTGGGCGAATTGCTGGGAGAAGGCGCCTCCGGCCGCATCATGGCGGGCAGGCTGGAGAGCGCCACCGGCATGCGGGAGGTGGCCGTCAAGCTGTTCAAGGGCGAGGTCACGAGCGATGGCTGGCCGCTGACGGAGATGGCGGCCAGCCTGGCCGCCGGGCGGCATCCGCGGCTGATCCCGGTGCTGGGGCGGCTCGACGGCCATCCGACCGGCGCGCAGGGCCTGGTGATGGAGCGCGTCTCCGCGCAATACCGCACGCTGGCCGGCCCGCCCGGCTTCGAGAGCTGCACACGCGATGTCTATCCGGCCGGCCTGCGGCTGCCGGCCTCCGTGGCACTGCGCATCGCGGCGGATGTGGCCTCCGCGCTCGCGCACCTGCATGGCCGGGGGCTGGTGCACGGCGACCTGTACGCGCACAACCTGCTGTGGCGCCCGGATGCACCTGCCGGCCAGGCGGCCGGCCTGCTGGGGGACTTCGGCGCCGCCGCTTTCGCGCCCCCCGGAGCGCTGGGCGATGCGCTGCGCCATATGGACGTGCGCGCCTTCGGCGTGCTGCTGGCCGAACTGTGCGCCCATGCCGACGGACCGTTGCCCGACGGCAGCGCTCCCGCGCTGGCGGCAGCCTGCCTGCACGAAGACCCTGTCGCCCGGCCCGGTGCCGACGCACTGGCCGCACGCACGGCGCAGTGGGCGCCGGGCTGAACGGCTGCGCCCGTAAGGTCAGTACAGGCCATGGCGCACGGCGTGCGCGTAATGCGCATCCGCATCCGAGGCCTGGGCCTCGCTCCATCCCAGCACCGCGGCCTTCATGCGTCCGGGCGTGGGCAAATCGCGCCGGTCCAGACGGGACTCAGGCGCCCACAACTGCGCCCGGTGGACGGCCTTGCCGCAGTGGAACAACGTCTCGTCGATCGCGACGACCACGCCCAGCTTGGGACTTTTGCCGTGCTCCCCGAGCCGTGCCAGCAGATCCGGCGCCAGCGACAGCCGCGCGCGTCCGTTGATGCGCAGGAAGATGTCCAGCCCCGGGAACAGAAACAGCATGGCCACCCGCGCATCCTCGCCCAGGTTGCGCAGCGAGGCGATGCGGTTGTTGCCCGGCCAGTCGGCGAAGGCCACCGTGCGCTCATCGAGCGCATGCACGAAGCCGGGCGGCCCGCCACGGGGCGATGCATCCAGCCCATCGCCTCCTGCCGTCGCCAGGCAGAAGAAAGTGGCGACACGCAGGTACTCGACGTGGAAGGGCGTCAGCACCGGCAGCACGCCCCGGGTAATGGCGTCGGAGGGAGCGTCGTAGAGTGCGTCCAGGTCGATGGCGGGAGCGCCATCCGGCGCGAGGGAATCGGAGCGGGAGGTCATGGGTCCATGCTAGTGAAGGCCACGCCGGCCTGCTAAGCTGGCGGCGCCATTCGATAGCGCGATCACGCCATGCCCGACACTGCTGCATGGGTCGACCTGCACGACGACGACGCCGGCCCGCTGGTGGTCGGCCGCGCCGGTACGCAGGAAAACCACGATACCGCCCCGCACAGCCACTGCCGCGGCCAGTTGATCGGCTGCGCGCGCGGCGTGCTCAGCGTGGGTGCCGAGACCGGCCAATGGGTGGTTCCGGCGCGGCATGCGATCTGGCTGCCGCCGGCCCGGCCGCATTCCGCACGCATGCATGGCTCCTTCACCGGCTGGTCGCTGTACGTGGCGGGCCCCGCCTGCCAAAGCCTGCCGGATTCCCCATGCACCGTGGCGGTCAGCCCGCTGCTGTGGGAGGCCGCGCTGCGCTGCGCCGAGCGCGCCACCGCCCTGCCCGACCCGGCTCAGGATCGGCTGGCGGCCGTCATCCTCGATGAGCTGCACCACATGGTGCCGAGGCCGCTCGGCCTGCCCATGCCGAACGACGCACGCCTGCTGCGCATCGCGGGCGCGCTGCTGGCGGACCCGGCGCGGCGCCGCAGCCTGCAGGCATGGGCCGACTGGGCCGGACTGTCGAGCCGCAGCCTCAGCCGGCGCTTCGTGGCCGAAACCAGCCTGAACTTCACGGCCTGGACACAGCGCGTGCGGCTGCTGCGATCGCTCGAGTGGCTGGCCGACGGCCTTCCGGTGACGCAGGTGGCACTGGAGCTGGGCTACGACAGCGTGAGCGCCTTCATTGCCCTCTTCAAGCGCGAACTGGGGCGCACGCCGGCAGCTTACTTCGGGCGGCAGGCGCCGCCTGCCGGGCGCAGGGGCCCGAAGCTCACTTGAGCCACTTGTCGGCCGCCTGCTTGAGCTGGCCGCGGGCTTCCATCAGGCCCCAGACGAACTCCATCACGCGCGAGTAGTCCGCGTCGTCCTTGGGCAGCATGAACCCCAGGGTGTTCTGCGGCGTGAGCGGCGCGGCGACGAAAGCCGCATGGAGGCGCGGGTCGGCCTTGGCGTAGTACAGGGCCTCGTACGTCTCGGTGATCATCACGTCGCCCTTGCCCTCGGCGATGAGCGCAGGGATCTCGGCGTTCTTGTCGTGCGTGCTGACCTCGGCCGCCTTGAGGTTCTCCAGCACGAAGGTTTCATTGGTGCCACCCGGGTTCTTGATGACGCGCACGCCCGGCCGGTTCAGATCGGCCAGGGTCCGGAACCTGTCCTTGTCGGTGGTCCGCACCAGCGCCACCTTGCCGAACGGCGCGTAGCCCGGCAGCATTTCGATCTGGCGGATGCGCGTGACGTTGCGCGTGATGCCGCCCACGGCCACGTCGAACCTGTCGGCCTGGATGTCCTTCATCAGGTTGGGCCAGGTCGTGGGCACGTATTCGACCTTCACGCCCAGTTCCTTCGCCATGGCCTCGACCACATCGATGTCGTGGCCGGCATAGCCGCCATCGGCCTTGATGGCGAAGGGCCGGTAGTCGCCGGGCGTGCCGACGCGCAGCACCTTGGTGTCCATGATCCGGTCGAGCCGGGGCCCGGCATGGGCGGCTTGCAGGAAGCTGGCGGCCGCCAGGGCGGCGGTGGCGATGAGGGTGGCGACGGACGTGCGCTGCATGCGAGGGGGCCTTCGAGGGTTCGTTGCAAAAGGGATGGAGGTCCTGGAAAAATGCCGCGCTCCGAAGATCCGCAGGGACTCTGCCCGGCCACGGCCGCGCCAGCATACCGCGCCGGGTCTCGCAGGAAACGTGCCCAGCGGAGCCGAAGGCGCGGATCCGCTCCGCGGAACCGCAGCGCCCGTTGCACGCGCTCAGGGGCGCGATTCGACGAAGAAAGGCTGCTGCGCGCCCCCCGGCACGATGGTGCCGCGCTGGACGGGCGCCACCTCCACGCCGGCGCCTGCGCCACCTCCGGCAGACCCGCTCGCCGCACCGGAGGGAGTCACCGCGGGCGCCGTGCCCGGCACGGTGGATCCCGGCGGATCGGTCGTCACGGGCGGAAGCGCGCGGCTGCCGCCGAAGACGGCCGCGGGCGCCGCGGAATCCCCGCTTTCCGGCGGCAGGTCCACCTCGGCCGGGGGAACATACGGCACGCTGGGCGTCGCATCCTGCAGCGGAGTCAGCGGCGCCTCGGTGATCTCGGGCCGCGTGTCCGCGGGTGCGCTGGCCGGTGCACTGGAAGACGGCACAGGCGCCTTCGCTGTCGGCTCCGTGCCCGCGCCCCCGGCCTGCACGTCGGTGCGCCGCCCGAACAGGTCATAGACGGAGAGCGCCCACTGCCGCACGCCATCCACCGCCTGGCCGACCCAGCTGCTTTCCTCCTGGTCGATGAACTTCTCTCCGGGGTCGATCACGCGCGAGCGCAAGGCCTGCTGGAAAACGTCGCCGACCATCGGGAGCGCGCTGTGCGCCCCCTGCCCCCAGTAGTCGCTGCGCAGCGTCACGCGGCCATCGTTGAAGCCGGCCCAGGCCCCCGCCACCAATTGCGGATGCATGAGCAGGAACCATCCATCCGCCGCATCCTGCGTCGTGCCGGTCTTGCCCGCAACGTCCGCGGTGATGCCGTAGCGCGACCGGATGGCGGCGCCCGTGCCCTTGTCCACCACAGCGCGCAGCGCATTGCGCAGCATCTGCGCCGGGCCCAGCCCCAGCGCGCGCTCCGGGGCCGCCGGGCGGAAGTCCTCGAGCACCTTGCCGTCCTTGTCCTCGATGCGCGTGATGACCGTGGGCGCGATGTAGCGGCCCGCCTCGGCAATGGTCCCGTACGCCGCCACCATCTCCTTGAGCGTCACAGGGCTCGTGCCCAGCGCCAGGGACGGCACGGCATCCAGCGGGGACTCCCGCACGCCCATGGCACGCGCCAGGTCGGCCACGCGTTCCGGCCCGACCTGCTGCATCAGCTGCGCGGTGATCGTGTTCTTGGAATAGGCCAGCCCGTCGGTCAGCGTCATCGGCTCGCCGCTCGGCGCGGCGCCTTCGTCCGTGGGGCGCCATACACGGCCGCCGCCCAGCGGGATCTCCACGGCCTGGTCGATCAGCGTATCGGTGGGCAGCGCCCCCTTGGCGAAGGCCGCCCCATAGACGAAGGGCTTGAAGGTCGAGCCCGGCTGCCGCCGCGCCGCCTGCACGTGGTCGAACGGATCCTGCGCGAAATCGCGGCTGCCCACCCACGCGCGGATCTGGCCGGTGCGGGGATCCATCGCCAGGAAGCCCGCCTGCACGCGGGTCTTTTCCTGGCGCAGCTTGCGCATGAAGTCCGCGTCCGCCAGCAGGGTCTTGAGGGCGTCGTCCTCGGACGTGCCCTTCGCCACGGCAGCGGCATACTGGGGCGATTCCCGCACGAAGGCCTGCACCAGGGGACTCCTGGCGTTCCAGACCCGCGGCCCCCACGCCGCGTCGGCCACCGACTGCAGTTGCCGGCCCTGCCGGGCCACCGCCTGGTTCGCCAGGGTCTGCAGGCGGAAATCGATGGTGGTGCGTATCACCAGGCCGTCGGCATACAGGCTGTATCCGTTGCGGTCGGCCCAGTCGATGAGCTGCTTGCGCAGTTGCTGGGCCAGGTGGGGTGCAGGGCCCGCGGCCTCCAGCTGGCGCTCGAACCGGATGCGCAGGGGCCGCTTCGACAGGGTCTCGAAATCCCTGGACGAGAGCTTGCCGCGCTTTTCCATCTGCGCCAGCACCACGTTGCGCCGCGCCTGGGCGCGCTCCGGATTCAGCACCGGGTTGTAGTAGCTGGTGCCCTTGAGCATGCCGATGAGCGTCGCGCTTTCCAGCACCGTGAGCTTGTCGGCCGACTTGTCGAAATAGGTGCGCGCCGCCATCTCGATGCCGTAGGCGTTGTAGAGGAAAGGCACGGTGTTGAGATAGGTTTCCAGGATCTCGTCCTTGGAATACAGCGCCTCGATCTTCAGCGCCGTGATCGCTTCCTTGAGCTTGCGCGTCAGCGTGGGCGCGCGGCCTACGTCCTCGGGATAGAGGTTGCGGGCGAGCTGCTGCGTGATGGTCGATCCGCCCTGCTTGTCGCCCCCCAGGGTGCGGATCAGGGCCGAGCCCGTGCGCCGCCAGTCCAGGCCGAAATGGTCGTAGAAGCGGTGGTCCTCGGTGGCGATCAGCGCATCCACCACCGACGGAGCGATGTCCTCCAGCGCCACCCATTCCCGGTTCACCCAGCGGTACTCGGCCAGCAGGCGGCCATCGGCCGACACGAGCTGGGCCGGCTGCTCGGTCTTGGCCTTGCGGATGTCGCTGATCGCGGGCGTGAAGGGCCAGAGCAGCAGCGTGTACACCACCAGCGCCGCCGGCACGGCGGCCAGCGCCCACAGCAGCATCCGGGCCGGCCGCCGGGCAAGGAACCAGCGCAGCGAGTCGCCAACGCGGCGGGCCAGCGAGGAGAACGGCCCGCTGGACAGCCAGGAGCGCAGGGAAGCGAGCAGGGAAGCAATCACACGGTCAGGAGGTAAATACCCATTGGCGCAGCGGGCGGGCGTTGGGCCGGCCTGGCGCGGCATCGCGGCAGGCGGACCCGGCGAAAAAGGCATGCACGGCAACGCTGCCGATGCACATTCCGCGGGCGCGATGGTACCGGGTCCGCGGAAGCGGTCCCGGCATCCTGCGGATGGGAGTCTTTCCCGCCGGGCTGGTTCCCCTCGAGCCGGCCAGGCACTTCCCCTGCACGGCGCATGGGACGGCGGTCCGGCCGGCCGGGATCAATCCAGCGCGAACACCATCACCTTGAGCGACCGCTCGGCATCCACGTCCGCGAACACCGCCGGATTCGCGACCCGCTCCACCCAGCGCAGTTCCGGCGCCTGCTCGCCCATCTGGCCGAGGAGGAAATCCGTGCCCAGCTCGGGCGCGTTCAGGCACAGCAGTGCATGCCCTCCGGGCGCGAGCAGGCCGGGCAGGCGCCGCATGAGCCGCGCGTAGTCCTTCGTCGCCACGAAGCTGCCCTTCTGGTAGCTCGGCGGGTCGGCGATGACCAGGTCATAGGGCCCGCCGCGGCCGATCTTGCCCCAACTGGAGAACACGTCGTGCGCCAGGAAGCTCGCGCCCTGCTCCAGCCCGTTGAGCCGGTGGTTCTGCTGCCCGATGGAGATCGCGCCCTGCCCCATGTCCACATTGACCACCTGCGCCGCCCCGCCCTGCAAGGCCGCGACGGAGAACGCGCAGGTGTAGGCGAAAAGATTCAGCACCCGCGGCCCGCGCCCGCCGGCGGCACGCCGCGCCGCCATGTGTTCGCGCACCCAGCGCCGGCCCTCGGCCATGTCGAGGAACAGGCCATGGTTCTGGCCCCGCAGCACATGCATCCGGTAGCGCGCACCCTGCTCCGTCACCACATGCGGCTCCGGCACCTCGCCGGCCATCAGGCGCGTCCCGGTCTTTCCCGGGTACCTGCACTGGAACACCCAGCACAGCGGCTCCCCGGGAGCGATCTCCGCCCAGCGGGCCTGCAACGCCGCGCCGATGGCGGCCAGGGCGTCCTCTTCCACCGGCAGGAAGCTCGTGAGCACGAAGGCGGGCGGATACGCATCCAGCGACCAGTGCTCGCAACCCGGGTACAGGCCGCCCCGGCCGTGGAAGATGCGCCGTGCATCCGGACAGGTTGCCATCTCGGCGATGGCATGCAGCAGGGCTTGCATGGAAGATGGGGACCGTCGCTTTCCGCACGTTGAAAGCGCGGCGCGTTCCGGACCAGAAGTGGCTGGGGCGTCGATTGTGCCTTGGCGGGCCGCTACCATTTTCATATCGCTGCAGCGCGGCATCCGGCAAGCGCTCCTGCTGCCGCTGCGGACGGATGCGATACACAACGCTGCAGTGGGCCACAGCCATACCGGATACAGTGCTGGCGGCGCGGGCCGGCCACGGCCCGTTCCACGGGGCGGCTCCGAGGAGTCGCCCGCCTCCAAAACCAATGCATAACAGGGGAAGAGCAATGAAAAAGCAGTTGGCCGCGGCCATCGTAGGTATCGGCCTGTCCATCGGCGCCTGGGCGCAAGGCACGGAATCGGACCGGCAGGCACAGATCGAGGCAAAAGTGAAAGCGCTTCACTGGATCGACCAGGGGCAAGGGGAGATCGGCAGCCAGGCCACGATCCGGATTCCAGGCGGCTACCGCTTCCTGGGCGAAAAGGACACGGCCAAGCTGCTGGAGCTCTACGGGAACCCGCCTGCGCCCGACCACTACCTGATCGCGCCCGGCACGCTGAAATGGTTCGCCGTGTTTTCCTTCGACGACACGGGATACGTCAAGGACGACGAGAAGATCGATGCCGCGGAACTGCTGTCCTCCATGAAGGCATCGGATGTACAGAGCAACAAGCAGCGCAAGAGGCTGGGGATGGAAGCGCTCTACACGGAGGGCTGGCAGGTCGAGCCGCATTACGACACGCAGAGCAAGCGGCTGGAATGGGGCCTGCGCCTGCGCGACGAAAGCGGCCACAAAGCCATCAACTACACCTCGCGCATCCTCGGGCGCACCGGGGTGATGAGCGCCGTCCTGGTGTCCGATCCCGATGCCCTCGCCCAGGACACCGAGGAATTCAAGCAGGTGCTCACCGGCTTCAAGTACAACAGCGGCCAGTCCTATGCCGAATTCAGGAACGGCGACAAGATCGCACAGATCGGGCTGGGCGCCCTGGTACTGGGAGGCGCCGCCGCGGTCGCCACGAAAAAGGGGCTCTGGGCCGTGATCGGCGGCTTCATAGCCGGGTTCTGGAAGCTGCTGCTGGCCGGGGCAGCCGGCCTGCTGGCAGGCATCGGCAAGCTCTTCGGCCGCAAGAAGGACGCCTGACGCCGCAAGGGGCGGCCCTGCGCCCCGTCGCCCGCCCATCCATCGCAGCACCGATGTCCGAAAATCTGCCGTGTTCCCGCTGATCAGTCCCGAGGCGCAGGTCATGCTGGCCATCTGCGCGTTCTATGCGTATGACGCCTGCATTCCCCTGGCCGAGGACGCCGGACTGGTGCGCCGCCCAGGCCGCACGCGCTGGCACGGCATGCTGGCCACCCAGGGCTTCGAAGTCCGCTGGGCCTACCTCGCATGGCCTGCGCTGCTGTCGCCGCACCAGCCCGTGTACCTGCTGCGCTGGCAACCGGACCAGGTCCGGTTGCCGGGCGATGCCGCCGCGGTTCGGCGCCTCCGGGCGCATGCGGACAGCTTTCGCCATTTCGCGCTGCCGCTCTACGGGCTGGGTGCATCCCTGTTCCTGCTGCTGCCGGCAGCGCTGTTCGTGTGGCCAGGTGAAGTCATGCAACTGGCTGCCGCAGGGATGATTTACTTCTTCTCCGCGTGGACTGCAGCACGGGCATGGTGGCATGGCGCCAAGGGACACTCGCCACGCTCGGTGGCCCGCTCGGTGGCCGTCCAGGCCCTGGCGTGCCCCCCTTTTGCGCTGAACTCCGTACGCAAGCTCGCGGCCGCCCACGCTCCCGGCATGGATCTGCTGCAGGCTGCGCACCAGTTGCTGGACCCTCCCGGATGGCATGCGCTTGCGCAGCGGGCCCAGGCCGTCATCGAGGCAGACATCGAAGCTGCAGAGGCGCAAGGGCCTGCGGCCACGACAGGATCGCAGCGGCTTTGCGGCGCATTGCGCCAGCTGCAGGCCCACATGCCGAAGGCTCCCGGCACCGAGACTCCATGACAGGGCTGCCGGGCGGTGTTCACCGTGCAGTGCAGATTCCGGGGAGCCAGCCGGCCCCGCTCCCGCAAGGCGCCGTCAATCCACCGAGGCGCCGGACTGCTTCACCGCCTTGCCCCACTCCACGATCTCGCTGGCGACGAACTGGTCCATCGCCTCGGGCGTCGTCGGGGCGGGCTCGGAGCCGCGGTCGCGGATGAACTTCTGCATGTCCGGGCTGTTCAGGATGTCCACCACTTCGCGGTTCAGGCGCTCCACGACGGGCCGGGGCGTGCCCTTGGGCGCCATCAGCCCGAGCCAGCCCACGGCCTCGAAGCCCTTGAACTCCGGCAGGCCGCTCTCGGCGATCGTGGGCACCTGGGGCAGTTGGCTGGAGCGCGTGGCGGAGGTCACGCCCAGCGGCACGGCCTTGCCCGCCTGGATGTTCGCCAGGCCCGCCGTGACCGAATCCACCATCAGCGGCACCTGTCCACCCAGGAAGTCGGACTGCGCGGGACCGCTGCCCTTGTACGGGATGTGTTCGATCTCGATGTGGGCACGCGCCTTCACCATCTCGCCGCTCAGGTGCTGCGTGCCGCCGATGCCCGCGCTCGCATAGCTCAGCTTGCCGGGCTCCGCACGCGCGCGGGCCACCAGGTCCTGCATGCTGCGGATGCCTGACGCCGGGTTGGCCAGGAACACCAGCGGCACCTTGGCCACCAGGCTGATGCCCTGCAGGTCCTTGCGCGGGTCGAAATTCACCTTGCGGTAGAGCGTCTGGTTCACCGCCATGGCACTGCCCGCCATCACCAGCGTGTAGCCATCGGGCCTGGAACGCACCACCTGCTCGGTACCGATATTGCTGCCGGCCCCTGCCTTGTTGTCCACCACCAGCGGCTGCCCCAGGCGAGTGCCCAGCCTTTCCGCCAGGGCCCGCGCGAAGATGTCGGTGGCCTGGCCCGGGGGAAAGGGGACGACCAGGGTGATGGGCCTCTCGGGCCAGGCGGCCGAGGCGGCACCGCACAGGGCCAGAAGCAAGGCGGGGAAGCAATGGCGAGTGCGCATGGGTGGTTGTCTCCAGGGAAGCGATATGCACAAGCATCATAGGCGGCGCCTGCTGCGGCCGGCGGCTTGAGCGGCGTTGCCACCCATTTTTTGAAGATCCGTCCCTCTTTTTCCATGACTTCCCTCGATGGCATCCGTCTTCCTGGATATCCGCACCGATCCTTCTCTCTCGTTTTCCATAATACGCGCGTCATCACCTACATGCTGCACGGAAAGCGTCCAGATCTCCGCAGGATTACCGCCAGATGGAATACAGGAAGGAGATAGACGGATTAAGGGCATTGGCGGTTCTGCCTGTCATTTTTTTCCATGCGGGGTTTACCACGTTCAGTGGCGGATTTGTAGGCGTGGATATTTTCTTCGTCATCAGCGGCTACTTGATAACCGCCATCATCGTGGAAGAGATGGACCAGGGTACGTTCTCTGTGTCCAGTTTCTACGAACGCAGGATCCGAAGAATCCTGCCGGCCCTCTTCTTCATGATGCTGTGCACGCTTCCATTCGCGTGGCTTTGGATGCTGCCGCACGAATTGAAAATTTTCTCAGAGAGCCTGGCAGCTGTCCCTCTTTTTGTTTCCAATGTTCTTTTCTACCCGACAAGTGGTTACTTTGGCACAGCCTCCAGACTCAATCCTTTACTGCATACGTGGAGCCTGGCCGTTGAAGAACAGTTCTATATCCTTTTTCCTGCGTTCCTGATGCTGGCCTGGAAGCTGGGAAAGAAATGGATCATATTCCTGCTTCTTCTGGCTGCAGTTGCGAGCATGCTTTTTGCCCAATGGGGAGTGGCAACACATCCGTCTTTCACATTCTACCTGCTGCCGACGCGTGTTTTTGAAATACTCATTGGCGCACTGATATCACTGCACGCCAACCACAAAAAATTCGTCGCGCCAGCCAGCCATCCGGCAAGTGAATGGGCCGGCCTGGTCGGACTGGCACTGGTGCTTTATTCAATATTCGCATTCCATAAAAACACCCCATCCCCCAGCCTTTACTCGCTCATTCCGACAGCAGGCGCCGGCCTCATCCTGGCCTTCTCGAACCACCAGACCCTTGCCGGAAAACTACTGGGCTGCAGATTTTTGGTGGGAATCGGATTGATCAGCTACAGCGCATACTTGTGGCATCAGCCATTGTTTTCATTTGCGAGGTTGAGGAGCATGAACGAGCCGGGCATGCTGCTTTTTGGGATGCTGGCGCTCCTCTCCATCCTGCTTGGGTTTATCAGCTGGAAATACATCGAAACGCCATTCCGGACCCGGCAACCCGGGAACCGCAGAAAAACATTCATTCACGCTGCCATCGGAAGTTCGTTCTTCGTGGCCATTGGGGCTTTCGGATACTTCGCAGACGGTTTTCCGCAGAGGTTGCCCGCCAGCTCATCTCCATTTCTCTTTGCCATCGACGACAGGAATCCCAGGCAATCCGAATGCCATTTCGGAGCGGCGACATTTCCGCGACCTGCGGATTCATGCATGCTGGGAGACCCCAGAAATCTCCAAGGCGCACTGCTTGGAGATTCGCATGCTGACGCCATTTCTTTTGAGCTGGAGAAGGAATTGAAGTCGAGGAATCTCGGATTCCTCAGCCTTACCTACAGTGGATGCCCCCCGGTGGAAGGCATCTACAGAGCAGACACTTCTTTGGCGAACAGATGCTTCGAATACAACCAGCAGACGTTCAAATTTCTAATCGACAATAAAAACATCCACTACGTCATTCTATCAGCCAGATGGACCCAATACCTGGAAAGAAATGAATACGACAATGGCGAAGGGGGCATAGAGAATGGAGAGCATGGTTTCATCGACGTCGTTACCAATGGCGACAAAAAAATCCATGATGAGCCGGAAAGAAAAACACTGATAAAGCAGCGCTACCGCGCATCCATCGAAAAATTATTGCAGTCCGGGAAAAAAGTCATCATCATTTACCCGATCCCGGAGGTCGGATGGGATGTTCCAGTTACGCAGCTCAAGAAACTGTTGTTCACCGACAAAGAAGCCGAACCGCTCACCACAGCTTATGCCTCTTTCAAGGCCAGGAATGAATCGACCATAGCGACACTCGATTCCATCCCGGAAAGGGAAAACCTTATCCGCGTGAGGCCGGACAAGATATTTTGCGACACCTTCATTCCAGGCAGGTGCGTCACTCAAATTGGAAACCAGGTGCTCTATTACGACGACGATCACCTGTCCAGTAAAGGCGCCCGACTGGTGATCGAGGAGGCCATGAAATTCGTCAAGTGAGCGATGCATTGCTTCCCGGCGGCTCCCCGGCACGACGGTTTTGACGAGGAGACGATGCGCGCGGCCCACGCCCATCGCTCTGTCGCAGCAGACTGATCCACCTGATGCCCGGGCAGGTGGCAGCAGGGTGGCCAGTGGACAAATGGAAAAGGCGGCCGGAGCCGCCCTGCTTTCCCGAATGGGTCGCGGTATCTACCGCGACGCTCCAAGTTTCACTTCTTCTGCGGCGGAACGTCCGTGCAGGAGCCGTGCGCGATCTCCGCCGCCATGCCGATGCTCTCGCCCAGCGTCGGGTGCGGGTGGATGGTCTTGCCGATGTCCACGGCATCCGCGCCCATCTCGATCGCCAGGGCGATCTCGCCGATCATGTCGCCCGCGTGGGTGCCCACGATGCCTCCGCCCAGGATCCTGCCGTGGCCATGGGCCTCGGGCGAATCGTCGAACAGCAGCTTCGTATAGCCCTCGTCGCGGCCGTTGGCGATGGCGCGGCCGGAGGCCGTCCAGGGGAACAGGCCCTTCTTCACCTTGATGCCCTGGGCCTTGGCCTGGTCCTCGGTCAGGCCCACCCAGGCCACCTCGGGGTCGGTGTAGGCCACGCTCGGGATCACGCGGGCGTTGAACGCAGCCGAAGCCAGCGCCTTGTCGCCCGTGAGCTCGCCGGCGATGACTTCGGCCGCCACGTGCGCTTCGTGCACCGCCTTGTGCGCCAGCATGGGCTGGCCCACGATGTCGCCGATGGCGAAGATGTGCGGCACGTTGGTGCGCATCTGCACGTCCACGTCGATGAAGCCGCGGTCGGTCACGGCCACGCCGGCCTTCTCGGCGCCGATCTTCTTGCCGTTGGGCGTGCGGCCCACGGCCTGCAGCACCAGGTCATAGACCTGCGGCTCGGGCGCCTTGCCGCCCTCTTCCGCGGCGGCGAACGTGACCTTGATGCCTTCGGGCGTGGCCTCGGCCCCCACCGTCTTGGTCTTGAGCATGATGTTGTCGAAGCGGTGGGCATTCATCTTCTGCCACACCTTGACCAGGTCGCGGTCGGCGCCCTGCATCAGGCCGTCCATCATCTCGACCACGTCCAGGCGGGCGCCCAGCGTGGAATAGACGGTGCCCATTTCCAGGCCGATGATGCCGCCGCCCAGGATCAGCATGCGCTTGGGCACTTCCTTCAGCTCCAGTGCGCCGGTCGAATCGACCACGCGCGGGTCCTGGGGCATGAACGGCAGGTGCACGGCCTGGGAGCCGGCGGCGATGATCGCGCGCTTGAACGCCACCACCTTCTTGCTGCCCGTCTTCTCCTGGCCCTTGGCGCCGGTGGTCTCTTCCACCTCGAGGTGGTTGGCGCCCACGAACTGGCCCACGCCGCGCACGGTGGTCACCTTGCGCATCTTGGCCATGGCGGCCAGGCCGCCGGTCAGCTTGCCGATGACCTTTTCCTTGTGGCCGCGCAGGGTGTCGATGTCCACCTTCGGCGCACCGAACTCGATGCCCGCTGCCTTGAGGTGGCTCACCTCGTCGATCACCGCCGCCACGTGCAGCAGCGCCTTGGACGGGATGCAGCCCACGTTCAGGCAGACGCCGCCCAGGGTGGAATAGCGCTCCACGATGACGACCTTCAGGCCCAGGTCGGCCGCACGGAAGGCCGCGCTGTAGCCGCCGGGGCCACCACCCAGAACGAGCACGTCGCACTCGATGTCGGCATTGCCGCCGAAGCTCGCCGCGGCCGGAGCCGGCGCAGCTGCGGCCCTGGGGGCCGGGGCGGAAGCCTGGGCAGGCGCTGCAGCCGCCGCAGGTGCCGGTGCGGGCGCCGGTGCCGGAGCGGCCGCCGCATCGGCGGCCTCCAGCGTCAGCACCACCGAGCCCTCGGCGACCTTGTCGCCGACCTTCACCTTCACCTCCTTGACGACGCCGGCATGGCTCGACGGGATTTCCATCGATGCCTTATCGGATTCGACGGTGATGAGGCTCTGTTCCACCTTGATGGTGTCGCCGGCTTTCACCAGCACTTCGATCACGCCCACTTCGGAAAAATCACCGATGTCGGGCACCTTGATGTCGATCACTGCCATGTCGGGTTTCCTTTCACAGCAGGATGCGGCGGTAGTCCGCCAGCACCTGGCCCAGGTAGGCATTGAAGCGCGCGGCGGACGCGCCGTCGATCACGCGGTGGTCGTAGGAGAGCGACAGCGGCAGCACCAGGCGCGGCACGAACTGCTTGCCGTCCCACACCGGCTTCATCTGGCCCTTCGAGAGGCCCAGGATGGCCACTTCTGGCGCGTTGATGATGGGCGTGAAGTGCGTGCCGCCGATGCCGCCGAGCGACGAGATCGAGAAGCAGCCGCCCTGCATGTCGGCCGCGCCGAGCTTGCCGTCGCGGGCCTTCTTGGCGAGTTCGCCCATTTCCTGGCTGATCTGAAGGATGCCCTTCTTGTCGGCATCCTTCAGTACGGGCACCACGAGGCCGTTGGGCGTGTCCGCCGCGAAGCCGATGTGGAAGTACTGCTTGTAGACGAGCGTGTCGCCGTCCAGGCTGGTGTTGAACTCGGGGAACTTCTTGAGCGCGGCCACCACGGCCTTGATCACGAAGGCCAGCATCGTCACCTTCACGCCGGACTTCTCGTTCTCCTTGTTGGTGGAGACGCGGAAGGCTTCCAGCTCGGTGATGTCGGCCTCGTCGTTGTTGGTGACGTGGGGAATCATCACCCAGTTGCGGTGCAGGTTGGCGCCGCTGATCTTCTTGATGCGCGAGAGATCCTTGCGCTCCACGCCGCCGAACTTGGTGAAGTCCACCTTCGGCCAGGGCAGCAGGTCCATGCCCACGCCGGAGCCGCCGCCGGCGGGTGCCTTGGCGGCCTGGGCCCTGGTCTGCACGCCGCCCGCCATCACCTGCCTGGTGAAGGCCTGGACGTCTTCCTGCGTGATGCGGCCCTTGGGCCCGGAGCCCTTGACCTCTTCCAGCGGCACGCCCAGTTCGCGGGCGAACTTGCGCACCGAGGGCGATGCATGCGGCAGGCCGATGGGCGCGGCGCCCGGAGCATGCGGCGCGGGTGCCGGAGCAGCAGCGGCCGTGGCACCTGCCTGCGGAGCGGCCTCCTCGGCCGGCAGCTGGCGGGGAGCGCGCGTGTCGGGTTCGGACTGGGCTGCCGGGCGATCCACGGGGGCTGCGGCGGGTGCCGCCGACGGCGCCCCGACCGCGCCTTCCAGCACGGCCACGAGGTCACCCACGTTCACCTTGTCGCCGATCTTGATCTTCAACTCCTTCACCACGCCGGCGGCGGGCGAGGGAATCTCCATCGAAGCCTTGTCGGATTCGACGGTGAAGAGCGACTGCTCCTCCTTGACGGTATCGCCGACCTTCACGAGCAGTTCGATCACGGCCACGTCCTTGAAGTCGCCGATGTCCGGCACCTTCACGTCGATCGGGCCGGCGGCAGCCGGCGCGGGTGCAGGCGCAGGCGCAGCAGGTGCCGGCGCGGATGCGGCGGCCGGTGCGGGAGCAGGCGCTTCCGCCTTCGCGGCGGGTGCCGCGGCGGGCTGCGCGCCCTCGCCTTCGGTCTCGACCACGACGATCACCGAGCCTTCGCTCACCTGGTCGCCGATCTTGACCTTGACCTCCTTCACCACGCCGGCGTGGCTGGAAGGGATCTCCATGGAAGCCTTGTCGGACTCCACGGTGATGAGCGACTGCTCGGCCTTCACCGTGTCGCCGGGCTTCACCAGCAGTTCGATCACGCCGACGGCGTCGAAATCCCCGATGTCCGGGACCTTGATGTCAATCAGTGCCATATTCGTGTCTCCGTGGGGTCAGGCGTGCAGCGGGTTGACCTTGTCGGCCTGGATGCCGTACTTCTGGATGGCCTCGGCCACCTTGGCGGCGGGCAGCTTGCCGTCCTCGGCCAGGGCCTTGAGCGCTGCCACGACGATGTAGTGGCGGTCCACCTCGAAGTGCTCGCGCAGCTTGCGGCGGAAGTCGCTGCGGCCGAAGCCGTCGGTGCCCAGCACCTTGTACGTCCGGCCCTTGGGCACGAACGGACGGATCTGCTCGGCGTACGCCTTCATGTAGTCGGTGGAAGCGATCACCGGGCCTTCGGTCTTGCCGAGCTGCTCCTCCACGAACGACGTGCGCGGCGTTTCCGTGGGGTGCAGCAGGTTCCAGCGCTCCGCCTCCTGGCCGTCGCGCGTCAGCTCGTTGAAGCTCGGGCAGCTCCACACGGATGCGGCCACGCCCCAGTCCTTCTCCAGCAGTTCCTGGGCGACGAACGACTCGCGCAGGATCGTGCCGCTGCCCAGCAGCTGCACTGCCGGCGCGCCCTTCTTGAGGGCCGGCGCCTGCCTGCAGAGGTACATGCCCTTGATGATCTGTTCTTCCGTGCCGGGCTGCAGGCCGGGCATGGCGTAGTTCTCGTTGAGCAGCGTCAGGTAGTAGAAGACGTTCTCCTGGCGCTCGACCATGCGCTTCAGGCCGTCGTGCATGATGACGGCGACCTCGTGCGCGAAGGTCGGGTCGTAGCTGATGCAGTTCGGGATGGTGTTGGCCAGGATGTGGCTGTGGCCGTCCTCGTGCTGCAGGCCTTCGCCGTTCAGCGTGGTGCGGCCCGACGTGCCGCCCAGCAGGAAGCCGCGCGCCTGCATGTCGCCCGCCGCCCAGGCCAGGTCGCCGATGCGCTGGAAGCCGAACATCGAGTAGTACACGTAGAACGGGATCATGATCCGGTTGTTCGTGCTGTACGACGTGGCCGCGGCGATCCAGCTGGACATGCCGCCGGCCTCGTTGATGCCTTCCTGCAGGATCTGGCCGGCCTTGTCCTCGCGGTAGTACATCACCTGGTCCTTGTCCACCGGGGTGTACTGCTGGCCGTGCGGGTTGTAGATGCCGATCTGGCGGAACAGGCCTTCCATGCCGAAGGTGCGGGCCTCGTCCACCAGGATGGGCACCACGCGCGGGCCGATGGCCTGGTCGCGCAGCAGCTGCGTGAGGAAACGCACGTAGGCCTGCGTGGTGGAGATCTCGCGGCCCTCGGGCGTGGGATCGAGCACGGCCTTGAAGGTCTCCAGCGACGGCACGGTGAAGCTCTCGTCGGCCTTCGTGCGGCGGTGGGGCAGGTAGCCGCCGAGGGCCTTGCGGCGCTCGTGCAGGTACTTCATTTCCGGGGTGTCGTCGGCCGGCTTGTAGAACGGCAGGTCGGCGATCTGGCTGTCGGGAATCGGGATGTTGAAGCGGTCGCGGAAGGCCTTGATGTCCTCGTCGCCGAGCTTCTTGGTCTGGTGGACGGTGTTCTTTCCCTCGCCGATCTTGCCCATGCCGAAGCCCTTGACGGTCTTCACCAGCAGCACCGTGGGCTGGCCCTTGTGCTCGTTGGCCGCCTTGAATGCCGCATAGACCTTCTGCGCGTCGTGGCCCCCGCGGCGCAGGTTCCAGATCTCGTCGTCACTCATGTGCTCGACCATCTTCAGCGTGCGCGGATCGCGGCCGAAGAAATTCTTGCGCACGTAGGCGCCGTCATTGGCCTTGAACGACTGGTAGTCCCCGTCGTTGCACTCCATCATGATCTTGCGCAGCGCGCCGTCCTTGTCGCGGGCCAGCAGGTCGTCCCAGCCCTTGCCCCACAGCAGCTTGATCACGTTCCAGCCCGAGCCGCGGAATTCGCCTTCCAGCTCCTGGATGATCTTGCCGTTGCCGCGCACCGGGCCGTCCAGGCGCTGCAGGTTGCAGTTGATGACGAAGATCAGGTTGTCGAGGTTCTCGCGGGCGGCCAGGCCGATGGCGCCCAGGGATTCCACCTCGTCCATCTCGCCGTCGCCGCAGAACACCCAGACCTTGCGGTTCTCGGTATTGGCGATGCCGCGGGCCTGCAGGTACTTCAGGAAGCGGGCCTGGTAGATGGCCATCAGCGGGCCCAGGCCCATCGAGACCGTGGGGAACTGCCAGAACTCGGGCATCAGCTTGGGGTGCGGATAGCTGGACAGGCCCTTGCCGTCCACTTCCTGGCGGAAGTTCAGCAGCTGTTCCTCGGTCAGGCGGCCTTCCAGGTAGGCGCGTGCGTAGATGCCGGGCGACACGTGGCCCTGGATGTACAGCAGGTCGCCACCGTGGTTCTCGCTCTCGGCGTGCCAGAAATGGTTGAAGCCCGCTCCGAACATGTTGGCCAGCGAGGCGAAGGAGCCGATGTGGCCGCCCAGGTCGCCGCCTTCGGGCGGGTGGTGGCGGTTGGCCTTGACCACCATCGCCATGGCGTTCCAGCGCATGTAGGCACGCAGGCGGGCTTCCATCTCGAGGTTGCCGGGGCAGCGCGCCTCCTGGCTGGGCTCGATCGTGTTCACGTAGCCCGTGTTGGCGGAGAACGGCATGTCGATGCTGCTCTGGCGCGCGTGCTCGAGCAATTGCTCGAGCAGGAAGTGAGCCCGCTCAGCGCCTTCGCGGTCGATCACGGCAGACAGTGCGTCCATCCACTCGCGGGTTTCCTGTTGGTCTGTGTCGGGGGTGGACGTAGCGGTTTTTCCGGCCTGAGGGTCGGTCTGAGCAGTCATGCCTGTCTCCTTGATAAGTCGCTGGCGTTGGGGGTAAATCCGGCGAAGTTTCGCATACTTTCGCGACATTTCGAATGGCGCGCACCAACACCACAATGTGAAAAAATGCTGCGCCTGCACATACCCTGATCGGGCGATCCCGGACGCTCCCCTACACTCGCGGCATGGACCGCCCTTCTCCCGCGCCCCCCGCCCCGGCAGAGCCTTTCGTGGTCACCGCGCCGGCCCGCTGGTGGCGCACCTGGTGGCGCAGCCTGTCACCCACGCGCCAGGACCGCCTCGCGGCCCTCGCGCCCCTGGCCGCCGTGCTCATGTTCCTCGCCGCGATCGTGGCGGCCTTCTGGTACCTGCGCGCCGAAGAAGGCGAGCGCGAGCAGGAAGCCCTGCGCCGCGACGTCGAATACGCGCAGCAGCGCGTGCGCCTGCGCCTGCTGGAACGCCAGGAACAGATCATGCGCATCGCGCGCGACCTCTCCAACCAGGATTTGGAGCGCACGGATTTCGTCACCCGGGCGGAAGGCCTGATCAGCCAGTACCCCGAGCTGCAGGCCATCACCTGGATCGACGACCGCCGCCGCATCCGCGCCAGCCATGCGGCGCCCACGCTGCCCAGCAGCCAGTTGCGCGTCGCAGGCGAGGTGCTGCGCAACGGCGACACGGCCGACACCTTCGGCATCGCGCGCGATCTGCAGCAGCCCGTGTACGCGCAGCCGCTGGCCGACCCGGGCAGGGGTGAGGCCGCCCCCCTGCTGCAGTTGCAGGTGCCCCTGGTGGCGCAGGGCAAGTTCACAGGCGTGGTGCTGGCCGAATACTCCGTGGACAGCCTGCTGCGCTACGGCACGCCCACCGAAGTGCTCGCGCGCTACGCGGTCACGATGCTCGACGGCCGCGACCAGTTGCTGGCCGGAACGCCGCTGCCGCAACGCGGGCGCGCCTCGCCCTGGCAGCCCTGGGCCACCCGTGCCAACCAATATGAGGTGTTCGTGTCCCCGGTGGGCAATGGCCTCGTGCTGCGCGCCCAGGCCTACCGCACCTCCCTGGGGGTGGTGGGCAGCGGGCTCTTCTGGCTCGTTGGCACGCTCAGCGCCATGACGGCCTGGATGCTGATCGCCAACTGGCGCCACACCCGCCGCCGCCTGCGCACGCAGGAGGCGCTGGTGGCCGAAACCAACTTCCGCCGCGCCATGGAAAACTCCATGGTCACGGGCATGCGCGCGCTCGACATGAACGGCCGCATGACCTACGTGAACGCCGCCTTCTGCCAGATGACCGGCTGGAACGCGGAGGAGCTGATCGGCCAGTCCCCGCCCTACACCTACTGGCCGGAAGCCGACCACGAAGTGCTGCATTCGAAGCTGCGCGACGAGCTCAGCGGCAAGCAGACGGTCGGCGGCTTCCAGGTGCGCGTGAAGCGCAAGAACGGCACGCTGTTCGACGCGCGGCTGTATGTGTCACCGCTCATCGACGCGCACGGGCAGCAGACCGGCTGGATGACCTCGATGACCGACATCACCGAGCCCAACCGCGTGCGCGAACAGCTCACGGCGTCCCATGAGCGCTTCACCATCGTGCTGGAATCGCTGGACGCTTCCGTCTCCGTCGCGCCCCTGGGCAGCGAGGAGTTGCTCTTCGCGAACAAGCTGTACCGCCAGTGGTTCGGCTCGCAGACTGGCGGGCACCTGCAGCTCGTCGCCCAGGCGGGCGTCCTGCCGGCCGGCAGCTCCAGCGCGGGCAGCATGGACGACGAGGATGCCCTCATGGGCCTGCCCACCGACACGCTCACCGACGCGCGCTCGGAGAACGCCGAGATCTACCTGCCCGACCTCGGCAAATGGCTGGAAGTGCGTTCCCGCTACCTGAACTGGGTGGACGGCCGCCTGGCACAGATGGTGATCGCCACCGACATCACCCCGCGCCGCCAGGCCGAGGAGCAGGCCGCGCGCCAGGCCGAGCGCGCACAGTCCGTGAGCCGGCTGATCACCATGGGCGAGATGGCCTCCAGCGTGGCGCACGAATTGAACCAGCCGCTCACGGCCATCAGCAACTATTGCAGCGGCATGGTCTCGCGCATCAAGAGCCAGCAGATCACGGAAGACGCCCTGCTCTCCGCGCTGGAGAAGACCGCGCACCAGGCGCAGCGCGCGGGCCAGATCATCCAGCGCATCCGCGCCTTCGTGAAGAAGAGCGAGCCCAACCGCACCCTCGCCGACGTGCAGCACATGGTCAGCGAAGCGGTCGAGCTCGCGGACATCGAGCTGCGCCGGCACAACGTGCGCCTCACCCACTACGTGGCCGCGCGCCTGCCGCCCGTGATGGCCGACACCATCCTGATCGAGCAGGTGCTCATCAACCTCATGAAGAACGGCGCGGAATCCATCCAGCAGGCAGGGCGCCCTCCGGCCCGCCGCAGCGTGGAACTGCGCGTGGTGCCACGCCCGCTGGACAGCCAGGACGGCATCGAATTCGCGGTGCAGGACACCGGCAAGGGCCTGGCCCCGGAAGTGCTGGAGCACCTCTTCGAGGCCTTCTTCTCCACCAAGCAGGAAGGCATGGGCATCGGCCTGAACCTGTGCCGCAGCATCGTGGAATCGCACCAGGGCCGGATGCAGGCGGAGAACATCTACAATGGCCCGGAGGTTACCGGCTGCCGATTCTCCTTCTGGCTTCCCCTGGCCCAGCCTACGGATGACACTACGAATTCTGTAGCAAAAGCATCTATCCCAAGGACTCCCGCATGAGTTTGACTCCCAAAAAAGGTACCGTCTATGTCGTGGATGACGACGAGGCCGTGCGCGACTCGCTGCAATGGCTGCTGGAGGGCAAGGACTACCGCGTCCGCTGCTTCGACTCCGCCGAATCCTTCCTGTCGCGCTACGACCCGCGCGAGGTGGCCTGCCTGATCGTGGACATCCGCATGGGCGGCATGACCGGGCTCGAACTCCAGGACCGCCTGCTCGAACGCAAGTCCCCCCTGCCCATCGTCTTCATCACCGGCCACGGCGACGTGCCCATGGCCGTCAACACGATGAAGAAGGGCGCGCTGGATTTCATCCAGAAGCCGTTCAACGAGGACGAACTCGTCAGCCTCGTGGACCGCATGCTCGACCGGGCCCGCGAGTCCTTCGCCGGCCACCAGCAGGCCGCCAGCCGCGACGCCCTGCTCTCCAAGCTCACCGGGCGCGAGGCGCAGGTGCTCGAGCGCATCGTCGCCGGCCGCCTCAACAAGCAGATCGCCGACGACCTGGGCATCAGCATCAAGACCGTGGAAGCGCACCGCGCCAACATCATGGAAAAGCTGAACGCCAACACCGTGGCCGACCTGCTCAAGATCGCCCTGGGCCAGAACGCCCCGAAGTCCTGACCGCCTCTCGCAACGGCCGCCCCTGCCAGCCGGCGACCCACCGGGGCCGGCGGCCTTTTTCGCATCGAACGCACTGAAGTCCCCTTCCGCCATGACCGCCCAACTGATCGACGGCAACGCCCTTTCCCGACAACTCCGTGCCGACGTGGCCCGCCGCGCCGCGCTGCTCAAGGAACGCGGCACCACGCCGGGCCTGGCCGTCGTGCTGGTCGGAGACAACCCTGCCAGCCAGGTGTACGTGCGCAACAAGGTCAAGGCCTGCGAGGAGAGCGGCCTGCACTCGGTGCTGGAGAAGTACGACGCCGCGATGACCGAGGCCGAACTGCTGGCCCGCGTGGACGCGCTGAACAACGACCCGTCCATCCATGGCATCCTGGTGCAGCTGCCCCTGCCGGCCCACATCGACGCCCAGAAGGTCATCGAGGCCATCTCTCCTGCCAAGGACGTGGACGGCTTCCACATCGCCAGCGCCGGTGCCCTGATGACCGGCATGCCCGGCTTCTGGCCCTGCACGCCCTATGGCTGCATGAAGATGCTGGAGCACATCGGCTACGACCTGCGCGGCAAGCACGCCGTGGTGATCGGCCGCAGCAACATCGTGGGCAAGCCCATGGCGCTGATGCTGCTGGCCAAGGACGCCACCGTCACCGTGTGCCACTCCCGCACCGCCGACCTCAAGGCCCAGACGCTGCAGGCCGACGTGATCGTCGCCGCCGTGGGCCGCCGCAACGTGCTGACCGCCGACATGGTCAAGCCCGGCGCCGTCGTCATCGATGTGGGCATGAACCGCAACGACGAAGGCAAGCTCTGCGGCGACGTGGACTTCGAAGGCGTGCGCGAGGTCGCGGGTCACATCACCCCCGTTCCCGGCGGGGTCGGCCCCATGACCATTACGATGCTGCTCGTGAACACCCTCGAAGCGGCCGAGCGCGCAGCCGGCTGACCGGCGCCATCGAGCCAGGCTATCGAAGAGATTGCGCAAGCCGCTTGAACCCATCGTCCCCGCCGCCATCTGAACGCGCATGAGCAACCCACTCCTCGACTTCCAAGACCTCCCGCTGTTCGACCGTATCGCGCCCGCCGACGTGGCGCCCGCGATGGACGCCCTGCTCTCGCGCGCGAACACCGCGCTGGACACCGTCACGGCCCCGGACTTCCCCGCCACCTGGGAGGCCATCTCGCGCGTGCTGGACGTGGCGATCGAGGAGCTGGGCCGGGCGTGGGGAGACGTCAGCCATTTGAACAGCGTCGCCGATACACCCGAACTGCGCGCGGCATACAACGAGGTCCTGCCGCGTGTGACGGAGTTCTGGACGCGCCTGGGGGCCGACGAGCGCCTCTACGCGAAGTACAAGGCCATCGACCCGGCCACGCTCAATCCGGAACAGCGCCAGGCCTGGAAGAACGCCATGCGCAATTTCGTGCTCTCCGGCGCCGAGCTGCAGGGCGAGGCCAAGGAGCGCTTCGCCCAGATCCAGGAGCGGCAGGCCGAACTGTCGCAGAAGTTCAGCGAGAACGCCCTGGACGCCACCGACGCCTTCGCCTACTACGCCCGCGAGGATGAACTTGCCGGGCTGCCCGAGGACGTACGGCAGGCCGCTCTCGCGGCTGCCCAGGCGGACGGCAGGGAAGGCTACAAGCTCACCCTCAAGATGCCCTGCTACCTGCCCGTGATGCAGTTCGCCGAGAGCAGCGCATTGCGCGAAACGCTGTACCGTGCCTATGTCACCCGGGCATCGGACCAGGCCGAGGGCGATGCCCGCCGCTTCGACAACTCTGCACTCATCCGCGAAATCCTCGCCCTGCGCCAGGAAGAGGCCCGGCTGCTGGGCTACGCGAATTTCGGCGAGGTGTCGGTCGTCGCCAAGATGGCGGACTCGCCCCGGGAAGTCATCGACTTCCTGCGCGACCTCGCCCGGCGCGCGAGACCCTACGCGGAAAAGGACGTCGCCGACCTGCGCGATTTCGCAGCGAAGCAACTGGGCATCGCCGACCCGCAGTCCTGGGACTGGCCCTACATTTCCGAGAAACTCAAGGAAGGGCGCTACGCCTTCAGCGAGCAGGAGGTAAAGCAGTACTTCACCGCGCCGAAGGTGCTGGCCGGCCTCTTCAAGATCGTCGAGACGCTCTTCGACGTGGCCATCCGGCGCGACACCGCCCCGGTCTGGAATCCCGCCGTGGAGTTCTACCGCATCGAGCGCGGCACCGAACTCGTCGGCCAGTTCTATCTGGACCAGCCGGCCCGCACCGGCAAGCGCGGCGGCGCCTGGATGGACGGGGTGCGCACGCGCTGGCTGCGCCCGGACACCGGCCGGCTGCAGACGCCTGTCGCCCACCTGGTCTGCAACTTCGCCGCGGGCGTGGACGGCAAGCCGCCGCTGCTCACGCACGATGACGTGATCACCCTCTTCCACGAGTTCGGCCATGGCCTCCACCACATGCTCACGCAGGTGAACGAGCGCGACGTGTCCGGCATCAGCGGTGTCGAGTGGGACGCGGTGGAACTGCCCAGCCAGTTCATGGAGAACTTCTGCTGGGAGTGGGACGTACTGCGGCACATGACCGCCCACGTGGACACCGGCGCCCCGCTGCCCCGCGCGCTTTTCGACAAGATGCTGGCCGCCAAGAACTTCCAGAGCGGCATGGCCACGCTGCGTCAGATCGAGTTCGCGCTGTTCGACATGCTGCTGCACACCGAGCACGATCCCTCGCAGGATTTCATGCCCCTGCTCGACAAGGTGCGCGAGGAAGTCGCCGTGCTGCAGCCGCCGGCCTTCAGCCGCAGCGCGCACACCTTCAGCCACATCTTCGCGGGCGGCTACGCGGCCGGCTACTACAGCTACAAGTGGGCGGAAGTGCTGAGCGCCGACGCCTATGCCGCTTTCGAGGAAACGGCCGGAGCCGACGGCCTGCCGAGCACGGAAACCGGTACACGCTACCGCCAGGCCATCCTGGAAGTCGGCGGCAGCCGCCCGGCCATGGAGTCCTTCAAGGCCTTCCGGGGCCGGGCACCGTCCCTGGACGCCCTGCTGCGCCACCAGGGCATGGCCCAGACCGCCTGACGCCCTGGCGCCTGCCCCCCCACGCCAGAAACGTCCCACGCCCGAGGAGACACGCCCCCATGCACTCCCTGCCCCCCGCAGCCCGCCTGGCCGCGCTGTGCCTGGCCAGCGCGGCTGCCGCCCTGCCCGCGGCCGCCCAGAACGTCTATCGCATCGTCGGCCCGGACGGCAGGGTGACGTTCTCCGACCGGGCGCCGGACGCGCAAACCGGGCCGGCAACGGTGAACGGCAAACCTGCCGGAAACGCTGCCGGCGGCCTGCCCTATGAATTGCAGCAGGTCGCTTCCCGCTTTCCTGTCACGCTCTACACGGGCAACGACTGCGCCCCCTGCACCAGCGCGCGCAATCTGCTGGCAGGCCGCGGCGTGCCCTTCACCGAGCGTACCGTGAACACCAACGAGGACGCAGAGGCCCTGCAGCGCCTGAGCGGCTCCACCACCCTGCCCTTCGCCACCATCGGATCGCAGCAACTCGTCGGCTTCTCCGACACGGAATGGACACAGTACCTCGATGCCGCGGGGTATCCCAAGCAATCGCAGCTGCCCCCGAACTACCGGCGGCCCCCGGCAGCGCCCCTGGTCACCGCCAAGCCTGCCACGCCGGCCCCTGCAGCGCCGCCCGCGGCAGCTCCCGCTCCGGCGCAGCGGCCAGCCGCGCCGCCTGCGCCTTCGCCCGCGAACCCCGCCGGCATCCAGTTCTGACCCCAGCGGGCAGCACGCTGCGGCACGGGCCGAGCGCGCTGGCTTGTCCGTCTCAGTACGTCAACGTCCGGACGCCCTCCGGCGCACCGATCAGTGCCACATGGGCCTTCTGATGGGCGAAGACGCCCACGGTCACCACGCCGGGCCACTGGTTGACTTCCGACTCGAACGCCAGCGGATCCTGGATCGACAGCCCCGTCACATCGAGGATGTGCTGCTGGTTGTCGGTGACCAGCGGCTGCCCGTCCGCGCCCCGGCGCAACACGGCCTGGCCACCCCGTGCGGCGAACCGGCGCGCGATCTGCTGCGCTGCCATGGGAATCACCTCGACCGGAAGCGGAAACCGGCCCAGCGTCTCCACCAGCTTGGACGCATCGGCGATGCACACGAACTGCCGGGCCAGGGCCGCCACGATCTTTTCGCGGGTCAGCGCAGCGCCGCCCCCCTTGACCATGTGGCCCCGCGGATCGATCTCGTCCGCGCCATCGATATAGACGGACAGGGATTCCACCTCGTTGGCGTCGAAGACCGGAATGCCCAGCGCACGCAGCCGCTGCGTGCTGGCCTCGGAGCTCGATACCGCACCCCGGATGCGGTCCTTCATCGGGCCCAGCGCCTGGATGAACTGGTTCACCGTCGAGCCGGTACCGACGCCGACGATGTCGCCCGGCACCACGTATTTCAGCGCGGCCTGGCCCACCAGGGCTTTGAGTTCATCTTGGGAAAGGGGTGCGGGAGTGGTCATGGGAGAGAATCGGAGTGAAGCCCTGAATTATCCCCATGTCCCTGATCCCCTACGCCCTCACCCGCCCGTTCCTCTTCGGCATGGATGCCGAAGCCGCCCACGAACTCACCATGGACATGCTGGCACGCGGCCAGCGCACGCCACTGCAGTGGGCATGGAGCGGCGAGCAGGTCTCCGACCCCGTCCAGCTCGCGGGCCTCACCTTTCCCAATCGCGTGGGCATGGCAGCGGGCCTGGACAAGAACGCGCGCTGCATCGACGCACTGGGCGCCATGGGATTCGGCTTCGTCGAAGTGGGCACCGTCACCCCGCGCGCGCAACCCGGCAACCCCAAGCCGCGCATGTTCCGCCTGCCCGAAGCCAACGCCCTCATCAACCGCCTCGGCTTCAACAACGAAGGGCTGGACGCCTTCCTGCACAACGTGCGGCAATCGAACCACCACACCCGCCCCGGCACCCGCCCGATGCTTCTGGGCCTCAACATCGGAAAGAACGCCACCACGCCGATCGAGGACGCCACGCGCGACTACCTGCTGTGCCTGGAAGGGGTCTATCCACACGCCGACTACGTCACGGTCAACATCAGCTCCCCCAACACCCAGAACCTGCGTGCACTGCAGAGCGACGCCGCCCTCGATGGATTGCTGGGCGCCATCGCCGAGCGGCGGGAGTCGCTGGCCAGTCAGCCCGGGAAGGCCACCGGGCGCATGCGCCGCGTGCCCATCTTCGTGAAGATCGCACCCGATCTGGCAGAGGAGCAGGTGGCCGTCATCGCATCCACGCTGCGGCGCCATGGCATGGACGGCGTCATCGCCACCAACACCACCATTGCGCGTGATGCGGTGAAGGGGCTGCGCCATGCGGAGGAAACCGGCGGCCTCAGCGGGGCACCGGTGCGGGAAGCCAGCAACCGCGTCATCCGCCAGTTGCGCCATGCATTGGGCAAGGACTTTCCCATCATCGGAGTGGGTGGCATCCTCAGCGCCGAAGACGCGGTCGAGAAAATACGCGCGGGCGCCGACGTGGTGCAGATCTACACCGGCCTCATCTACCGGGGCCCCGCCCTGGTATCCCAGGTCGCCAGGGCGCTGCGCGCCATGCCTCGCTCGGCCTGAAAGGAAAGCCGGAGCAGTCCGGCAGTGGCCGTGCGCGCGGCGCGCGGCCTCAACGGCGAACCAAGCGAGGTGGGGAAGAGCCAGCGCTGCTGTTCAGCGCTTCATTTTCATGATGAGGGGCATCAGCACGCTCGCCCAGCGCATGATGCGGCTGGGGCCCACGGCAGCCGCAGCACCGGCGGCGGCCACCACCATGATCGGGTGCTGCCGCGCGAACCAGATGACCCGCTCGGCGAGCGGAGCATCCGGATCCAGCGGCCTCGGACCGCCTTCTGCCCCCTGCTGAGCGCGCAATGCCGCGGCCTGCTGGTGTGCGAGACGGCGGCTGTGCAGCCGCTCGCGCTGCAGCGCGATGCGCTCGAGAATCTTGCGCTGTTCCGGGGTGGCGTGCAGGTCGCCGAGCGCGGGCCGGAAGTCGGTCTCGCCGGAGGTGGATGCGTGCGGTGCGGACATCGGGATTACAGCCTTTCCTTGATCTGCCGCCAGTCTTCGCGCAGTTCGCGGCGCGTGAGCGCGAAAGCGTTGCCGGCCTGCTTGGCAGTGGCCACCAAGCTGACCAGCGTGACTGCCCACAGGGCCAGCCAGGTGCCGGCCACGATCCACGCGACCATGGCGCGGTCCGGCGAATCCCAGAAATGCACCATGATCGCCAGGGACAACAGGATGAGGGCGATCACGGTCAAACCTGCAGCAGCCACGACGAGCACCACGATCCAGGCCAGCCGGCGCTTTTCCTCGGCCCACTCCAGGCGGGCCAGATCCCAGCGGTCCTCGGCGGCGATGGCACCTTCGATGGTGGCTGCACGCACGCGCGCAACCCACCCTTCCAATCCCAGCAGCGCCAACCAATTCATGAGGACCTTTCAATGCAGTGAAAAGGCTGGGTGTTTGGTATGCCCAGCCGGAAAGAGAGATGGCGGCGCCCGACGCGGCGAGCGCCTGCCCCGCTCAACGCCGGGCGAGCAGGAAGCCGACCAGGGCGCCTGCGGCCAGTGCAGCCGTGGCAACGCGCCAGGGCTCGTCGTGCGCATAGCGGTCTGCCACGCGGGCTGCTTCCTTCGCCTGGCTGGCGGCCTCCTGTGCCGCGCGGACGGCGGAGTCGCGCACCGTGTTCACGCCATCGTCCAGCCGGCGGCGCAGCTGGCGGATTTCCGGAACGCTGTCCAGGTCCTTGTTGGACAGCAGGCCGCGCAGATCGGTGACCAGCTTTTCCAGTTCTTGTTGTGCATTGGAGAAGGTTTCGGATGCAGAGGTCATAAACAAGCCTTTCATAGCAGAACCCAAAGGTAATCCGCCCCTCCCAGGTCGGCTGTAGGCGGATGTCCCATATTACCGGCCACCATGAAGCATGAAACCGAAGCTCGCCGCGGAGCCCTCAGCCGCGCGCAGCAACCGTGACGTATTCCGCGATCGCCAGGCAACTGGTGAGCCCGGGCGATTCGATGCCGAACAGATGTACCAGCCCCGGCACCCCATGCATCGCGGGCCCCTGGATGAGGAAGTCGGCGGCCGGCTCGTGCGGCCCATGGATTTTTGGACGCATGCCCGCGTAAGCGGGCTGGAGCGCCCCGTCCTGCAAGGCCGGCCAGTATTTCCGCACCTCGGCATAGAACGCCTGGCCACGGGCAGGATCCACGGCGAGATCATCGCTGTCCGTGACCCATTCCACGTCCGGGCCGAACCTGGCCTGCCCTCCGAGATCGAGGGTCAGGTGCACGCCCAGGCCTGCCGCCTCGGGCACGGGATAGACCAGCCGCGAAAACGGAGCCCGGCCGGAAAGCGAGAAGTAGCTTCCCTTGGCGTAGTGGGCCGCAGGCACCATGTCGAACGGCGTGCCCGCGAAACGGCGAGCCACCGCCGGCGCCTGCAGACCGGCCGCGTTGATGACACAGCGGGCAAGCAGCCTCGTGCCGTCTTCGGCCTGCAGCATGATGCCGTCCGGCCCGCATTGCGCCGCGGAGAAAGCAGAGTTGAGTGCCACAATGCCGCCAGCGTGCTCCAGATCCCCCTGCAGCGCCAGCATGAGCGCATGGCTGTCCACGATGCCCGTGCTGGGCGACAGCAGCGCTCCGGCACACGCGAGGGCCGGCTCGAGCGCCACGGCCTCGTCACGGCCGAGGCGCTGCAAATCGGACACACCGTTGGCACGCGCGCGCGCCGCGATGCCATCCAGCGATGCGAGTTGCGAGGCTGAGGTGGCGACGATGAGCTTGCCGCACCGGCGATGCGGTACCCCGCGCTGCGCGCAGTAGGCATACAGGAGCTCCTTGCCCCGCACGCACAGCCGCGCCCTGAGCGAGCCCTGTGGATAGTAGATGCCCGCGTGGATGACTTCGCTGTTGCGGGAACTCGTGCCGGTGCCGATGGCCCCCGCGGCCTCCAGCACGAGCACTTCCCGGCCCTCCATGGCCAGCGCCCTGGCCACCGCGAGCCCCACCACGCCCGCGCCGATGACGACGCATTCGACCGCGTCGCTCATGGCCGCCCTTCCACTCCGGCACCGGCCGCCACGCGCTCGAAGCCCTGGAGCACATTGACCGCGTTCACGCCCAGTTCTGCCGCCGCGTATCCGCCTTCGAGCACGAAGACCGTCGGCAGCCCGAGGCGTGCGAGCCTGGCACCCACTTCGATGAAGTCCGGCGAGGACAGCGTGAACCGCGAGATGGGGTCTCCCTCGAACGTGTCGAGGCCCAGCGGCACGACCAGCGCCTGCGCCCCGCATTCCTCGACACGCGCGCAGGCCCGGTCGAGCGCGCCGAGCCAGTCGGGAAAGGCCGTTCCGGCCGGCAGCGGGATATTGCAATTGAAGCCTGCGCCCGCGCCCGCGCCGGTTTCGTCGGCATGCCCCAGATAGAACGGATACTCGGTCCGCGGGTCGCCATGGATGCTGATGCACATCACGTCGGAGCGTTCGTAGAAAATGCTTTGCGTGCCGTTGCCGTGGTGGTAATCCACGTCCAGCACGGCAACGCGGCGGGCAGTGCCGGCATCGAGCAGCCACTGGGCCGCCACGGCCGCATTGTTGAGAAAGCAATAACCGCCCATGAAGTCAGGCCCGGCGTGGTGGCCCGGCGGTCGGGTGCAGCAGAACGCGGCACGCGCTCCTCCCGCCACCGCGGCCGCTGCGCTCGCGGCCGCGTCCGCGCCCGCCTTGGCTGCCGCCCAGGTGCCTTCGGACAGGGGCGAGCCGTTGTCCATGGAATACAGGCCCAGCCGCGCGACGAAGTTTTCGGGCTCGACATCGTCACGCAGCGTACGCACCGGCCACACCGAAGGAAACGGCTGCACTCCGGCATTGCGGACATCCAGCGACAGCCACTGCAGCCACGCCTCCTGTAGGAAGCGCAGGTAACGCGGCGCGTGCACACGTGCCAGGACGGCCTGGCTGTCCATGTCCGGAGCGCGCAGTGCGTAACCCTGCTGGCGCAGCCGGGCTTCCACGTAATCGGCGCGGTCGGGCTTCTCGAAGCAGGGAACGCGCTCGCCCCGGAAGAACTCATGGACCGGCGCGTGGAGACGGTGCGAGGGGTTGTGGTAGATGATCACGGCAGTCTTGCGTCTGGCAGGAAGAAAGCCGGATTGTGGCCGAGGAGCAGTAGCCGCCGGCACCGGGAGCAGCACCTGGCTACCGGTGCACGCAAAGCAAAAACCCCCTGCGGGCAGGGCCTGCAGGGGGTCTGGAATGGTGGGTGATACATGGATCGAACATGTGACCCCTGCCGTGTGAAGGCAGTGCTCTACCGCTGAGCTAATCACCCATTCCGGAAGAACCACCTGCAAGGCAGGCCATCCGGATCAAAACTGGTGGGTGATACATGGATCGAACATGTGACCCCTGCCGTGTGAAGGCAGTGCTCTACCGCTGAGCTAATCACCCCAGTGCCGTTGTTGCGGCAGCCCATGATTATGGCATAGCTTTTTGGCTGTCCGAAGAAATTTTCCAAATAGTTTTGCCGCCGCTGGCCTTGTCGATCTGGGCCAGGACTTCGTCGTGCGCAGCCAGCTCCTGCTCGCTGGCCAGGAGCACCGGCAGCGTGAAGGCCGAAAGGTCCACCGGCGCCAGGCGCACGGCGGTCTCGTCGCCCTCCTCCGCGTCGTCGGAGATCAGCAGCGCATCCTGGCCGCGCGTGAGGTTGATGTAGACATCGGCCAGCAGCTCCGCGTCCAGCAGTGCCCCGTGCAGCGTACGACCGGAGTTGTCCACGCCCAGCCGGTCGCACAGCGCGTCCAGCGAGTTGCGCTTGCCCGGGTACATCTCCTTGGCCATCACCAGCGTGTCCGTCACGCTCTCGACGTAGCTGGTGAACGCGGGACGGCCCGTCAGCTCCAGCTCCTTGTTCAGGAAGCCCACGTCGAAGGCCGCGTTGTGGATGATGATTTCCGCGCCCTGGAGATACTCCAGGATCTCGTCCACCACCTCGGCGAACTTGGGCTTGTCCTTCAGGAACTCATTGCTGATGCCGTGCACCTTCAGCGCGTCCTCGTGGCTGTCGCGCTCGGGGTTGAAGTACAGGTGCAGGTTGTTGCCGGTCAGCTTGCGGTTCAACAGCTCCACGCATCCCAGTTCGATGATGCGGTCGCCGCCCTCCGCAGACAGGCCCGTGGTTTCGGTATCGAGAACGATCTGCCGCGTCATGCCCGGGCTCCTGCACATGCCGCGGTACCGACCGGGCGGAATTCAGCCTGGGCCTGCATCAGTGGTTCTCCTTGGCATGGTTGATCGTGTACTTCGGAATCTCCACCGTCACGTCCTTCTGCGCAAGGATCGCCTGGCAGGACAGCCGCGACTGCGGCTCGAGCCCCCAGGCCCGGTCGAGCAGGTCTTCTTCCTCTTCCTCGGCCTGGTTGAGCGACTCGTAGCCCTGCCGCACGATCACATGGCAGGTGGTGCAGGCGCAGCTCATGTCGCAGGCGTGCTCGATCTTGATGCCATTGTCCAGCAGGGCTTCGCAGATCGAGGTGCCCGCGGGCGCGCTCACCTCGGTGCCGGCAGGACAGTATTCGGGATGGGGCAGTATCTTGATGACAGGCATGTCGTGGGCTGGCTTGAAAGGATGTTCTGGTGTCTCAGAGGCTCTGGACGCTCTTGCCGGCCAGCGCCTGCTGGATGCCCCGGTTCATGCGCCGGGCGGCGAAAGCTTCCGTGCCCCGGGCGAGGGCCTGGGTCGCGGCATCGATGGCGGAGGCATCTTCATGCTCGCGCACCGCCTCCAATGCCTGCACGAGCGCATCGATGGACTGGCGCTCGGCCGGCGGCAGGATATCGCCATCGGCCTCCAGCGCCGTGCGGGTGGCCATGAGCATGCGGTCCGCCTCCACGCGGGCCTCGACCAGCGCACGGGCGCGCATGTCCTCGCCCGCCGTGGCGAAACCTTCCTGCAGCATGCGCGCGATCTGGTCATCGGACAGGCCGTAGGACGGCTTGACGTCCACCCGCGCTTCGACCCCCGTGCTCTGCTCGCGCGCGCTCACGCCCAGCAGGCCATCGGCATCCACCGTGAAAGTGACGCGGATGCGCGCTGCTCCCGCCGCCATCGGCGGGATGCCGCGCAGTTCGAAGCGCGCCAGGCTGCGGCAATCCGCGACCAGGTCCCGCTCGCCCTGCACCACATGGATGGCCAGGGCCGTCTGGCCGTCCTTGTAGGTGGTGAAGTCCTGGGCCTTGGCGGTGGGAATGGTCTCGTTGCGCGAGATGATGCGCTCGACGAGCCCTCCCATGGTTTCGATGCCCAGCGACAGCGGGATCACGTCCAGCAACAGCATGTCCCCTGCCGGGTCGTTGCCGGCGAGCTGGTGGGCCTGGATGGCTGCGCCCAGGGCGACCACTTCGTCCGGATTCAGGTTGTTCAAGGGCTCGGTGCCGAAGAACGCGGCTACCGCGCGCTGGATCTGCGGCATGCGGGTGGACCCGCCGACCATCACGACGCCCTGGATGTCTTCCCGCTGCAGGCGCGCATCCCGCAGGGCCCGGCGCACCGCGGCCAGCGTGCGCTCCGTCAGCGCCGACGTGATGGCGTCGAAATCACTGCGGAGCACGTCCAGCCGGACCTCTCTGCCGCCGATGCGCGCCGAGAACAACGCGCTCTCCGCGGCCGTCAGCCCTTCCTTGCAGGCCCGGGCCGCGATGCGCGCGGCCGCCTTGTCCTGCGCGCTTTCTGCCCGGATATCCAGCCGCTGCAGCGCCCACTCCGCCAGCGCGGCATCGTAGTCGTCACCGCCGAGCGCGGAATCACCACCGGTGGCGATCACCTCGAACACACCCTGCGTCAGGCGCAGGATGGAGATGTCGAAGGTTCCACCACCCAGGTCATAGACCGCATAGACGCCCTCGCTGGCATTGTCCAGGCCGTAGGCAATGGCCGCAGCCGTGGGTTCGTTGATGAGGCGCAGCAGGTTCAGGCCCGCCAGACGGGCGGCATCCTTGGTCGCCTGCCGCTGCGCGTCGTCGAAATAGGCAGGCACGGTGATCACCGCGCCGTACAGGTCGTCGTCGAAGGTGTCCTCGGCACGGTGGCGCAGTTCGGCCAGGATCTCCGCACTCACTTCGACGGGCGACTTCACCCCGTCCACGGTTTGCATAGCCACCATGTCGCCTTCCTGGCCGGGAACGAAGGCGTAGGGCAGGCGCTCGGGGTGGTCGATATCCTTGAGCCCGCGGCCCATGAAGCGCTTGACAGACACCAGGGTGTTGGCGGCGTCTTCCGACCGGGAGTCCATGGCCGCGTAGCCGATCTGCCGACGCCCCTGGGGCAGGTAGCGCACCACCGAAGGCAGCAGCAACCGGCCCTCGGCATCCGGCAGGCACTCCGCGGCACCATTGCGCACGGCGGCCACCAGCGAGTGGGTCGTACCGAGATCGATACCGACCGCGATGCGGCGCTGGTGGGGATTCGGGGACTGGCCGGGTTCGGAAATCTGCAGAAGCGCCATGGTGGTGGTAACGGGCAAGCCGGACGGGAAAATGGGCCGCGAAGGCGCCATGGTCCAAAAAAAATGGAAAACGCGCGAGGCCATGCGGGCCTCGCGAAAGGAGCAAGAGGGCTATTGTTCCAGTTGCTCCCGGCGGCGATCGATATCGAGCGCAAAGCGCTCAATGAACATAAGGCCTCTGACAGCCCCCGCCGCGGCCGCATAGTCCTGGCGTGCGTCGATCAGTTCGCCGCAGCGATCCAGTGCGTCGCCACGGGCCTGCCGCACCTCCGCCTCCAGGCGGTCGATGGCGGCCCCGTCGGCGGCCTCGTCGAGGGCTTCGCGCCACTCCATCTGCTGCATCAGGAATGCCGCCGGCATGGCCGTGTTGTCCTCTGCCTGGATGGGTGCACCGTGGAGTTCGCACAGGTAGGCCGCCCGGCGGATCGGATCCTTCAGGCGCTGGTAGGCCTCGTTGATGCGCACGGACCATTGCATTGCCACCCTCTGGGCCGCCGCGCCCTGCGCCGCGAAGCGGTCGGGATGGGCCTCCCGCTGCAGGGCTTTCCAGCGGGCATCGATCGCCGGGCGCTCCTGGGCGAAGCGCCTGGGCAGGTCGAAAAGCTCGAAATCGTCGGATTGCAGATTCATGTCAAGAAAAAAACCGCCAGCACACCTGCGATGGCGGTTCGTCATGGTCCATGCCGGCGACACCGGCAGAAACGCCCGGAGGGCCGGACGGTTCAGACGCGGAAACTTTCCCCGCAACCGCAGCGGTCGCGCTCGTTGGGATTGTTGAAGCGAAAACCTTCGTTCAATCCTTCCCGCACGAAATCCAGCTGCGTGCCGTCGATGTACGCGAGGCTCTTCGGGTCGATCAGCACCTTGACGCCGTGGTCCTCGAAGATCACGTCCTCGGGTTCGGGCGCATCGACATACTCCAGCTTGTAGGCCAGGCCGGAGCAACCGGTGGTCTTCACCCCCAGACGCACGCCCAGGCCCTTGCCCCTGCGGGACAGGTACCGGCTGACGTGCCGCGCTGCGGCTTCCGTGAGAGTGATCGCCATGGCCGGTCAGGCTCCCGCCAGGGCCGAGTGCTTGGCCTTGTAGTCCTGCACGGCGGCCTTGATCGCATCCTCGGCAAGGATGGAGCAATGGATCTTGACCGGCGGCAACGCCAGTTCCTGGGCGATCTCGGCGTTCTTGAGCGCCGCCGCCTCGTCCAGCGTCTTGCCCTTCACCCATTCGGTGACCAGGGACGAGGACGCGATGGCCGAGCCGCAGCCATACGTCTTGAACCGTGCGTCCTCGATCACGCCGGTTTCCGGGTTCACCTTGATCTGCAGCTTCATCACGTCGCCACAGGCGGGGGCGCCCACCATGCCGGTGCCCACGGAATCGTCGCTCTTGTCGAACGAACCCACGTTGCGGGGGTTTTCGTAATGGTCGATGACCTTGTCGGAGTAAGCCATGATTTCTACCTGCCTTTCACTTCTTCGCGGCTGCCGGGATCAGTGGGCAGCCCATTGGATGGAGCTGATGTCCACGCCATCCTTGTACATTTCCCACAGGGGGCTCAGTTCGCGCAGCTTGGCGACGTTGTGGCGGATGGAGGACACCGCGAAATCGATCTCCTCCTCGGTGGTGAACCGGCCGATCGTCATGCGCAGGCTGCTGTGCGCCAGTTCGTCGCTGCGGCCCAGCGCGCGCAGCACGTAGCTGGGCTCCAGGCTCGCGGAGGTGCATGCGGAGCCCGACGACACCGCCAGCCCCTTGATGCCCATGATCAGCGACTCGCCTTCGACGAAGTTGAAGCTGATGTTGAGGTTGTGCGGCACGCGGCGCTCGAGGTCGCCGTTCACGAACACCTGCTCGATGTCGGTCAGCCCGTCGAGCAGGCGCTTCTGCAGCACGCGCACCTTGGCGAGGTCCTGCGCCATTTCTTCCCGGGCGATGCGGAAGGCTTCGCCCATGCCGACGATCTGGTGGGTCGGCAGTGTGCCGGACCGCATGCCGCGCTCGTGCCCGCCGCCGTGCATCTGCGCCTCCAGGCGCACCCGGGGCTTGCGGCGCACATAGAGCGCGCCGATGCCCTTGGGGCCGTAGGTCTTGTGCGAAGCCAGGCTCATGAGGTCCACCGGCAGGGTCTGCAGGTCGATCTCCACCTTGCCGGTGGCCTGGGCCGCATCGACGTGGAAGATCACGCCCTTCTCGCGGCACAGCGCGCCGATCGCGGGAATGTCCTGGATGACGCCGATCTCGTTGTTCACGAACATCACGCTCAGCAGGATCGTGTCGGGACGGATGGCCGCCTTCAGCACCTCGAAGTCGAGCAGGCCGTTTTCCTGCACGTCCAGGTAGGTGACCTCGAAGCCCTGGCGCTCCATCTCGCGCATGGTGTCGAGAACGGCCTTGTGTTCCGTCTTGACGGTGATGAGGTGCTTGCCCTTGCCCTTGTAGAACTGGCCGGCGCCCTTGATGGCGAGGTTGTTGGACTCGGTGGCACCACTGGTCCAGACGATTTCGCGCGGGTCCGCATGGATGAGCGCAGCGACATCGGCACGCGCCTTTTCCACGGCCTCCTCGGCTTCCCAGCCCCACGCATGGCTGCGCGACGCGGGGTTGCCGAAGTGCTCGCGCAACCAGGGGATCATGGCGTCCACCACGCGCGGATCGACCGGCGTCGTGGCTCCATAGTCCAGGTAGATTGGGAAATGCGGTGTCATGTCCATGGCTGGCTCAGTAAATGTCTGGCTGGCGAATCGTGGCGACGGGATCGGCCCTGGCGGAGCCGGCCCCGAACCCCGGGGTCGCCCGGGCCGTCGGGTTCAGGATTTGGCGAATGCGTTGCCCAGGGCGAACACGGAGTTGGGTGCATTCACGCGGATGGGCTTGACCACCGGCGTCGTGGAAATGGCGCGGCGGACCACCGGCTTGTCCTCGATCTGCACACCCTTGGCGATCTGGTCGTCCACCAGCTTCTGCAGCGTGACGGAGTCCAGGAACTCGACCATGCGCTGGTTCAGGGAAGCCCACAGTTCGTGCGTCATGCAGCGGCCGGCCTCGCCCAGGCAGTTTTCCTTGCCGCCGCATTGCGTGGCATCGATGGGCTCGTCCACCGACACGATGATGTCGGCGACGGTGATGTCGGCCGCCTTGCGGGCCAGGGTGTAGCCGCCGCCCGGGCCGCGGGTGGATTCGACGAGTTCATGGCGGCGCAGCTTGCCGAAGAGCTGCTCCAGGTACGACAGCGAGATCTGCTGGCGCTGGCTGATCGCCGCCAGCGTGACGGGACCATTGTTCTGGCGGAGGGCCAGGTCGATCATTGCGGTGACCGCGAAACGGCCTTTGGTAGTGAGACGCATCGCAAGCTCCTTTGCTAGCTTGTCCGTTATAGAAATGCCGGAACCCGATGGCAGTGGGCATACCGCAGAGGTTGCCGGCTCGTCTCCGCCCCTACACTCCCGCGCGAAGCCCCGGTGGACGGGGAGCACGGGAGCCCTTCTTCGTGGGCTGTTTTCTTGAGTGTTGTGCCCAAGTATAGCACAAAACCCTATTGTTTTTGTCGGGTAACAAAACCCATCAGTCACCTTTTCGCCCAGGCGGCACCCGCCCCTTCCGTTCAAGCCGCCTGGTCGGCCCCGCTGGCTCCGAAGGCCTGCGCCTTCAGCCGGTTCAGCTGGTCCCGCACCCGGGCGGCCTGTTCGAACTCCAGGTTCCGCGCATGGTCCAGCATCTGCTTTTCCAGCCGCTTGATTTCGCGGGCGACATCCTTTTCGGACATGTCCTCGACCTGCGCCCGTCGCAGGGCCTCCTGTTCGAGACGCTCGGCCTCCCGGCCGGTCTTCTCGCTGTAGACCCCGTCGATCAGGTCGCGGACCTGCTTGACGATGCTCCGTGGCGTGATTCCCTGGGCTTCGTTGTGTGCGATCTGTTTCGCGCGCCGCCGTTCCGTTTCGCCGATGGCTTTTTTCATGGACTCGGTGATGCGGTCTGCGTAGAGGATCGCCTGTCCGTTCAGGTTGCGCGCGGCACGCCCGATGGTCTGGATCAGGCTGCGCTCGGCCCGGAGGAAGCCTTCCTTGTCCGCATCGAGGATGGCCACCAGTGACACCTCGGGGATGTCCAGCCCCTCGCGCAGCAGGTTGATCCCCACCAGCACGTCGAAGGCCCCCAGCCGCAGGTCGCGGATGATTTCCACGCGCTCGACGGTGTCGATGTCGGAGTGCAGGTAGCGCACCTTCACGCCGTTGTCGGTCAGGTAGTCGGTGAGCTGCTCGGCCATGCGCTTGGTGAGCGTGGTGATCAGCACGCGCTCGTTGCGCTCGACACGCACGCGGATCTCCTGCAGCACGTCGTCCACCTGGTGGGTGGCGGGGCGGACCTCCACGATGGGGTCCACCAGCCCCGTCGGGCGCACCACCTGGTCCACCACCTGGCCGGAGTGGGTCTTCTCGTAGTCGGCCGGCGTGGCCGACACGAAGACGACCTGGCGCATGCGCCGCTCGAATTCCTCGAACTTGAGCGGACGGTTGTCGAGCGCGGACGGCAGGCGGAAGCCATATTCGACCAGGGTGGTCTTGCGGGCGCGGTCGCCGTTGAACATCGCCGCGAGCTGGCCGATCATCTGGTGGCTCTCGTCCAGGAACATGAGGGCGTCGGGGGGAAGATAGTCGGTGAGCGTGGGCGGCGGATCGCCCGGTGCGGCGCCGGACAGGTGGCGCGTGTAGTTTTCGATGCCCTTGCAGTGGCCGACCTCGCTGAGCATTTCCAGGTCGAACCGGGTGCGCTGCTCCAGGCGCTGCGCCTCCACCAGCTTGCCCTCGGCCACGAACTGGGCCAGCCGCTCGTTCAGCTCCAGCTTGATGGTCTCGACGGCGGCCAGCACCTTGTCGCGGGGAGTGACATAGTGGCTGCTGGGGTAGATGGTGAAGCGCGGGATCTTCTGGCGCACGCGGCCGGTGAGCGGGTCGAACAGCGACAGGGTCTCGATCTCGTCGTCGAACAATTCGATGCGGATGGCCAGTTCACTGTGCTCCGAGGGAAACACGTCGATGGTGTCGCCGCGCACGCGGAAGGTGCCGCGCGCGAAATCCTGCTCGTTGCGCGTGTACTGCATGCGGATCAGGCGGGAGATCACGTCGCGCTGGCTGATCTCGTCGCCCACGCGCATGATGAAGCGCATCTTGGTGTAGTCCTCCGGCGCCCCGATGCCGTAGATGGCACTCACCGTGGCCACGATGACCACGTCGCGCCGCTCGAGCACGCTCTTGGTGGCCGACAGCCGCATCTGCTCGATGTGCTCGTTGATGGCCGAGTCCTTCTCGATGAAGAGATCGCGCTGGGGAACGTAGGCCTCGGGCTGGTAGTAATCGTAGTAGCTGACGAAGTACTCGACGGCGTTGTTCGGGAAGAACTCCCGGAACTCGCTGTAGAGCTGGGCGGCCAGCGTCTTGTTGGGGGCGAACACGATCGCCGGCCGGCCCAGCCGCGCGATCACGTTGGCCATGGTGAACGTCTTGCCGGAGCCGGTCACGCCCAGCAGGGTCTGGAAGACCTCGCCGTCGCGCACGCCCTCGACCAGCTGATCGATGGCAGTGGGCTGGTCACCTGCCGGCGGGTACGGCTGGTAGAGCTCGAAAGGCGAATCGGGGAAGCGCACGAGGGTGCCTTCGCCTCGCGTCTCCGGCATGGTTTCGATGGGTTTTGGCATGGGCTGGCTCAAGGTGGAGCCCTTAAAATCGGGGCGACCTGGCAGAGTACAACAGGCCCGGTCTCCCGTTCCGACATCCTTCGTCGATACCCCAAGGAAACTCCATGTCTCTCTTCACCGCCGTCGAAATGGCACCGCGCGACCCGATCCTGGGTCTGAACGAGCAGTACGCTGCTGACACCAACCCCAACAAGGTCAACCTGGGGGTGGGCGTGTATTTCGACGACAACGGCAAGCTGCCCCTGCTGCAATGCGTCCAGGCCGCGGAAAAGGCCATGATGGACAAGCCTTCGGCACGCGGCTACCTGCCCATCGACGGCATCGTCGCCTATGACAGCGCCGTCAAGTCGCTGGTGTTCGGCGAAGGCAGCGAGCCCGTCACCTCCGGCCGCGTGGCGACCGTCCAGGCCATCGGCGGCACGGGTGGCCTGAAGATCGGCGCCGACTTCCTCAAGAAGGTCAGCCCCGATGCCAAGGTGCTGATCTCCGACCCGAGCTGGGAGAACCACCGCGCCCTGTTCACCAACGCCGGCTTCGTGGTGGATACCTACGCCTACTACGACGCCGCCAAGCGCGGCGTGAACTTCGAAGGCATGCTGGCCAGCCTCAAGGCCGCTGCGCCCGGCACCATCGTCGTGCTGCACGCCTGCTGCCACAACCCGACCGGCTACGACATCACGCCCGAGCAGTGGGACCAGGTGGTGGCCGTGGTCAAGGCCCAGGGCCTGACGGCCTTCCTCGACATGGCTTACCAGGGCTTCGGCCACGGCATCCAGGAGGACGGCGCCGTGATCCAGAAGTTCGTGGCCGCCGGCCTGAACTTCTTCGTCTCCACCTCCTTCTCCAAGAGCTTCAGCCTGTATGGCGAGCGCGTGGGCGGCCTGTCCGTGCTGTGCGCCGACAAGGAAGAAGCCTCCCGCGTGCTGAGCCAGCTGAAGATCGTGATCCGCACCAACTACTCCAACCCGCCCACGCATGGCGGCGCGGTGGTGGCCGCGGTGCTGGGCAACCCCGAGCTGCGCGCCCTGTGGGAGAAGGAACTGGGCGAGATGCGCGTGCGCATCAAGGCCATGCGCCAGAAGCTGGTGGACGGCCTCAAGGCCGCCGGCGTGCAGCAGGACATGTCCTTCATCACGCAGCAGATCGGCATGTTCAGCTACTCGGGCCTGTCCAAGGACCAGATGGTGCGCCTGCGCACCGAGTTCGGCGTGTACGGCACCGACACCGGCCGCATGTGCGTGGCCGCGCTCAACAGCAAGAACATCGACTACGTCTGCCAGTCGATCGCCAAGGTGGTCTGACCCCGGCTGCGCCCGACCGCGGGCGCCAGCATGAGCAGGAAGCCGCCTCCGGGCGGCTTTTTCTTGGGCGCATGGGCGGCATGCCCCTTTGCCCTGTCCCGGCGATACTGAAGCATGGCCTCCTTACCCCACTCCAACGGCGCGCTGGTCGGTTTCCGCATTCTCAGCATCGCCCTGAACCTCCCGGGACCCGCGGCCCTGGCGCGGTGCCGCGACGAGGGCGCCGCGTGCACGAAGCTCGAGCCACCGGCATCCGCGGGCCAGCCCAGCGCGGACCCCATGGCGCTCTATTGCCCACAGGCCTACGCGGAGCTGCATGCCGGCGTCCGCGTGCTCCAGGCCGACCTGAAAACGCCTGGGGGACAGGCGCTGCTGCACCAGGAACTGGCGGCCACGGATGTGCTGATCACCTCGTTCCGCCCCTCGGCGCTGCAACGGCTCGGACTGGACTGGCCGACACTGCGGGATCGCCACCCTGCGCTGTCGCTGGTCCGGATCGTGGGCGGCCCCGGCAATGCCGCGGAAGCGCCCGGCCACGATCTCACCTACCAGGCGGAGGCAGGGCTTCTGCCCGAAGGACAGGTGCTGCCCGCCAGCCTGCATGTGGACATGGCAGGCGCGCTGCTGGCCTCCGAGGCGGTGTTGCGCGCATTGCTCGCCAGGCAGTCCACCGGACGGGGAACGGAACACGAGATCGCACTCGCGACAGCGGCCCGGTGGCTGGCAATACCCAGAACCTGGGGGCTGGCCCTGCCGGCCGGCGACGTGGGCGGCGCCCATGCGGGATACCGCGTCTATGGGTGCGCAGACGGGAGGGTGGCGCTGGCGGCCCTGGAGCCGCACTTCATGGCCCGGCTGTGCGCCGCGGTCGGCCTGCCGCCGGGTGTCGATCCGCGCGATGCATCCACCCGGGAAGCCATCGCCGGCTTCCTGCGCCATCGTCACCGCGAGGAACTGGACCGCTGGGCCCGGCAGGAGGACATCCCCCTGCATACCATCGACTGACCGGCGCGGATTGCCGGCACATCGGCGCCGTCCGACAGCACGCCGCTGGCTTGCCCTACCTGTCGGATGCAACGCGGCATTGCCCAATCGCTGGAGTCGCGCGGCACCACGTGCGCGCATCCTTTGCCCCACAAGAGGTGAGCCCATGAAGCCGTTCGCACTCGACCCCGACATGACGTCGCCCACCGGCATGTTCTATCCCACGGGCTACGTATTCGCCCTTTTTCCCGGGGAGCAGCCCGGCCGCGACGCGTCGCAGGCCCTGGCGGACCAGGGCTACACCGATGTATCGCACGCGCCGCCCGACGCGATCCACCAGCACGTCGTGCGCACCCTGGGCAATGCGGATACCCCCCTGCCGAGCGTGGGGGCGGAGGGCGTGATCGTGCGACGCATTGCTGACCTGGCGGCGCAGGGCCACCACGGACTGCTGATCCGGCCGCGCGAGGACGACAGCCCGGAATCGCTGCAGGCGTCACTGGAACCGCTGGGTGCGAGCGCGGCTTTTTTCTACCGGCGCCTCATCATCGAAGACCTCATCCCCCAGCCTGCCCCCTGATGGCTTCCCGCCCGGGCTGCAGTCCCCGCCGGGTCGAGCGGTGCGGCTGCGCGGCCGGAAAGCCAGCGCTACGCGTTTCAGCGCGGCTTGTTCCGCCCTGCACCCATCGGCCGCGGCCCGGCAGCAGGCTTGCCGGGCGATGGACCGCCGGCGCGCGGGCCCGTGCGGACACCCGCGCGGGGCGGCAGCCCCGTGTGCTGGGTCAGCAGTTTGCCCGGCGCCGGCCCCTTGGCCTGTACCGTCGTGCTGTTCTTGCGCCGGGCACTCTGGTAGCTGCCATCCGTCATCGGCTGGAAGGTCGGGATCAGGTGGTGCTTGCCGTTGCCGATCAGGTCGGCCCGGCCCATGGCCTTGAGCGCCTCGCGCAACAGGGGCCAGTTGTTGGGGTCGTGGTAGCGCAGGAAAGCCTTGTGCAGGCGGCGGCGCTTCTCGCCGCGCACGATATCCACGGACTCCTCGGCCGCATCGCGCATCTGGCGGCGCACCCGCGTCAGCGTATTGCGGCCGGAGTGGTACATGGCCGTGGCGGTGGCCATGGGGCTGGGGTAGAAAGTCTGCACCTGGTCCGCGCGGAAGCCGTTCTTCTTGAGCCAGATGGCGAGGTTCATCATGTCCTCGTCGCTGGTTCCCGGATGGGCGGCGATGAAGTACGGGATCAGGAACTGCTTCTTGCCCGCCTCTTCGCTGAACTGCTCGAACATCTGCTTGAAGCGGTCGTAGCTGCCGATGCCCGGCTTCATCATCTTGGTGAGCGGGCCCTGCTCGGTGTGCTCCGGCGCGATCTTCAGGTAGCCCCCCACGTGGTGCTGCACCAGTTCCCGGACGTACTCGGGCGACTTCACAGCCAGGTCGTAGCGCAGGCCCGAGCCGATGAGGATCTTCTTGATGCCCTTGAGCGCACGGCCCCGGCGGTAGATCTTGATGAGCGGGCCGTGGTCGGTGGTGAGGTTCTGGCAGATGCCCGGATAGACGCAGCTGGGCTTGCGGCAGGCGGCCTCGATCTCGGGGCTGCGGCAGCCCAGGCGGTACATGTTGGCCGTGGGGCCGCCCAGGTCGGAGATCGTGCCGGTGAAACCCTTGACCTTGTCGCGGATGTCCTCGATCTCCTGGATGATCGAGTCCTCGCTGCGGCTCTGGATGATGCGACCCTCGTGCTCGGTGATCGAGCAGAAGGTGCAGCCGCCGAAGCAGCCGCGCATGATGTTCACGCTGAAGCGGATCATCTCCCATGCAGGGATCTTTGTCGCACCATCGTGGCTGCCGTTCTCGTCGGCATAGCTGGGATGCGGGCCGCGGGCATACGGCAGATCGAAGACATGGTCCATCTCGGCCGTGGTGAGCGGGATGGGCGGCGGGTTGATCCACACGTCGCGCGCCGTGGCGCCCTCCCCGTGCGCCTGCACCAATGCACGGGCATTGCCCGGATTGGTTTCCAGGTGCAGCACGCGATTGGCGTGCGCATAGAGCACCGGGTCGCTCTTGACCTGCTCATAGCTGGGCAGCCGGATGACGCTCTTTTCGCGCGGGGGCACCTTGAGCCTGGCCTTGAGTGCCGGGTTCGCGACGAACTGGATCGGTTGCACCGCGGGGTTCGGACCCTGTGCCGCGGGAGCGCCCTCCTCCTTGCTGCAGCTGCTGCCCTGAGCGGCCGCCTGCTCGCTGGTCGTGAGGTAGGGATTCACGTGGGCCTCGACGCGACCCGGCTCATCGACCGTGGTGGAGTCGATCTCGAACCAGCCGGCGGCCGTCTCGTCGCCCGGCCGGCGCACGAAGGCCGTGCCGCGCACGTCGGTGATCTGCTCGACCGGCTCCCGCGCGGCGAGGCGGTGCGCCACCTCGACCAGCGCACGCTCGGCGTTGCCGTAGAGCAGCAGGTCGCATTTGGCATCGACCACGATGGAGCGGCGCACCTTGTCGCTCCAGTAGTCGTAGTGGGCAATGCGGCGCAGGCTGCCTTCGATGCCGCCCAGGATGATCGGCACGTCCTTGAACGCCTCGCGGCAACGCTGGCTGTAGACGATGGCAGCGCGGTCGGGGCGCTTGCCGCCGACGTCGCCGGGGGTGTAGGCGTCGTCGCTGCGGATCTTCCGGTCGGCCGTGTACCGGTTGATCATGGAATCCATGTTGCCCGCCGTCACGCCCCAGAACAGGTTGGGACGGCCCAGCGCCTTGAAGGGTTCGGCGCTCTGCCAGTCGGGCTGGGCGATGATGCCGACGCGGAAGCCCTGCGCCTCCAGCGTGCGGCCGATCACCGCCATGCCGAAGCTCGGGTGATCGACATAGGCGTCGCCCGTGACCAGGATCACATCGCAGCTGTCCCAGCCCAGCTGCTGCATTTCCTCGCGGCTCATGGGCAGGAACGGGGCCGTGCCGAAGCGCTTCGCCCAGTACGGGCGATAGCTCGTCAGCGGCTTGGCAGCGCGCGCGAAAAAGGAAACGTCGACAGGGGCGTTCATTGGAATGGCGTGGGGGCGGGGCCCTGGATTCTAGTGGGACCGCCCCTGGAAGCGTCCAGGGCTGCGCAGGCCACCACGGTCACGATGTGGTTTCACGGTGATCCGGACGCCGTGCAAGTTCCGTAAAAAGTGCAAAAAAAAATTCTTGAACATGCCGATTGAAATCATTAAAATCATTTTTTTCAAATTGAGCAATAATTCGCTACAGCGTTCACCCATTGCAAGAGCACGACATCTATCCACGGAGGCCTCCCCATGCGCAAAGCCACAATGACCGTCAAAAACCAGCTCAGCATCGCATTCGGAGCCCTGGTGGTGATGGTGCTCATCGTCTCGGTTCTTTCGCTCCACTCGCTGGGCAATGCGAACCAGACTTTCACGGGCTACGTGCAAGGCATCAATGCACAGTCCGACCTCGCGAGCGGTCTGCGCAGCGCGGTGAACCGCCGGGCAATCGCAGTGCGCAACCTGGTGCTCGTCACCGAGCGCCAGGAAGCGGACAAGGAACTGGCCCTGGTGCTCAAGGCCGACGAGGACGTCCAGAAAAACCTGGCCGGACTGAAGAAAGCGATCGAGCAGGATCGCTCTGCACCGGGATCGACCCGGCAATTGCTGGGTGAGCTGGAGCAGATCGAGTCGGTGTACGGCCCTGTGGCCCGCGACATCGTGAAGATGGCAGTGGCCGGGCAGCGCGACGCCGCCGTGGCCAAGATCAACAACGAATGCCGACCTCTGCTCGCCCAGCTCACGGGCAAGACCGGAGATTTCGTGGCCGACGCCGGAAAGCGCGCGGACGCGACGGAAGCAGCCGCGGCCGAGAGCTTCGTACGGCAACGGAACATTCTGCTCGGTGCCTGCCTGGCCGCGGTGGCCATGGCCATCGTGTCGGGCGTGATCATCACGCGCCGCCTGTCGAGTGCCCTGGGCGCGGAGCCGTCCGAACTGGGCTGGGCTGCCCAGCGCGTGGCCGAAGGCGATCTGGCTCCACTGGGCGCGGCTGGCGGCGTTGCCGCGGGCAGCGTGATGGCCTCCATCGCCAGCATGCAAAGCAGCCTGGCGCGCATCGTCACCCAGGTGCGCAGCGCATCGGACTCCATCGCGATCGGCTCGGCGGAGATCGCCACCGGTGCCGGCGACCTGAGCATGCGCACCGAACAACAGGCCAGCGCGCTGCAGCAAACGTCCGCAACCATGGATGAGCTCAGCTCCACCGTGCGCCACAACGCCGACAACGCACTGCAGGCGAACCAGCTGGCGCAGGGGGCCACTGGTGTGGCGCAGCAGGGCGGAGACGCCGTGAACCAGGTCGTGAACACGATGCGGGAAATCAACCAGAGTTCGCGCCGCATCTCCGACATCATCGGCGTCATCGACGGCATCGCCTTCCAGACCAACATCCTCGCGCTGAATGCCGCGGTGGAGGCAGCCCGCGCGGGCGAGCAGGGACGCGGCTTCGCCGTGGTCGCCAGCGAGGTGCGCAGCCTCGCCCAACGCAGCGCCCAGGCGGCCCGGGAAATCAAGACCCTCATCACCGACAGCGTGACGCAGGTCGAAGCGGGGACGGCCCTGGTGGACCGGGCCGGTCAGACCATGGAAGAAGTGGTGGCGTCGATCAAGCGGGTGAGCGACATCGTCGGAGAGATCAGCGCCGCCAGCAACGAGCAGAGCCATGGCGTGTCGCAGGTGGGCGTCGCCGTGAACCACATGGACGAGGCCACCCAGCAAAATGCCGCGCTGGTCGAGCAAAGCTCGGCGGCGGCGAAGAGTCTGCAGCAGCAGGCCCAGGATCTCGTGCAGGCCGTATCGATCTTCAAGCTGCAGCCGCAGCATGCCGCCCTGCCCCAGCCGATGCAGTTCGCCGCGCTGCAGGCGTGACCAACAGGAACTCCGCCGGGGGCTCAAAGGCCCCGGCGGCCTGCCCCGTTCACCACTCGCCGACGGCGCGCACCCGCTGGTCGAGATCCGCAGGAGGATCTTCGTAGGCCGACACCAGGAGGCAGCCGTCCGCCGGGGCGGATGGCGCCGCGGTCGCCTGGGTGGCGGGTGAAGCACCCGAAGCGTCGCCCAGGAAGGGCAGCGCGGAAAATGGACGGGGCAGCGCGAAAGAGCTCAGATTGAAGGACAGCATGGCGGGCTTCCTGTAGCGACGTGGGGCGTCGCATGGTCTTCATGCGGGGAGTACCCCGATGAGCGTACGGGGGCTGATGCAGGCCTCCTGTAGGCCGGCACGCCTCCTCCATGACAAAACATCCCGCCGTGGCGCCCGAGCCACATGGGGCCCCGCTGTACCGTGGCCGGACGGGGCGTTCACTGCCCCGCCGTGGCGATGCCTCACTTCGAGAGCGTCAGCGTGCCCTTCATGAGCGCCGAGTGGCCGGGGAACGAGCAGAAATAGGCATACGACTCCCCTGCCTTGAGGGATGAGACGGGGAACGTCACCGAGTCGCTTTCGCCACCGCCGATGATCTTCGTGTGGGCAATGACGCGCTTGTCGCCATCCTTGACGAAATTCTTTTCCGCGCCGGCCGCCATGCCATCGGTCGAAGCGCCCTGCATATCCGATGCCTTGGTGAGCACCCAGTTGTGGCCCATGGCCGTCTTGGGCAGCTTGCCAGCGTGCTTGAGCTTGACGGTGAACTGCTTGCAGCTCTGGGGTACGGCGATGGCAGCCTTGTTGAACTGCATGGCGTCGTTGCCTTCGATTTCCACGCTGCAGTCCGCCGCCTGGGCGGATGCGCCGGCGCCCAGCGCCAGAGCCAGGGCCAGGGCCAGTGCCTTCCAATGTCTTGCCATGTCGGGTTTCTCCTTCGGTCAATGCCGCCGATGCGGCGATGGCCTATCGTAGGAAAGGCGGCGCACGGGGCCGTTGACGTGCATCAATGCCCAGGAAGGGAGGCCACTGTTGCCCGTCCGCCTACACTTGCGCCCCCTATGCCGCAAACACTCCGAGCGCCTTCGCACAGCGAACTCGTCATCAAGAAGAGCCGCTTCATCGGCTGCGTGCAGCCCGTGGCCGACCGGGCCACCGCCCAGCAGGTCGTGGACGGCCTGCGGCGCGACCACCCGGGCGCCGCCCATGTCTGCTGGGCGTTGCTGGCCGGAGGCCAGTCGGCCGCGGTGGATGACGGAGAGCCGGGGGGCACGGCAGGCCGGCCCATGCTGGAGGTATTGCGGCACCAGGATCTGGAGGGAGTCCTCGCCACCGTGGTGCGCTACTTCGGCGGGGTGAAGCTCGGCGCCGGAGGGCTCGTGCGGGCGTATGCGGACACCGTGGCCCAGGCCCTGCTCCAGGCGGACAAGGTGCCGCTGGAACGCATGGCCACCCTGCAGTGCCTGGTGCCCTACGCACTGGAAGGACTCGTGCGCCGCGAGGTGGAGACCGCAGGGGCCCGACTGCAGGGCGTGGAGCACGGCTCGCTGGTCCTGTTGCGCCTGTCGATTCCGGCGCAGCGCGCCGCGGCGTTCCGGCAGCGCATCGACGACGCCGCCCAGGGACGGGCCGGCTGGCCCGAGGCCTGAGAGCGGCCCGGCCCGGGCTGCCAGGACAAGACAGCCTTTCCGCCTACATGCCGCCATGCGCACGCGCGCCGACACTTTCCTGCCGAGTCAACCACCCAGAGCAGGAGATCCAGGCCCATGAGCGACACGTTGGACGTCATCATCCTCGGAGCGGGTTCCGCCGGCCTCGCCGCGCTGCGCGAAGTGCGCAAACGCACGGAGCGGGTGCGGATCGTGAACGACGGCCCGTGGGGCACCACCTGTGCCCGGGTGGGATGCATGCCGTCGAAGATGCTCATCGAGGCCGCAGATGCCTTCCACCGCCGCCACAGTTTCGATACGTTCGGCATCCGCGGCCAGCAGTCGCTGGGGGTGGACCTTCCGGCGGTGCTGGAGCGCATCCGCGCGCTGCGAGATGATTTCGTCGCGGGCGCGCGCAAGGCGTCCGACATCGGCACCCTGGGCATCGCCGGGCATGCCCGGCTCATGGGCCCGCACCGGGTGGAGGTGGATGGCCACGTGTACGACACCCGCAGCATCATCATCGCGACAGGTTCCCGGCCGATCGTTCCGGAGGAATGGCTGGCCTTCGGGGATCGCATCCTCACAACCGATACCCTGTTCGAGCAGCGCGAACTGGGCCCGCGCATCGCCGTCATCGGCCTGGGACCTCTCGGTGCGGAAATGGCCCAGGCACTCGCGCGGCTGGGCGTGGAGGTGGCGGCATTCTCGAGCCGCAACGAGATCGCCGGGCTCTCCGACCCCGCCGTGAACGACGCGCTGCTGGGGCTGCTGAAATCGGAATTCGTGCTGAACGTCGGAGAGGAGGTGACGCTGCGCGAGGTGCCAGGAGGGATCGAAGTCTCCAACGGCAGCGCCACGGTCGTGGTGGACCAGGTCCTCGCGGCCATGGGACGCCGTCCGAATGTGGAGCACCTCGGGCTGGAAACGCTGGGAGTGGAACTGGACGGGCATGGCATGCCGCCGGTGGACCGCCGCACGGTGCAGGTCGGCGACCTGCCGGTGTTCATGGCCGGGGACGCGAACGACTTCCGCCCCCTGCTGCACGAGGCGGCCGACGACGGGCACATCGCCGGGCTCAATGCGCTGGCTCCCGAAGTGCGCGGATTCCGTCGCCGCATGCCGCTGTCCATCGTGTTCACGGAACCGAACGCGGCGACCGTCGGCAGGCGCTACAAGGACCTGAAACGGGACGAGTCGGTGACCGGCACCGTCGATTTCTCGCGGCAGGGGCGCGCCCGCGTGGCGCAGCGCGACCAGGGGCGCCTGAGCCTCTACGCCCAGCGGGACACCGGCCGGCTGCTGGGCGCGGAAATGTGCGCTCCGGCGGGCGAACACATGGCCCATCTGCTGGCGCTGGCCATGGACCGGGAACTCACCGTGCACGACATGCTGCGCATGCCGTTCTACCATCCGGTACTGGAGGAAGGGCTGCGGACCGCCCTGCGGGATGCGGCCAGCCAGTTGCCGAAGGGCAGCGATTCCGACCTGTCCGCCTGCGATGCCTACGGATCGAGCGCCCTGGACTGATCCAGAGGTTTACCCGAGGAGAAAGCCGGTCAGGTGTAACAGTGCTCAAGCCACGGCGCCGACGGGCCGATAACGAGGCATCTTTTGCCCATCGGCCTCCCAGCGGGGCTGCACAAGGAGATTTCCATGGATGTCGGCCTCACACAATCCCTCGTCAACACCGCCACCGCCATGGCCAGCCAGAAGACCTCGGACGCCGTGAACATGACCGTGCTGAAGAAGGCCATGGACATCCAGAAGTCGTCCGCGGCCCAGTTGCTGGAAGCCCTGCCCCAGCCGCAACTGGCCACCTCCGGCTCCCTGGGCACCCAGGTCAATACCTACGCCTGATCGCCGCGGCCGCCCGGCCCCTGTTCAGCGCAGCCTCACCGGCGACAGGGCCGCGGGGTCCACGCCCTGGGCCGACAATGCGGGCGCCAGTGGCTCCGACAGCAACAGGTTGCGCGCCAGCAATGCCACACCCGAGGCGCTCTGGATGCCGTAGCCGCCCTGCCCCGCCAGCCAGAAGAACCCTTGCACGTGGTTGTCCCAGCCGATGACCATGTCCCCATCCGCGACGAAGGACCGCAAGCCCGCCCAGGTGTGCGAGGGCCTGCGGATCTGGAACGTCGTCATCTGCTCGATGTTCCAGATGCCGGTCGCCACATCGAGCTCCTCGGGCACCACGTCGTGCGGGTGCGTGGGATCGGCGTTGGCGGGAGAACCCAGGAGCTGTCCGGCATCCGGCTTGAAATAGAAGCTCTCGTCGATGCCCACCACCGCGGGCCAGCCCGACGCGTCCATGCCCGCCGGAACCGGGAATGTGAAGGCCGTGCGCCGCCGCGGTTCCAGGCCGATGGCCGGGATGCCGGCCATGGCGGCCACCTCGTCCGCCCACGCTCCGGCCGCGTTGACGATGGCACGGGCGCGCACCGTGGCGCCGGACGCGAGATGCACGTGCCAGGCACCGTCCTGCCTTTCGATGGCAGCGACGCCGGCATCCGGCAGCAGGCGGCCACCCCGCTGGCGCAGCCCCCGCAGGTAGCCCTGGTGCAGGGCATGCACATCGATGTCGGCCGCGCCGGGCTCGCGCATGCCGGCCGCTACCGCCTCCGGCCGCAGGCACGGCAGCCACTCCAGCAATTGCTCGCGGGTGGCGCGCTGCACGTTCGGCGAACGCTGCAGGGCGTCCGCCAGCGCCGCACCCAGCAGGTCGAGCTGGTCGGGGCCTGCAACGTACACCACGCCCCGGGGCGAGAGGATCGGGCCATCGGCGAAGCCCTCGGGCGGATGGTCGTAGAACGCCCGGCTGGCGCGGGTGAGCGCCTGGATCTGCGGCGTGCCGTAGGTTTCCATGAAGAGCGCCGCCGAGCGGCCGGTGGTGTGGTAGCCGGGCTGCGGTTCGCGCTCGAGCACGAGCACGCTGGCGCCCGGCGCCGCATGCGCGAGTTCCCAGCCGACCGAGGCGCCGGCAATGCCGGCCCCCACCACGAGGAAGTCCACCAGTTCGGTCATGCCGATTCCCTTTCTTTCGATCGACCGCGATCCGTCAGACCGCAGAGGCCTGGGCAACTCCCTGGCTGCCCGAGCCGTCCAGGCGCGGCTCGCCGCGTGCATCGCGTGCGTCGGGTGCCGTGGTCACGAGGGAAGTCAGCGCCGGCTCGACCGGGGCCAGCCGGTCCAGCGCCGGCCGCGGGCGCTGCAGTTCCCGGATGCCGGCAAAGGACCGCTCCATCGCGCGGCCGATGGCCAGTGTGGCCAGGTCGTCCCGGAAGCGGCCCACCACCTGCAGGCCGAACGGCATGTCGCGGCTGTCCCGCCCGCAGGGAAGGCTGAGGGCGGGATGGGTGGTCAGCGTGGTGACGTAGGTCAGGGCCAGCCAGCGATAGTAGTTGGCCTGCGGCTCGCCGTTGATGTGGCTGGCGTACAGCTCCGTCCAGGGGAAAGGCGAAACCGGCGTGGTCGGCGCCAGGATGACATCGAACGATTCGAACGCCTGCTGGAAGCGCGCGAGGATGCGCGTCTGCTCGGCCTGTGCCCAGGCACTGTCGATGAGCGTCATGGCCGCGCCCATCTCGTAGTTCGCGCGGGTGTTGGGCCCCAGGCTGGCGGGATCGCGCTCGTAGGCTTCCCGCGTGCCCGCCACGAAGGCCTCGGCGCGCAGCACGTCGAAGCAGCGGTGCACGTCGCCCAGGTCCAGCGCGATGGGATCGCAGCTGCGGAACAGGTGCCGCATGGCGGCGATCTTGCCGCGGAACGTCTCGCGGATGCCGTCGTCCACGGCACAGGCACCGAAGTCCTCCGTGTACCCGACGCGCAGCGTGGACAGGTCCACCTCGGGCAGGGACAGGAATACCGCAGGATCCAGCGGGTAGCTGAGCGGATCGCCCGCCGACATGCCGGCCGTGGCCGCGAGCTGCAGGCAGGCCTCCTCCACCGTGCGGCCCATGGGCCCCACGACGGAGATGGGCGTCCAGCCCAGCAGCTTGCGGGAGCTCGGCACCACCCCCGGCGACGGACGGAATCCCACCACCCCGCATTTGGCCGCGGGAATGCGCAGGGAACCGCCGGTGTCGGAGCCGGTGCAGACCGGCAGCATGTCGCAGGCCAGGGCCGCGGCCGAGCCGCCGGACGAGCCCCCCGCGTTCAGGCGGGGATCGAAGGGGTTGCCGGTGGCACCCCATACCGTGTTGCGGGAATTGGCGCCGGCCCCCATCTCGGGGATGTTGGTCTTGCCCGTGACGATCGCACCGGCGCGGCGCAGGCGCGCGACCAGCACGTTGTCTTGCGCGGGAATGTGCTCGCGGTAGATCTGCGAGCCGTAGGTGGTCAGCAGGCCCTGCGTGGCCTCCAGGTCCTTCACGCCCAGCGGCAGGCCGTGCAGCAACCCGAGGGCATCGCCGCGCAGCACTGCCCGCTCTGCCTCGCGCGCCTCGTTCCGGGCCCGGTCGTAGCAGGTGGCGGTGATGGCGTTCACATAGGGGTTGAGGGCCTCGATGCGTGCGATGCACGCCTCGAGCAGTTCGACGGGCGAGATCTCGCGGCGGGCGATCCGCAGGCGCAGTTCGGGGGCGGTCAGCTCGACGAGGGAAGCGGAGGAGGATGCGGTCTGTGTCATGTGGTGCGCCGCCCCGGAAGGGCGGCGTTGTCTCCTGAAGGTTTGAAAATACCCGGAAAAACCGGGCAGGTGGTCAGTCGGCAGTGATGCCGGCACGCTGGGCCACGGCGCGCATCAGGGGCAGTTCCTTCTCGATGAGCGAGGCCAGCACCCTGGATGAACCATAGGACGGTTCGAATCCGTTGGCCAGCAGCTTCTCGCGCGTTTCGCGGTCCTCCATCACCTGGGCCAGCGCGCGCTCCAGGCGGGCCTTCACGGCCGGCGGCAGGCCGGCCGGAGCCACCATCGCCAGCCAGGTATCCATGTCGATCGCGTAGCCGTTCTCGGCGAGCGTGGGCACGTCCGGCAGCAGCGAGGAACGCCTGGCCGAAGTGACGGCGATGGCCTTGATCTTTCCTTCCCTGAGCTGGGGCAGTGCGGCTGCGACCGTATCGACCGTGAAGGGAATCTGTCCGCCCATGAGGTCCACCATGGCCGGCGCGCTGCCCTTGTACGGAACATGCTGGATCTTCAGGCCCGCCAGGTGGAAGAAGGCCTCGCCGGCGAACTGCGAGGTGGTGCCGGAACCGAAGGAGCCATAGGAGTACTTGTCCGGCGCGGCCTTGACCAGGGACACGAACTGCCTGACGTCATTGGCCGGCACGCTCTTGCCGGCCAGCAGGATGAGCCCAGTGCGACCGGTGATGCCGATCGGCTCGAAGCTCTTCACGGGATCGTAGGGAAGTTTCGCGCGCACGGCCGGATTGACGGTGAAGGTAGTGCCTGAACTCATCAGGAGCGTGTAGCCGTCCGGCGCGGCCTTGGCGACATAGGATGCCCCGATCACCGTGCCGGCGCCCGCGCGGTTGTCGATCACCACGCTCTGGCCCAGCACATCGCCCAGCTTCTTGCCGATGACGCGGCCCAGCACATCCGTGGCGCCGCCGGGCGGGAACGGGATCACCAGGGTGACGGGCCTGGCCGGATAGGTTTCCTGTGCGAAGGCCGGGGCCAGCGCGGCGCTTCCCAGGCAGCAGGCAATGGCGGACAGCAGCATCCTCTTGGCGCGGTTCATGGTGGTCTTTCCGGTGAGTGAATGAAAGATGAATGGAGCAGGAGCGGCGCGGCTCAGGCAGCTTCCAGCAGGGCCCGGCCGCGGGCCTCGAAGCGCCGGTGTTCGGCTTCGGGCACGAACAGCCCACCCGTGGTCCAGACGAGGTGCGTGGCCTGCGGCAGGTGCCGGTCCAGGCCCTGCTCCCGCAGCCAGTGGCGCCCGGCACCCGAGCCCGTGAGCCAACCCGGCCCGCTGAAACCCGCCGCGGCGGAGGGTTCGATGCGCTCGCCCGAGGCGTCCAGCACCCGCACGAGATGCTCGAACAGGGTGTCGTCACGGACGGTGAAGATGCCCGACAGCAGTGGCTGCATGAGCCCCGCAGCCAGCAGCGACGCCCTCGGTACCGCCAGGCCGTCGGCCTCGGTGCGGTTGGTCAGGCCCAGGTCGTACACGGACGGGTGCGTGCCGGCCGGCGCAGCCATCTGCACGAGGAAGCACGGCGATTGCACCGGTTCGGCAAAAAAGCAGTGCACATGCGGCCCGAGCAGTTGGCGCAGGCCGAAGGTGATGCCCGCCGGTGCTCCCCCTACCCCGCACGGCAGATAGACGAACAGCGGGTGGGCGGCGTCCACCGCGATGCCCTGTTCCGCCAATTGGCCGCGCAGGTGCAGCGCCGCGGCGCTGTACCCCAGCAGCAGCGAAAGGGAGCGTTCGTCGTCCACGAAATGGCTGAACGGATCGGCCTGGGCCTGGCTGCGCCCCGCAGCCACGGCGCGCTCGTAGTCGCCCGTGTGCTCCACCACCTCGACGCCCCGGCGGCGCAGGCGCTCTTTCTTCCACTCCTTGGCGTCGGCGGACATGTGCACGGCCGCCCGGAAGCCCAGCGCCGAGGCCGCCACGCCGATGCTCAGGCCCAGGTTGCCCGTGGAGCCCACCGCCACCTGGTGGCGCCCGAACACCTCGCGCGCAGCGGTTTCGGCCAGTACCCGGCAATCCTGTCCGGGGGACAACAGACCTTCGCGCAGGGCCAGGGTTTCCGCGAATTCCAGCACCTCGTGGATGCCGCCGCGCGCCTTGATCGAGCCTGCCACGGGAAGGCCGTGGTCCGCCTTGATCCACAGCCGGCCGCAACCGGCCTCCAGCCCCATGGCATCCGAGAGCGCGCCTGCTTCGATCAGAGGTGATTCGATGACCCCGCCCGTGGCCTCGAGTTCGGGGAACAGCCGGGCCAGGAGTCCCCCGAAGCGCCGGAACCTGTCCGAGGCGGCCTGCGTATCATGCAGACTAATGTGGCGACCCTCCGCATCCATCGTGGCGGGAATGTCCGCGCTGCGCTGCGGGTTGAACCAGATGCATGGATCGGCGCGGCGCAGTGCCTCCAAGGCGGCTTCCTGGACATCGATACCGGTGGGCAGTGCGGAACGGTTGGGTTCGGTCATGGGACGGCAGAGAAAGCGTTGCACGCATTCTTGTGCCGGCCCCGGGGGCGACGCAATGCATTTATATTGACGACAGTATTAGTTTCACTGATGGATTCACGCCTGTCCAATTCGGTTCTGGCCTGGCTGCGCTGTTTCGATGCGGCCGCACGGCAGGGCAGCTTCACACGCGCCGCTGCGGAGCTGTGCATCACCCAGGGCGCCGTGAGCCAGCAGGTGAAGCAACTGGAGAACTGGCTGGGGCGTCCGCTGTTCCTGCGGACCCCTCGGGTGCTGGTGCTGACGCCCGAGGGCAAATGGCTGGGGGTGGTGCTGCGCGAAAGCTTCGAGGCCATCGAGAGCACGCTGGCGCAGATGCGGCGCTCCGCCCCGGCGCACGCTGCAGCCACGCTGAGTTGCTCCCCTTCGTTCGCCATGCAGTGGCTTACGCCACGGCTGGGCGAATTCTTTCGCCGGCATCCCGACACCGGGCTGCGCGTGTTCGGGGAGTTCCACCGCATCGACCGCACCCGCATGGTGCGAGACGGGGTGGAGGCGGCCGTCCGCTTCGACCCGGGGGAGTACACCGACCTGGACGCCACCGGGTTCCTCGATGAATGGCTGGTTCCCGTGGCCAGCCCGGCCTTCATGGCGGCCCACCCGGACCTGCGGGATGCGCCGGCCAGGCTGCAGCCGGAATGGCTGCTGCACGACGGCAGTGCCTGGGAAGGGGCCGATACATTCGAGGAATGGCAGCACTGGTTCAGCGCACAAGGCGCACCATGCCCGGACTGGGGAGGCGGCCCCCAGTTCAACCTGTCCCAGCTGGCGGTGGGAGCAGCCATCACCGGCCAGGGCATCGCCATGGGTCGTGCCGCGCTCGTGCTCGAAGACGTGGCGGCCGGCCGCCTGGTGCCGCTGTGCTCCTGGAGCACGCTCTCCCGGGCGCGCTACTCCTTCGTGAGTTCACCCCAGGCGGGACCTGCCATGCTGCGCGTGCGGGACTGGCTGGTGGAAGAAGGGCAGCGGTTCAAAGAGACGCGTGCGAAGGTGCTGCCGCCGTTGCTGGTGCGGTCCTAGAGCGCGCCGTCACGGGCGCGCCGCCGCCACGCGCCACAGGGTGTTGCCGACGTCGTCGGCCACGAGCAGGCCGCCCCGCCCGTCCAGCGCCACGCCCACGGGCCGGCCCCAGGCGTCGCCATCGCCGCTGACGAATCCGGTCAGCACGTCCAGGGGCATGCCGTCGGGCTTGCCGTTCCTGAACGGCACGAACACCACCTTGTAGCCGCTGCGCGGCTTGCGGTTCCACGAGCCGTGCAGGCCGACGAACACACCCTGCGCGAGCTGCGGAGCCACGGGTCGAGCGGCCGGGCCGCCGCCCCCCGCGAAAGCCATGCCCAGCGGCGCCACGTGGTTGCCCAGAGCGTAATCCGGCACGATGGCCTTTTCGACCAGATCCGGCCGTGGAGGCTGGGCACGCGCATCCACGTTCCCGCCCCAATAGCTGTAGGGCCAGCCGTAAAAGCCGCCCTCCCTCACCGAGGTGAGGTAGTCGGGCACCAGGTCGCTGCCGATTTCATCGCGCTCATTCACCACGGTCCAGAGCGTGCCGGAGCCCGGCTCCCAGCCCATGCCGTTGGGGTTGCGCAGGCCGCTCGCGAAGACGCGGTGCGCGCCCGTGGCGCGATCCACCTCCCAGATGGCCGCACGGCCGGCTTCCGCCTCCATGCCGTTCTCGGCGACGTTGCTGTTGGAGCCGACCGTGACATACAGCTTCGCACCATCGGGGCTGGCGATGAGGTTCTTGGTCCAGTGGTGATTGAGCGGCCGCGAGGGCAGGTCCGCCACCTTGGCCGGCGCGGCCGCGATGGCGGTCTGTCCTGCGGCATAAGGAAACCTCACGACGGCATCGGTGTTGGCGACGTAGAACTCGCTGCCGACCAGCGCCATGCCGAAAGGGGAATGCAGCCCCTGCAGGAACACGCTGCGCGTTTCCGCCACGCCGTCCCCGTCGGCATCGCGCAGGAGCGTGATGCGGTTGGCCGACGGGTTGCCGGAGCCGGCACGGGCCATGACCTTGCCCATGACCCAGTTGCGCACTTTCCTGGCCCACCCGTCGTCCGGGGGCGGGCCTTCGGGTGCCGGCTTGTCGCTCTCGGCCACGAGCACGTCGCCGTTGGGCAGCACCACCACCCAGCGGGGGTGTTCGAGCCCGCGGGCGAAAGGCGTCACGGACAGCCCGGCCATGGCCTGCGGCGCGACCCCTTCCGGCCATCCCCTGGCGGGCGCGATGTGTACGGTGGGAATCAGGGACTTGTGCGGCTCCGGCAGCGTGGGCCGGGGGCCGATGCCCGCCTCGGGTGGCAGGCGGGCGGTATCTCCACAGCCGGCCAGCGCGGCCACCACCAGCAGGGGCGCGGCCACCCGGCCATGGCCGGTGATTCTGAGGGTAAGGCGATGGAATGAGGGGCGCATGGCGGGAAGCCGGGCAGGCCGGCAGGTGGCGGGCGATGCCAGCCAGTCTCGCCACCGCCGCGCTGAAACCATGTCAGCCATCTTCGCCGAACGATGGCCTGCCGGGTACGGAACACCCGGGATCTCTGGGAAAATACCGCCATGACCCCTCCCGAATCGATGCGCCTGGACAAGTGGCTGTGGTGCGCGCGCTTCTACAAGACCCGGGCCCTGGCGGCGGAAGAGATCGGCAAGGGCCGCGTGGTAGTGAACGGACAGGCCGCCAAGGCGTCGCGGGAACTGCGCAGCGGCGATACCGTGGCGCTGCGCCAGGGCCAGGTGCCGCGCACGGTGGTGGTACGCGGGCTCAGCGCCATGCGCGGCCCCGCGCCCGTCGCGCAACAGCTGTACGAGGAAACGGCCGAGAGCATCGCCGCGCGTGCGCAGGCCGCCGAGATGCGCAGGCTCGCACCCGAGCCTGCCGCCACCCTGCAGGAAGGCCGCCCCACCAAGCGAGACCGCCGCGAAATCGACCAGGCGCGCGACTGGGGCAGCCGCTGGAGCGCGGCGATCGACGAGTGATGCGGTGCCGAGGCCGCTGCCGGCTCAGGAATTGGTGTTGCCGGCCGGCCTCAGCATGCGCAGCACGACGTTGAGATAGTCGTCCATCCGCTGCCGCGCGCTTTCGGCTTCCCGCTCGAGATCGCGCAGGCTCTTGGCGTCTTCCTCGGACCTCTCGCCCAGGCAGATGGCCGACTGGCGCCGGGCCAGCCGCATTTCGGCCGTCTGCCAGTCGCGGCGCAACTCGCTCCACTGCTCGGACGCGGCGCGCAGCGCAGGCGCCTGGCCACCCTCGGCGACCTCCGCCATCCCCTCCCGGAGCATGGGCGGGCGATGCGCCGGTGGCACGGACGGCCGACGGCGGCGCAGGCCATCCTGCCCGAGCGAGGCCCGGGCCGCGATGAAAGTCTTCTCCGCGGCGAGATCCTCGCTGCCCCAGCGTCCGCGCACTGCATACCAGGCGCCGCTGCCCACGGACCATGCACCGCGCCAGCCATCGCCGCTGGGCCATACCAGGATACCCACCCTGCGTCCCGCATGCTCGCGATACCGCAGGGGTTCGCGGGCCACGGGAACCGAGGGAGCAGGCGCGTGGGAGTACGCATCCAGGGAACGGGGCGTCGTGTAGGTCTCCATGCCACGGCGGGGGCAAATGGCGTGCCTGCGGCACCCACCGCTTTTGACAGATTTGCAGACCCGACGGTGCGCGAAGCATGTAAAACTTTCCCGTGCACGTCCATGGATGAGCAGGCTGCGTTCCGGCAGCGCCTTTTGGCCGGCCGTGTGGCTGGATTGCGCTAGCATCGTCGCCCCAGCCGCACTCCTCACACCGCGGGTGCGCTCTCACAAGGACAAGAGATGGACGAGATCACCCCGGGCCCCGCCGAGGAGGCCGTGGCCGGTGCGGCAACCGGCTGCGCCGCCGAAACCGGCGACGCCGCACTGCCGGTGGTCGGACTGGGTGGTTCGGCCGGAGCCATCCAGGCGCTGCGCGACTTCTTCACGGCGATGCCTGCTTCCCCCGGCATGGCGTTCGTGGTCGTGCTGCACCTGTCCCCCGACCACGAAAGCATGCTGGCCGAACTGCTGCAGCGCGCAACGACGTTGCGCGTGCACCAGGTGAGCGGCCCGGTGACCATGCAGGCGGACACCGTCTATGTCGTGCCGCCCCGCAAGGTACTGGAAGTCCACGATGGGATGCTCGCGCTCGCGCCCCTGCCGCCGGACCGGCAGCAGCATGTGGCGGTGGATCTGCTGTTCCGCACCCTGGCCGACTCGCACGGCACGCATGCCACAGCCATCGTGCTGTCCGGCGCGGATGGAGACGGTGCCATCGGCATCAAGCGCATCAAGGAGCGTGGCGGCCTCACCATCGCACAGGATCCGGGCGAGGCCTATGCCAGCGGCATGCCCGGCTCGGCGATCGCCACCGGCATGATCGACTGGGTGCTGCCCGCCGCCCAGATGGCCGGACGGGTGCTGGAATACCACCGGATGGCACCCCGGCTGCGGCTGGCGGCGCCGCACGGCACCGAACCGTCGGCTTCGGCGGGCGATGCAGCCGATGACGAGGCCGCGCTGCGCGAAGTTCTGGCGCTGCTGCGCCACCGGACCGGCCGCGATTTCGGCGACTACAAGCGCGCCACGGTCGTTCGGCGGGTCGGGCGCCGCATGCAGGTGAACGGTATCGGCACCATGTCCGGGTACCTGGACTGCCTGCGTACCCGGCCGGGCGAGGCAGGAGCGCTCCTGCAGGACCTGCTCATCAGCGTGACCAACTTCTTCCGGGATCCCGTGGCCTTCGCTGCCCTGGAAAGCCATCTCCCGCTGCTGTTCCAGGGCAAGACCGGCGCGGACACGCTGCGCGTGTGGGTCGCGGGCTGCGCGACGGGCGAAGAGGCTTATTCCATCGCCATGCTGCTGGCGGAATACGCACGGACGCTCGACACGGCGCCGGTGTTGCAGATCTTCGCCACCGACCTGGACGACGCCGCCATCCGCACCGCCCGCGAAGGCTTCTACCCCGCGGCGATCGAGAGCGATGTGTCCGCGGAGCGGCTCCGGCGCTTCTTCGTGCGTGAGCGCGGCGGCTACCGCGTGCGGCGCGAGTTGCGCGAAAGCGTGCTGTTCGCGGTGCACGACCTGCTCAGGGATTCACCCTTCTCGCGGCTCGATCTCATTTCCTGCCGCAACCTGCTCATCTACCTGACCCGCGAGGCGCAGCTCCGGGTGCTCGACACCTTCCACTTCGCCCTGCTGCCGGGCAAGCTCCTGTTCCTGGGGTCCGCCGAATCGGTGGACGACGGCGACATCCGGTTTTCGGTGATCGACAAGCTGCATCGCCTCTACGGCCACCAGACGTCGGCGCATACGGATCTCCTCCTGCCCGGCGGCCTGGGACCGGCCGCCGTCGCCCTGCATGCGCAGCACACTGCCCACCAGGGGCCTGTCGTGCACTCCGGCGCGATGGTTTCCTATTTCGCGGATACCGAACGCCCGGCCATGCAGGCCACGGGCGAAAAGGCACGGCCCTGGGGCGAGGTCCACCTCAGGCTGCTGGAGCAGCTCGCGCCGCCCTCCATCCTGGTGGACGGCGAGCAGAACATCCTGCACATGTCGCCTTCGGCGGGGCGCTTCCTGGCCTTCCATGGCGGCGAGCTTTCGCGCAACCTGATGCGGCTGATCCACCCTGCGCTGCGCATCGAGTTGCGTGCCGCGCTCTACCGTGCCGGCCGGACCGGCCAGCCCATGCGGCTGTCGGCGGTGCCCGTGGAGACGGCTGGCGGCATGGTGCGGGTCGCGCCCGAGGTGCGGCCCGTGCCCGACCTGGGACAGGGTCTTTCGCTGGTGCTGCTGCCCACGCTGCCCGACCTGCCCGCTTCCTCCACACTCACTCCCGCGGCTCCGCAGGACACGGCCGCGGAGCAGCTGGACCGCGAACTGGAACTGCTGAACGCACAGCTGCGCAGCACCATCGAGCAGTACGAAGCCTCCACCGAGGAACTGCGGGCCAGCAACGAAGAGCTGCAGGCGATGAACGAGGAACTGCGGTCCGCGACCGAGGAACTGGAGACCAACCGGGAGGAGCTGCAGTCCATCAACGAGGAACTGACGACGGTCAACCACGAGCTCAAGAGCAAGGTGGACGAACTGGGGCATGCGAACAGCGACATGCAGAACCTGATGGACGCCACGGCCATCGCCACGGTGTTCCTCGACCGCGACCTGCGCATCACCCGGTTCACGCCGTCGGCCGTCACCCTCTTCAACCTGATCGCCACCGACGTGGGGCGCCCGCTGTCCCACCTGCGCACGCAACTGCAGTATCCGGAACTGGCGGAAGACGCCCGGAGGGTGCTCGAACGCCTCGCGCTGGTGGAGCGCGAGGTGGGCGCCAGCGACGGCAACTGGTACCTCGTGCGCATGCTGCCCTACCGGACGCTGGACGACCGCATCGCGGGCGTGGTGCTGACCTTCGTGGACATTTCCGAGCGCAAGCAGGGCCAGGAGGCACTGCGCCGGTCCGAGGACCGCTTCAGCGCCATCGTGAACCAGGCCGTCGTGGGCGTGGTGCAGACGGACCTGGACGGGCACATCACCTTCGTCAACCGGCACTACAGCCACATGCTGGGCTACGGGCATGACGAGCTCATCGGCACGCAGCTGCTCGACCTGATCCATCCCGCCGACCGCCAGCTGAGCGCCCACCTCATGCGGCGCCTCGCCGAACATGGCGAGCCCTTCCACATCGAGAAGCGTTGCCTGCGCAAGGACGGCAGCACGCTCTGGCTGCACAACAGCGTGAGCTACCTGGCCGACGCGCACGGCGGCCCCACGGCCTCGATCGTGGTGTGCAACGACATCAGCGAACGCAAGCGTGCCGAGAACGCGCTGCGCGAGAGCACCGAGCGCCTGAGGCTGGTCATCGAGAACGCGGTGGAGTACGCCATCTTCTCCACCGACCTGGATCGCCGCATCACGACCTGGAACAGCGGGGCGGAGCGCATTCTCGGCTACAGCGAGAACGAGGCCGTGGGCCAGCTCGCCGACATGATTTTCACGCCGGAAGACCGGGCCGCCGGGGCACCGCTTTCCGAAACGAGCACGGCACTGGCCACGGGCGGCGCGCTCGACGACCGCCTGCACCAGCGCAAGGACGGCAGCCGCTTCTGGGCCAGCGGCGCGCTCATGCCCATGCACGATGGCGCGGACACGGTGGTCGGCTTCGTCAAGATCCTTCGGGACCAGAGCGACCAGCGTGCAAGCCAGCAGGCGCTCGAGCAAAGCCGGGCCGACCTGCTCAAGGCGCTGCGCGAAAACGAGGAGGCCCGCGCCGCACTGCAGGCGGCCGATGCGACCAAGGACCGCTTCCTGGCGGTCCTGTCGCACGAGCTGCGCAACCCGCTGGCGTCGATTGCCGGTGCATCGGCGGTACTGGCCGCCGAAGGCGCCGATCCGGCCGACCGCGACCAGGCGGCACGCATCGTGCAGCGGCAGGCGCGCGCAATGGCCGTGCTGCTGGACGATCTCATGGATCTGTCCCGGCTGCGGCTGGGCCGCATGGTGCTGCAGCAGCGCGAGGTCCCGCTGGTAGAAATCGTCGAAGCGGCGCTGGAAGCCACGCTCGGCGCCATCCGTGCGGCAGGCCACGAACTCGTGCAGGATCTTCCCGGCGACCCGGTCATCCTCCTCGCGGACCCGGTGCGTATCGCCCAGGTGCTCGCGAACCTGCTGAGCAACGCGGCGAAGTACACACCCGACCACGGCCGCATCCGGCTGTCGGCCTGGACCGAAGGAGACTCCATCCACCTGCGCGTGGAAGACAACGGCATCGGCATGGATCCGGACACCGTGGACGACATGTTCACCATGTTCTCCCAAAGCCCGGACGCCGGCATGCGGCACACCCAGGGCCTGGGCATCGGCCTCGCACTGGTGCGCAACATCGTGGAAATGCACCACGGCACCGTGCGCGGGGAAAGCGCGGGCCCCGGCCGGGGCAGCCGCTTCACCGTGCAGTTGCCCTTGCCCGTCCCTGCCCAGCCCGACACATCCGGCGACGGCCGCACGCAGGTGCCGGACGACAGCCAGGGCGCAGGCGATCGAGCGCCCCGCGTCCTGCTGGCGGACGACAACGTCGATGTCACCTGGTCCATATCGCACCTGCTGGAGGACTGCACCGTGGCCACCGCCGCTGACGGCCACGAGGCGCTGCGCAAGGCGCGGGAACTGGAGCCGGACGTGGCGGTCCTGGATCTCGGCATGCCCGGACTCGACGGCATGTCGGTGGCGCGGGCGCTGCGTGCCGAACCCTTCGGCGTGCGCATGCTGCTGGTGGCCGCAACGGGATGGGGCCAGGACCACAACCGCGAGCAGGCGCGCGAGGCCGGCTTCGACGCCTACATGGTCAAGCCGCTGGACGTGCGCGAACTGCAGCGCCTCATCCAGGAGCACATGCGGTCCCGCGCGTAGCGCAGCGCGGGCCGCACCGCCGCGCGCGCCTACGTGGCAGCAACCACTTCCACCGCCTCGGCTTCGCGCACGAGTTCGGTCCCTGCCGTCCAGGCATACGAGGCGGACGCGGCGCGCGACGGCGAACCGTCCTGGTTCACCGCTTCACGGTAGGCCAGCGAGGATTCGCCCTCTTCCTGCGGGACCTGCACGAAGCGCGTGCCGTCCTTGCGGAAATCGGTTTCGGCGTCCACCACGTGGCGCAGGTAGTCGCGATGGCTTTCGAACCGTATGAATGCCGGCAGTGCGCCATCGCCGAGCACCTCGGCGGGGTCGCGCCGCTCCAGCCGCTTGAACAGTTCCTGCACCACCTGGAAGTGCCCGAGCTCGTAGTCCAGGAACATCTCCCAGATCGCCCGCACGCGGGGATTGCTCTCCTGTTGCGCGCAGCCTGCGTAGTTCCACACCTCGCAGGCCTCGGCGATCAGCAGCTTCTCCAGCGGCGTCTCGTGCGGGTTGAGCATCGACCCGTAATGGGTGATGTGCTGCGACTCCACGGATGCGATTTCCGCGTAGAGCTGCCGCGCCACGGGGTCCGAAAATAGCGGTCCGATGTTCATGTAGTAGTCGTGCGTCTGGTACTCGCCCCCCGTCAGCGTGAGCGCGTGCAGCTTGGTCGCCAGCGCTGCCCCTGGCCCGTAGGGCTCCAGGAGGTCGTGCTCCGGGGCCCGGTGATGCACCCAGGTCGGCCGCGACGGCACGATGTCCGTGTAGCCCTGGGTGATGTTGTTGGCGTCCTTGCCCTCCAGCCGGTCCAGCAGCGCGCTGTAGCGGTAGAGATGGTCGAAATCCTCGAGCAAGGCGTAACGGTAGCCCTGCGCAAGGTAGTCGTCGGGTTCCAGCTGCGCGACCGATGCGGTGACCTCGATGGCCGTCTGCTCATAGCCGATCGTGGTTTCCAGCGGCGAATGGTCGGCGCCGATCAGCCAGTTGATCGTCGTGGCCTGGTGCTGCTCCACGCGCATGAGCTGCGCGATCTCCACGCGCGCATCGGCGTGCATGCGCAGCAGGACCTGCTTGGTGCGCAGCGCATCGAGCTCGACGCCGTTCATGAGAATGGCGCGCACGCGCGTGAAGGCATCATCGTCGAGCTTGCGGATGGGCTTGCCCACCATGTCCTTCCAGCTCAGGCGCTGGCGCTCCAGGGCGGTGCCCTTGTCCTGGAAAAGATGGATCGTCATGGGTTGTCCTTTCGGAAATAAGGCCGGGGAAGAAGACGCGGGGAAGATGGGGGATGTGCTCGCTCACACCGCATTGCTGGGCAGCGGGCCGGAAACCACGAGGGCCTGCAGCCAGGCCTGCACGGTGATCAGGTGCCGCTGTTCCTCGGTGAGCGCCTGCGCGAATTCGCTGATCAGGTCCGTCTCCCCGGCCTGCTCCGCCAGCTGTATCAACAGTTCCCATCCCGCGTTGTCGGTGAGCTCCGCGGTCAGCATGGCCGACAGCGCCTGCGCCAGCGTCGTGCGCGGATCCGACACCACCTGAATCAATCCCATCGACGCGGTGGCGACCACGTCCGCGCACGGCGTCTGCGCCGTAGGGTCGCCGCCGAGCTGCCGCATGGCATCGCACAGCATCTGGAAGTGCTGCAGTTCTTCTGCGCGGATGCGCTGCAGCGTCGCCAGGGCCGAGGCGTCCGCCTGCAGCGCTACGTCGTCCGTGCCGGCACCCGCCGCCGTCACAGCGTCCGCCGGCGTGGGGATCTTCGCGCCGGCATTCACGGCAGCCTGGTACTTCACCATCAGCGCGTCGTAGAGCCGCGTGCCGCCGCGCTCGAAGGCGATGCGTTCGCCGATCTTGTCCAGCAGGATCTCCGGATGCTCGCCCATGAGCTTGCTCACGCCCGTGCGCACCATGCCGCCCAGCGACGTGGGCGGCGGCACCGTGCCGAGCGGCCCGGCCTCCTGCGCATACAGCAGGCGGACTTCCCTGGCCTGCGACAGATCGATGGGGCCGGGCGGCGAGTACCGCTCGACGGCATCCTCCATCGCCTGCGCGCCGGCCGGCGACGCCGACGCGCCCGTGCGATTCATACCCGTGGTGGTGGCTTCCATGAAAACTCCTTGCGTAGCGTGCTGTTCATCGTTGGGGAAAGCGAGCGATCCATGATTCGCACCCGCTCCGGCACGCCGCGTAGGAAGCCGCGCAGGATACGGCCCGCGTTACACCAGGGCCGCGTTGCGGTGCTGAACCCGCTGGCGAGGTTTTGCAAGCATTGCCGCAAATCCGGCACGGCGTGAAGAAATGACGCGCCACACGCCGCCATTCGCGGCAGCACGGTGATGCGACGCGCCGCAGCAACCGGAGCATGCAGCGCGGCAAAACCGTTTGTTTCGTTTCCATGCAACCGGGGCCACTTCCCTCGGCGCATCCGTAACCGGCCATGGCCATGCAGCCCCGCAAGCCCCTCAATGCCGGGCTGCCGACGCGGCGGATGGCATGTCCGTTGCCCCTGCCTCATCGACGGCGCTGCACTGCGCGGTCACATCCGACTCACCATTCGTAATGTTCCAAAGGAGAAATCACATGGCATCGAATCAAGGCAATCAAGGCAACAACCAGGGCAACCAGGGTGGCGGTTCCGGCCGCGGATTTGCCGGTATGGACCCTGACCGCCAACGCGAAATCGCGGCAGAAGGCGGCCGTGCAGCGCACGCGAGCGGCAATGCCCACGAGTTCAGCTCCGAGGAAGCACGCCGCGCCGGCAGCATGAGCCACGGTGGCAGCGGCAACAACAACCAGCAAAACAGCAGTGGCGGCAGCCAGAACAGTGGCAGCCAGAACAGCGGCGGCACGCGCGGCGGCAGCAGCGAACAACATGCGCAGGCCGGCCGCCAAAGCCACAAGAACGACCGCTGAGCGGCACGCCAGGCCGGCTGCAGGCCGGGCCCACGCACCAAAGGCCAACCAGGGACGCCCGGTTGGCCTTTTTTCGTGGACACAGCCGCGGCCCGCATGCACGTCCGCCGCAGCCTACGGCGCCACGGCATACATGCCGACGCGGCCGGCCCCGCTCGTCACCTAAGGTGGCTCTTTCGCTTGTCCAGCCAAGGAAGACCACGCCATGCAGAACGAACACCTTCGCCAGTCCGTGCGCCACCTGCTCGACTACGACGACAGCCGCGCCAGCGCGCCGAATGAACACACCGCCGCGGCCATCGCCGGCGCAGGCCTGCTTTTCTGGGCCCTGGTGTCCCGCAGCCGTACCCGCGCCGTGCTGCATGCCGCCATCGGCGGCGCCTTGTTGCTTCGTTCCGCCGGGGGCCGTGACGGCCTGCGGCGCTGGAGCCGCCAGCCCGCAGAGCAGTCGCCCAAGACGGAAGCGTCTGCAGCGCCCTCCTTCGCCGACCTGCCGATGTGACCCTGCGCTCCTGTCAATCCTGCGGCGTCGATAAGTGGATGCCCAGGCCGGACGCTCCGGGCAGGATGTCATCGCGCAACGTCAGCGAGGGAATGCGGTAGTCCCCGGCGTTCTGCCGCCGGAAGGCGATCGGGTCTTCGGTGAAAAGCCCGTCCAGCCGCCGGCCCAGCGCGTCGCAGGTGCGTGCGAAACCTGCTTTGTCGATCCGGCCCGTGCGGTAGATCACATGCGGCGGCAGCACCTGGAACCCCGGATAGAACAGGATGCCGTGCTGGATCGGGAACAGCAGGTCATCGATCGGCCCGTTGATGCCGCGCGGGCCGTAATGGGATTCCCATCCTCCGACCGTCACCACCAGCATCGCGCGCTTGCCGGCCAGGGTGCCCTCGCCATAGCGGTCGCCCCAGTGGGTATCCGAATGCTCGCCGACGCCATAGGCGAAGCCACAGGCATAGACGCGGTCCACCCAGCCCTTGAGAAGTGCCGGCATGCCGAACCACCAGAGGGGAAACTGCAGGATCAAGGCATCGGCCCGGAGCAGCTTTTCCTGCTCCTGCGCGATGTCGCTGCTTTGCGTTCCGCGCTCGAAAGCGCGCAGGGAGTGCTCCGTTGCCAGAAAGCGCTCCCCGGCCGGCGCGGCGGAATCGTCTTCTGCATCGAGGCCGGCCTTCCAGCGCATGGCGTACAGATCGGATACCTGGACATCATGGCCTGACTGCTGCAAGCGCTGGAGCGAGAAATCCTTGAGTGCCCCGTTCAGGGAGCGCGGTTCGGGATGGGCATGGACAAGAAGAATGTTCATGGCGCAACGATAGGTCTGCGCAAGGTATATTGGAAATGAATTCTATGGATTCCTGGTATTTGCATGACGAATTCCCTGCGGCAGCTGGATCTCAACCTGCTGGTCACCCTCGACGCCTTGCTGGTCGAGCACAACGTCACCCGGGCCGCCGAACGGCTGCACCTGTCGCAGCCTGCCGTGAGCCTGCAACTGGCCCGGCTGCGGGAGTTCTTCGCGGATCCTCTGCTGATTCCCGGCACGCGCGGCATGCGGCCGACCGCACGTGCCGAAGAGCTGCGCGAGCCCCTGCGGAATGCCCTGTCCGCCCTGGCCCAGGCGGTGGTGCCTTCAGGGCCCTTCGATCCTGCGCCGTCCCGCCAGACATGGCGCGTGGCCGCATTCGACTATGGAGAACACGCGGTGTTGCTGCCGGCACTGGCCGGCCTGCGCGCATCGGCGCCCCATAGCCGCCTGGCCGTCGTGCAGGTGCCGCCCTCGCAACTGGCGGCCAAGGCGGAACAGGGAGACATCGACCTTGCCTTCCATACCGGGGAGCAAGCGCCCCCAGGCCTGCGGCGCAGGCTGCTCTTCACGGAGCGCTACGTCCTGGCGGGGCGCGCAGGCCATCCCGGGCTCAGGCGCCGCCCCACCCTGGCACAGTTCTGCCGGCTGGACCATGCCATCGTCTCTCCCGACGGCGGCGGCTTCCACGGAGCAACCGATACGGCCCTGGCGAAACTCGGGCTCGAAAGGCGGGTGGCGCTGTCGGTCCCCCATTTCCTGTTCCTCGCGTCCGTGCTCGCCAGCACCGACTGCGTGGCCATGGTGCCCTCGCGGCTGGTCCGCGGCAACGCGGGGCTGAAGATCGTCGAGCCACCCCTGGAGGTCGCCGGCTTCGACATGCTCATGCTCTGGCCGGAGCGGGTCCACCGGGATCCCGCCCACCAGTGGCTGCGCGACCAGCTCGCGGGCACGGCATGACCCGCATTGCATGACTCGCATTGCGTGATGGCGCAGGCGTGAAAAGGCCCCGGAACGCCGTGCGGCGCGCCGGGGCCTGAGGGGCACGAAAGATTACTTCGTGGCGTCCTTGATGTTTTCCTTGGCATCGCCGTAGTTCTTCTGGACGTTGCCTTCCACCTGCTTGGCCATGCCCTTCGCTTGCTGCTCAGGGCTGTTGAACACTTCGCCGGTCTTTTGCTGGACCTTGCCAGCCGCTTCCTTCACGGCGCCCTTGATTTGATCGGTGTTCATGATGAAGTCCTTTCGGTGATGGGTTTCGGGCAGGGATGAAAAGCTCCATGCCTCGGTGCAAATCGTAGGGCGCACGCGCCGCAGCGGTCGCGGGGCAATGCCGGCTGTGCCCGTAAGGTCGAGCCTACAAGGCTGCGCCCTCAACCGTGCTCCGTCACTTCCACCGCTTCTGCGCTGCAATGATGTTCAGCGGGTAGCCGCGGCGCCCCTGCACCTGCCGCAGGACGATACGGCTGGCGAAGCGTTCGATGCCGATGTCGGCCTCGAGCATCCTGTCCATCACCGACTGGAAGTGGCCGATGCCCGGCGCGACGATCTTCAGCAGATAGTCGTATCCGCCGCTGACGTTGTACCACTCGACGATCTCCTCGTAGCCGGCGACAGCCTCCTCGAACCTGCGGAAATCATGCGGGCGGTGATTGCCGAGCGTGATCTCCGAAAACACGATGACGTGCTCGCCCAGCTTGTCCAGCGCGATATCCGCGCCATAGCTGCGGATCACCCCGGCCTCCTGCAGCCGCTTCGTACGCAGGAGGCAGGGGCTGGCACTCAGGCCCACCGACTCCGCCAGTTCGACATTCGAGCAGCGCCCTTCGCGCTGGAGGTGCACGAGGATCTTCAGATCGAAACGGTCGAAGGGGACTGCCGATTTCATGGCGCCATCGTATGTGCAGCGGACTATGCCGGCGTGCGCGCAGCCTCGGCGAGCGACGCATCGAGCACTTCGACGATCATGCCGGCCTGTTCCGCGGACAGCACCAGCGGCGGACGGATCTTCAGTACGTTGTGCCCCTGGGCGCAGGCGCTCAGCAACACACCCTTGTCGCGCATCCGGTTCACCACCCGGCTGGTCAGGCCGCGGTCCGGCGCACGCGTCGCGCGGTCCGACACGAGCTCGACTCCCACGAACAGGCCCGCCCCACGCACATCGCCGATCGCTTCGTGCTTCGCTGCGAGGGTTGTGATGCCGTCCAGCAACTGATTGCCGACCTGCCCGGCATGCTCCACCAGCCGGTCCCGCTCGATCGTCTCGAGCACCGCCAGGGCCGCCGCGCACGACACGGTGTTGCCTGCGAAGGTGTTGAAGTAGCGCGAGTTCTTGCCGAACTCCGCCAGCGCATCGGCCGTCGCGAGCAGGCCCGCGATCGGCTGGCCATTACCCATCGGCTTGCCCAGGGTGACGATGTCCGGCGCGAGGCCGTGGCGCTGAAAGCCCCACAGGTGCTCGCCGGTGCGGCCGAAGCCGGGCTGAACCTCGTCGGCGATGAACAGGCCACCGGCCCGCCGGATGGCGTCCACGGCTCCCTTCAGGAAGCCCGCCGGTCCGGGCAGGATGCCGTCGCTGGTGAACAGCGAATCGACGATCAGCGCCGCCGGCCGGATGCCGTGCCGCCGCAGGTCGGCCACCGCCGCCTCGACGTCCCGCGTGAACCGCTCTGCCAGGTCGGCACCTTCGGCGTGGTAGAGGCGCGGCGCCGGCACCAGGCGCACGTGAGGGCCCAGATCGACCGTCACGCCCAGCGATGGCGAGAACTGCGACACCGCATCGGTGATGCCGTGGTAGGCCGTATCGGTGACGATCACGCCGGTGCCGCCGGTGCGCACCTTGGCAATGCGGTAGGCCAGGTCGTTGGCCTCGCTGCCGGTACAGGTCAGCATCAGGTGGGCGAGACCGGTGCCGGGCACCGTGGCGAGCAGGCGCTCGGCCAGCTCGAGGATCGTGTCGTGCAAATACCGGGTATTGGTCGCGAGCGTCCGCACCTGGCGACAGATCGCATCGGCCACGGCGGGGTGGCAGTGTCCGAGCGAGGTCACGTTGTTGTAGGCGTCGAGGTAGCGGCGGCCCGCGGGATCCTCCAGCCACGCGCCCTCGCCGCGCACGATGTGCAGCGGATGCTCGTACATCAGCCGGTAGGCGGGGCCGAGCAGCGCATTGCGGCGCGCGATCATCGCCTCCGTGGCGGGGCCCACATCGGCCCTGCCGGGGATGTAGGCATTGACCATGTTGAAGTCTTCGGTGGTTTTCATGGGGAGATTCCGGTGGGTGCGGGGTTCAGCAGGCGGTCGCGCGCCTCGTTGCGGGAGATGTCCGCCATCTGCGATAGCGCCTCCCAGGCAGCGGGGTTGTGGCGCATGATGTAGGCGCGGTTTTCGGGATAGCGCACGGCGCGCCACTCCGAGATCAGTGCCGTGACGAGGTGGCGGGTGGCCATGAGGTCGGCCACCACTTCCAGTTCCGGCGCAGACAGCGGCAGCACGGACTGGTAGGCGCCGACGAACTGCGCAGGCCCTTCGAACGGGTCCGCGCAGCCGGCCATGTGGAATGCGGCGGCGGTCGCCACCTCGCCGACCAGCGGCGCATGCAGCATGTCGCCGAAGTCGATGACGCCGGTGATGCGTGCTGGATCGTCCGGTGCGACCAGCACGTTGTAGAGGTGGTAGTCGTTGTGGATCACCTGCGCCCTCAGCGAAGGCAGCCGGGGCAGCACATGTTCCGTGAAGCGCGCCATGAACGCCCGCGCCAGCGAACGGCGCGGCCCCTCGGGCAGGCTGTCGAGCTGCACGGTCAGCCGATGCGCCGCCGACACGTTCCACAGCAGGTCGTGCGCGGCAGCGGGGTGCGTGAAGCCCTGCAAGGCCAGGTTCAGCTCGGCCAGCCCCTGGCCCATGGCCCTGCGCTGGGAGGGCGTGCGCGGCGTTTCCCGGATCTGGATGCCGTCGAGGTAGGTCAGCATGCGCACCGTGGTCCGCGCGCCGTCGGCCAGCGGCACCACGGCATGCGTGCGCCCGTCCCGCATGCGAACGACCCGGGGGACCGGCAGGCCGGGCGACGTACGCGCGATGTGTTCCAGCGCGCCGACCTGGAAATCGACCAGCGGCAGGGGTTCCGACGGGTTGCTGATCTTGAAGACGTAGCGCGCCCCGTCGGCGGCCTCCAGCGCGCAGTTCTGGTCGCGCTCGCCACCCAGTGGCTGCACGCCGGCCTCGACACCGTAGAGGCGTGCCACCAGCGCCCGGACCTCGGCGGGAGCCAGGGAGGGCGCCGCGGTGCTCAGTGCGGCGGCATCGCCCGGCTGCCGCGGCGGCGCCCCCGAGGGAGCGCCGGGAGGAAGATCGATGCCGGACATCAGAGTCCCAGCAGCGCAGGAAGCTGGCGTACGTCCGTCAGGCGGTTCACGCCGTATTCGGTGGATGTCGGCTCATGCCCCCGGTCGATGAAGGCCCTGGCCATGAAACCGAGGTCGGAGGCCGTCATCAGGTCGTACCGGAAGCTCGACGAGACATGCATCATCTGCCCGGGCCCGCAACCGAGCCGGTCGAACATGTATTCGAACGCCTGCATGCGCGGCTTGTAGGCCCTTGCCTCCTCCGCGGTATAGACCGCATGGAAAGGCGCTTTGAGGTGGGCGACGCTGTGTGGGATGAGATCCACCATCGAGTTCGACAGGATCACCAGCGGCACGTGGGGCGCGATGGCCTCCAGCACTTCCACCACGTTCGGATGCGGCTGCCACGTGGGCACGGCGGTATAGAGCGCGGCGGCATCGGATGCCCGGCATTCCACGCCGTGCGCCTTGCAGGCGCGCTGGATGGAGTTCTCCACCACATCGAAGAACGGCTTCCAGTCGCCCAGTACCTCGTCGAGGCGGTAGGCCCGGAAACTGTCGAGGAACGCAGGCATGCGCGCGGCCGGCACGCGGTCCTGGAAAAGGGTTTTCGCCGTCGGCCCCATCTCGAAATTGATGAGGGTGCCGTAGCAATCGAAGCTGATGAATTTGGGGGAGAAGACCATCGGAAGACCTGCTGGGTTGGGACCGGACAAGTCTAGGACGCACCCTTTTGGAGGGGATGCCGTACCACGGCGGCTGGCGCGCAGATTCTTTGCCAATTTCGAGGGCGGGCGAAACTTTTGGTGTCGGCGTCAATGAGCCTCCGGATCCTGCGGCCCGCCGCCCTCGCACACACCGCGCATGCGTGTGCAAGGGCGCGCACAAACGCCCATGAAAGGAAAGGCCCCTGCGGGATGCCGAGGCACTGCCGGCAATACGGCGGGTGGATGGAAAGAACGGAAACCGTATCAGGGCACCTCAGCTGGGAGAACCAGCTGGCCGCAGCGGTGCTGAAAAAGGCAAATGTTGAGTTGATGCCACTGAGTGTGACGGATAATCCCTATTGTTCTTCAATCGAATCAATCACACCTGAATCAGTTACAGCAATAATATTCAAATACCAAATTGAAGAACCCATCAATGGAAATCATTCCATTCATGGGTGCTCATTCTTCATTTATGCTCAGCTGTCCATGTGGCGCTTTCATCCCAAGTGCCCTGACCCTTGAAGGTACCCAGTTTTCCTGTAAATTTATAGTACCTATTGAAATTATATGTGGTACGAGCCGTCACCACGCCTTCTTCGGAAACCTGCCCCTGGATGACAAACGTATCATCTGCGGCAAACTGGCATTTACCGAAAATCTCTCCACGGTCACCAACCGAGACGTCGCAGAATTTCTTATCTCCGTCCAACGACCAACGCCAATCTCCATAGAATCTTTCGACTGACAATTTTCTGAACGGATGATCTTTGACATCCAGAGCGATCATCTCCATGACTGATCCACGAGCAACCTTATCGGAGTCGACAGGACCAAAATCAGCACATCGAACACGAAAGCCAGTCTTCTCGTCATACCAGCAGTCGGAGTGAATTTGAGAGTACTCCACCTTGCCCTGCTGTGAATATCGGGTTTCGTACTTTATGTCCTTTGAGACCTTCAGTAGTTCGATGGTGCCTCCCAGCAATGTTTCAATTTTCTCCCGGCCGGTGACTACCCCTTCCAGTTCCATTTTTGTAAAAATGGTCCCACCCGCCAGCGTGCATTCAGATTGGCCCGTGGTCTTCCATCGATATCCCACTGTGAAGTTGAAATCGGGTTCATTTTTCCAGCCAATTCTGACACACTTCCTTCCCTCCGCAGACGTGTAGGTGTGGCTATTGGTACTGTCAAAATGCAACGTAGTCCGTGTTGTCACCCAGGGCTCGGAAGTATCGACAAGGTCATATGATCTGTCACTTTGAGGGGAACTCACCGTCCGGGTCAGGCGTTGGTAATTTCCCAAAACATACTTGCCATCCTCTATCCGTGCGCTGTTGAAAACCAGGTAGGTATATGAATCACCCTCTGCGTGACCAAATACAGGGGTGACCGGATATGCTGGAACGGGAGTGGGAGGAGGGGTCGCAGTTGCTCCATCCTGCGAAGAGCCTCCACCACCGCATGCGGTAATTAATATGGAGAGGAAGACCAGTGTCCCAGCAAAAGTCAAACGCGATGTAGTGTACATATGCAACAAATAGTATCAAATCGCATTGTAGATCCTTAGACTGCGATTCGCCAGAAAAAGGATGAGCAGGCACAGCATGGGGCTGCAGATGAGACCTATGTTGCTGCTCCATCACATCAGGCCACCTACTGACTTGGACAGAGCTTCAGAGCGACAGCGCGATCCTGGCCAAAACCTCAAGATGGCCGAACCAAGTTCCGAAAGCAAAAAACCCCCAGGAGATCTGATCACCTGGGGGTTCATGCTTTGGCGGAAACGGAGGGATTCGAACCCTCGATGAGGCTCTACACCCCATACTCCCTTAGCAGGGGAGCACCTTCGGCCACTCGGTCACGTTTCCAATCCCACTATTCTAACCCAAAATTTGCGCGCTTTTGGGCGGTCAGGCGGCCGCCGCTGCGGGCTGGTCGAGCTCGAAGGCCTTGTGCAGGGTGCGCACGGCCAGTTCGACGTACTTCTCGTCGATGACGACGGAGGTCTTGATCTCGGAGGTGGAGATCATCTGGATGTTGATGCCCTCTTCGCTCAGCACGCGGAACATGCGGGCGGCCACGCCGACGTGGCTGCGCATGCCGATGCCGACGATGCTCACCTTGCAGATCTTGGCGTCACCCACGACTTCCTGCGCGCCCAGGGCGGGCACGACCTTTTCCTTGAGCAGATCGACGGTGCGCGCGAAGTCGTTGCGGTTCACCGTGAAGCTGAAGTCGGTCTTGCCGTCCTTGCTGAGGTTCTGGATGATGACGTCCACCTCGATGTTCGCGTCGGCCACGGCGCCCAGGATCTGGTAGGCGATTCCGGGCTTGTCGGGCACGCCCAACACGGAGATCTTGGCTTCGTCGCGGTTGAAAGCGATGCCGGATACGACGGCTTGTTCCATTTTTTCGTCTTCCTCAAAAGTGATGAGCGTGCCAGAGCGGGCCTCTTCCTCGATGTCGATATCCCAGGGCGTGAAGCTGGAGAGCACGCGCAGCGGCACCTTGTACTTGCCGGCGAACTCCACGGAGCGGATCTGCAGCACCTTGCTGCCGAGGCTGGCCATCTCCAGCATTTCCTCGAAGCTCACGGTGTGCAGGCGACGCGCCTCGGGCACGACGCGCGGGTCGGTGGTGTACACGCCGTCCACGTCGGTGTAGATCAGGCACTCGGAGGCCTTCATCGCCGCCGCCACGGCCACGGCCGAGGTGTCGGAGCCGCCGCGGCCCAGCGTGGTGATGTGGCCGTGCTCGTCGATGCCCTGGAAGCCGGTGACGATGACGACCTTGCCGGCGGCGAGGTCCGAGCGCACGCGCTGGTCGTCGATGGATTCGATGCGGGCCTTGGTGTAGGCGCTGTCGGTGCGGATGGGCACCTGCCAGCCGGCGTAGCTCACCGACTCCATGCCTTCGGCCTGCAGCGCGATGGCCAGCAGGGCGGAGGAAGCCTGTTCGCCGGTGGCGGCGAGCATGTCGAGTTCGCGGTGGTAGGCGGAAGAGGCGCGCGAGGGGGCGAGGTCCTTGGCCAGGCCGAGCAGGCGGTTGGTCTCGCCGCTCATGGCGCTGGGCACCACCACCATCTGGTGGCCCGCCCGTGCCCACTTGGCGACGCGCTTGGCGACATTGCGGATGCGCTCCGTGGAGCCCATCGATGTGCCGCCGTATTTGTGAACGATCAATGCCATTGGATATCCGGGGTGACGGTACGAAGGCCGCGGCGCGAAAGGAGGGAAAGGCACAGGAGCGGACCTGCGGGATGGAAGGCCCCCTGCACCTCACAGGCCCCGGGACCTCGTAGGCACCCTATGCTCTGTGGCTGAGGTGTTTTGGCGCGCCGCCGTGTTTCGTGCGAATGAGAGAGAAGACCAAAACCCGTCAATTGTACCAACCGAGTTCGTCGCCCTGGCGCACCACGAAGCCCCGTCCCACTTTGATGCGAATGCGGTGGCCGCGCGTGGCGCAGGCGGCGATCTGGCCGAGCAGTTCGCCGAGCTGCGCGGCCGTGGGCGTGGTGGCGTGCGCCGTGCGCAGCCAGTGGCGCAGCACATTGGCCTGGCGCTCGCGGCCCAGCGCGCGCAGCGCCGCGATGCGCGGCGGCCGCCCGATGGCCTGCAGGTCGGCCTCGGCCAGTTCGCGCAGCAGCACGGCCGCTTCCGCGGCATGCGAGGCGCTGCGCGCAAAGGTGTCACGGAACTGGGGAAACGCGGCCTGCAGCGCCGGCAGCATCCGCGCGCGGATGCGGTTGCGGGTGTAGCGCTCGTCGGTGTTCGTCGGATCCTCGACCCAGCCCTCGCCACGCGCGGTCAGCCAGGCGCGCACGTCAGCGCCTGCCACTTCCAGGAGTGGCCGGTGCCAGTCGAGATCGTCGCGCCGCCAGAAGGCCGGCATGGCGGCCAGCCCCGCCACTCCGGCGCCGCGCGAAAGCGCGAGCAGCACGGTTTCCACCTGGTCGTCGGCATGCTGGGCCAGCGCAATGGAGGCCAGCGCGGGCCGCGCGGCGGCAGGCCGATCCCGATCCCCATCGCCTCCCGGACCGCCCTGCCCCGCTTCCATCTCCGGCAAGGTCCCGCCCGTAGCTGCCAGATGGGTTGGATCGGTTCCCTGCTGGCCGCCGGCCAGGTCCCGCAGGGCTTCATAGCGCCGCTGGCGGGCCGCATCCTCGGGGCTCTCACCCCCCGCATGGCGCGCATCCACCCGCGCGATGCGCAGCGGCACGCCCAGCCGCCCACACAGCGCGCGGCAGTGGCCCTCGAAACCATCCGCCGCAGCCTGCAATCCATGGTGCACGTGCAGCGCATGCACCTGCCCCGGCCAGCGCTGCGCGCAGGCATGCAGCAGCGCCGTCGAATCCGCACCGCCGCTCAGCGCCACGCCCAGGGGCAGCGCCGGCCGGAAACGGTCCATGGCCGCATCGAACGCCCGCGTCATCGCACAGCGCCTTGGCCAGGGAAAACGAAAACGGCCCCGAAGGGCCGTGCAGCAGGCATGGATACGAATGCTCCGGACATTTCAATCAACCACGGCGCAACTCACCAACCTCGCCTAACCGACGGAGGGAGCCGGACCGCTCGGCGGACTCGAAGCTGGCTAAATGCGCAGGCAACCGCCTCGTTTCAAAATCCCATGGGCGAGCGAAGATCCGAACCGCCTGAACGCCAAGCGGCGTCACCCGTCGAAAGGCCGCGGAGCAGGCCAGGCCAGCAGACGCCGTGGAACCGGCTCCGCCGGGCCACCGGCGTCGTTCCCCTGCCCGCTGTGCGCAGCACGGCGAGAGCGGGGGGAAGCGGCGAAGCCGCTCAGGGGGGTGCTTCACCGTTCAGCGCGGGTATCGTTGAACCGCCCGTAGCTCTGCAGACGCTCGTAGCGGCGGTCCAGCAGTTCGCGCGGCTTGAGGTCCGCCAGCTGGCGGTAGGCGTCGCCCAGGGCGCGCTTGAGGAAGGCGGCCATCTGCTTGTGGTCGCGGTGCGCGCCGCCGACGGGCTCGCTCACGATCTTGTCCACCAGGCCCAGGGCCTTGAGGCGGTGCGCGGTGATGCCCATGGCGTCGGCCGCGTCCTGGGCCTTGTCGCCGGTCTTCCAGAGGATGGAGGCGCAGCCCTCGGGGCTGATCACCGAATAGATCGAATACTGCAGCATCACGACCTGGTCGGCGACGCTGATGGCCAGGGCACCGCCGGAGCCGCCCTCGCCGATCACCGTGGTGATGATGGGCACTTCCAGCTGCGCCATCTCGAAGATGTTGCGGCCGATGGCCTCGGACTGGCCGCGCTCCTCGGCGTCGATGCCGGGGTAGGCGCCCGGCGTGTCCACGAAGGTGAAGACGGGCAGCCGGAACTTCTCGGCCGTTTTCATGAGGCGCAGGGCCTTGCGGTAGCCCTCGGGGCGGCTCATGCCGAAGTTGCGGGCGGCGCGCTCCTTGGTGTCGCGCCCCTTCTGGTGGCCGATCACCATGCAGGCATGGCCGTTGAAGCGCGCGAGGCCGCCGATGATGGAGAGGTCGTCGGCGAAGTGCCGGTCACCGTGCATCTCGACGAAGTCGGTGAAGATCTCGCGCACGTAGTCGAGGGTGTAGGGCCGCTCGGGGTGGCGGGCGATCTTGGTGATCTGCCAGGGCGTCAGCTCGCTGTAGATGTCCTTGGTGAGCTGCTGGCTCTTGCGGCTGAGCTGGTCGATTTCCTCGGAAATGTCCACCGCGCTCTCGGTCTGCACGTAGCGCAGTTCCTCGATCTTCGATTCCAGCTCGGCGATGGGCTGCTCGAAGTCCAGAAAAGTCTTTTTCGCCAATTGTTTTCTCCTTGGGCTGTAGCCTCGGCGCACGCGGAACGCGCGGCACGCAGTGTCCTGGCGGACGGTCAATAGTCCACCGGCAGGGGGGCGAGCGACCGCCAAATATACCAACTCGCCACGCTGCACCAGGGTTTCCAGGCCTCGGCGACCTCGCGGACATCGCTGCGGCTGACCGGATCGCCCGAGAAATAGTGCTGGCTGATGCCCTGCAGCAGGGTGGCGTCGTCCAGGGGCAGCACGTTGGGCCGCGCCAGGTGGAAGATCAGGAACATGTCGGCCGTCCAGCGGCCGATGCCGCGGATGGCGACCAGCTCGGCCGCGATGGCCTCGTCGTCCATCGCATCCCAGTCCTTGACGTGCAGCCGGCCGGTGTCGAAATGCAGCGCCAGGTCCACCAGGTAGTCCACCTTGCGGGCGGACAGGCCCGCGGCGCGCATGTCGTCCACCTTGAGCTTGAGCACGGCGGCCGGCGTCATGCTGCGGGGTAGCGCGGCGAACTTGTCCCAGACCTTCTGCGCGGACGCGACCGAGACCTGCTGGCCCACGATGCTGCGCGCCAGCGTGGTGAAGGCGTCGCCGCGGGCCACCAGGGCCACGTCGCCGAGCTGCGGGATCAGCCGCTTCATGACGCGGTCCTTCTTGACCAGATGGCGGCAGGCGTCCGCCCAGTAGCCGGGGGCGGTGGACGGCTCGGCCGTCCCCGCTGTTTTCTTGCTGGAGGCCACGGCTTACCTTGTCTGGAGAGAAGACCGGCGGTGCGGGAAACGGAGAGGGCGGCCCGGGTTCACTGCGCGGCCTCCCAGGTCGTGCCGGCGGGGGAATCCTTGAGCACGATGCCCTGCGCGAGCAGGTCGTTGCGGATGCGGTCGGCCTCGGCGAAGTTCTTCGCTGCCTTGGCGGCAGCCCGCGCGGCGATGCGCGCGGCGATCTCGGCGGCGTCCAGCTGCACCCCCTGCCGCAGGAAGTCCTGCGGATCCCCCTGCAGCAGCCCCAGGCAGCCGCCCAGCGCCTTCAGCAGGCCGGCCAGGCGGGAGGAGCGCGTGCGGTTCACCTCTCCGGCCAGCTCGAACAGCACGGCCACGGCCTCGGGCGTGCCGAAATCCTCGTCCATGGCCGCCTTGAACCGGGCGGCGTGCGGATCGGCCCAGTCGATCGCACCGATGTCTTCCGGCGCGACCAGGGCGAGCGCGGTGTAGAGCCGCTTGAGCGATGCGCGCGCATCCTGCAGGTGCACGTCGCTGTAGTTGAGCGGGCTGCGGTAGTGCGTGCGCACGATGAAGAAACGCAGCGTCTCGGCATCGACCTGCTGCAGCACCTCGCGGATGGTGAAGAAGTTGCCGAGCGACTTGCTCATCTTCTCGTTGTCCACGCGCACGAAGCCGTTGTGCATCCAGAAGCGCGCCAGCGGCTTTCCGGTGGCGCCCTCGCTCTGGGCGATCTCGTTCTCGTGGTGGGGGAATTGCAGGTCCGCGCCGCCGCCGTGGATGTCGAAGCTCTCGCCGAGCGTGGCGCAGCTCATGGCCGAGCACTCGATGTGCCAACCCGGCCGGCCGGTGCCGAAGGGGCTGTCCCATTTCGCCTCGGGTGGCTCGCCGGGCTTGGCGGCCTTCCAGAGCACGAAGTCGAGCGGATCCTGCTTGTCGTCCTGCACGGCCACGCGTTCGCCCGCGCGCAATTCGTCCAGGGACTTGCCCGAGAGCTTGCCGTAGCCCTCGAACCGGCGCACGGCGTAGTTCACGTCGCCGCTGCCGGCGCGGTAGGCCAGGCCCTTGCGCTCCAGCGTGCCGATGAGCGAGAGCATCTGGGGCACGTATTCGGTGGCGCGCGGCTCGACCGTGGGCGGCTCGATCGCCAGGGCGCCGATGTCCTCGTGCATGGCGGCCGTCATCTCGTCCGTGAGCTGGCGGATGGTGATGCCCCGCTCCACCGCGCGGCGGATGATCTTGTCGTCGATGTCGGTGATGTTGCGCACATAGGTGACGCGCAAACCGCTGCTGCGCAGCCAGCGCTGCACCACGTCGAATGCCATCATCATGCGGGCGTGGCCGATGTGGCAGAGGTCGTAGATGGTCATGCCGCAGACGTACATGCGGACATGGCCGGGCTCGAGCGGGGAAAAGTCCTCCATCGCACGCGACAGCGTGTTGTAGATGCGCAAACTCATGGAATATCAGTGAAGAGGGGGTGTTGGACTGCAGGCCGACGGCCCCGGCCGCAGCGGACCGTGGCGCCGGACGGGCCGGCGTGCGAGGCATGCGCAGCATCTGCGCGACACGCGAATCAGGAGCGGCAACAGCACACCGGCATGGCAAAACCCCTCGGCTACAATCCGCCGCAGTATAAGGCCCGTTACCGATCGACACTTTCATACCCGTTGCCACCACCCATGACGCACGCCCGCCGCCCACTCCCCCATCTCCTGCGACTGCTGGTGCTGTCGGCCTTGCTGGGGGCGCCGCTGGCCCACGCGGACGACTATGCCGAGATCACCCAGCTGCTCAAGTCCGGCAAGAGCCAGGAAGCGCTGGCCAAGGCGGACCAGCGCCTGCTGGCCAACCCGCGCGATCCCCAGTTGCGCTTCCTGCGCGGCGTGGCGCAGGCGGATTCGGGCAAGCAGGCGGATGCAGTGGCGACGTTCACCAAGCTCACCGAGGACTACCCCGAGCTGCCCGAGCCCTACAACAACCTGGCCGTGCTCTACGCGAACCAGAACCAGCTCGACAAGGCGCGCACCGCCCTCGAGATGGCGATCCGCACCAACCCGAGCTACGCCACGGCCCATGAGAACCTGGGCGACATCTACGCGAAGCTCGCCAGCCAGGCCTACAACAAGGCCCTGCAGCTGGACGCCTCCAATGCCAACACGCTGCGCCCCAAGCTGGCCCTGATCCGCGACCTGTTCTCGGGCGACGCCGGCAAGTCCGCCGCGGCGAAATCGGCCACCCCGGTGGCGACCACGACGGCCCGCGCTGCCGCACCTGCGCCGTCGCCGGCGCCGGCGGCATCTCCGGCGCCGGCCCCCACCCGGGCCGCCGCACCGGCTCCCGCACCTTCCACGCCCCCCGCTCCGGCCCCTGCCAACCTGCCTGCCGCATCGCCGGCCCCGGCGGCATCTCCGGCACCTGCGCCCGCTCCTGCTCCGGCGCCTGCCGCAGCATCGTCCTCGGCCACGGCCGAGAAGGAAGTCGCGGCTGCCGTGCGCGCATGGGCGAGCGCCTGGGAAGGCCAGGACATGCATGGCTACCTGGGTGCCTACGACCCGTCCTACACGCCTTCCGGCAAGCAGAGCCGTGCCGCCTGGGAGAAGGAGCGCCGCGACCGCATCGTGGGCCGCGCCAAGATCAATGTCAGCATCAGCGACCTGCAGGTCACGGTCAAGGACAAGAAGGCCCAGGCACGCTTCCGCCAGGGCTACAGCTCCGGCTCCTACAGCGTGAACAGCCGCAAGACCCTCGACCTGGTGCATACCGGCGGCCGCTGGCTGATCGTGCGCGAGTCCACCGGCGGCTGATGGCGGTCCGGCGGGCGCCCCGGCCCTATTTCCTCCAGGCACCGTGCGGCGGTGCCGGCCCCGGCCTGCCGCCGGCCTGCGCGGCGCGGCCGTGGCGTGCCGTGCCCTGGCACTCCCTCCGCTGAGCGCCGATGTCGATCGCGATTCCCTTCCGTAGCCGCGCGCTCGCGGCGGCAACCGCTTTGTCCGTGGTCTGCGGCGCGTTCGGCGCGCCCGCGGCCCTGGCCCAGGGCGACAAGGAGCGAGCCCTCGTCCGCGACAAGCGCACCGTCGCCAAGCCGGTGCCGCGCGGCCAGCCGGCGCCCCTGCGCGACGGCCAGGCGGAGCAGCGCCTGATGGAGGTCTATCGCCTCACGGGTGAAGGCCGCAGCCGCGAGGCGCTCGCCAAGGCCGAAAGCCTGGCGCGCGACTACCCGAATTTCCAGCTGGCGCAACTCGCGCTGGGCGACCTGCTGTCCGCCCGCACCCGGCCGGTGCGCCAGCTCGGCGACGTGCCGGCAGGCCAGGGCGATGCGCCCCAGCCCCCCTCGCCCAACGCCGCGGAGGCGCTGGCCGAACTGCGTGCGGAATCCCGGCAGCGCTCGGACGCGCTGCGCGTCCGCCCCGGGGCCCGCGCGATTCCCTCCCAGTTCATCGAACTCTCGGCGCGGTCCCGCCATGCCATCGCCGTGGATGCCTCGCGATCGCGCCTGTACCTGTTCCAGAACACCGAACAGGGCATGGAGCTGATCGCCGACTATTACGCCTCGGTCGGCAAGCTCGGCATCGAGAAGGCGCTGGAAGGCGACCAGCGCACGCCGCTGGGCGTGTACTTCATCACCAGCCGGCTCGATCCCGCCACGCTCAAGGATTTCTACGGTGCCGGCGCACTGCCCATCAACTACCCCAATCCGCTGGACGTGAGCCGGGGCAAGACGGGCAGCGGCATCTGGCTGCACGGCACGCCGCCCGAGCAGTTCTCGCGCGCGCCACTGTCCACCGACGGCTGCCTGGCGCTGGCCAATCCCGACCTGGAGCGCATCCTGCGCACCGTGGAGCCCCGCTCCACCCCGGTGGTGATCGCACGCCAGATCCAGTGGGTGCAGCCGCAGGCGGTGCAGGCCGAGCGCCGGCAGTTCGAGGCCGTGCTCGATGCATGGCGAGCCGCCAAGTCGCAGGGCGACGTGCGCCGCCTGCTGTCGTTCTATGCGCCCGATTTCCAGAGCTACGGCAAGATGGCGATCACCGATTACGCCAGGAGCCTCGAAGCCGAGGTCCGCGCGCTGCGCGGCCGTCCGCTGAACCTCAAGGACCGGACGCTGCTGCGCTGGACGGATGCCACCGACACCATGGTGGTAACGTTCGGCGAAGTCGCAGAAGGTGCCCGCACCGGCCCCGTCAAGCGCCAGTACTGGACGCGCAAGGGCCAGCAATGGCGGATCTTTTTCGAAGGAGTGATTGGATGACGACCCTGATTTCCAGACGATTCGCCGCCCTGGCACTGGCCGGCGCCGCATTCGCGGCGCTCGCGCCCGCCGCCTCCGCGCAGACCGCCGCGGCCGCGCCGAAGGTCAAGCTGGCGACCAGCCTGGGCGACATCGTGCTGCAGCTCGACCCCGCCAAGGCACCGAAGACGGTGGAGAACTTCCTGCAGTACGTGAAGGACAAGCACTACGACGGCACGATCTTCCACCGCGTCATCGACGGCTTCATGATCCAGGGCGGCGGCTTCACGCCCGACATGCAGCAGAAGCCCACGCGCCCCCCGATCCCGCTGGAAGCGGGCAACGGCTTGAAGAACGATGCCTACACCATCGCCATGGCCCGCACCGGCAACCCCGACTCGGCCACCTCGCAGTTCTTCATCAACGTGAAGGACAACGCCGCGCTGAACGCACCCAACCCCGATGGCCACGGCTACGCCGTGTTCGGCAAGGTCGTGAGCGGCAAGGACGTGGTGGACAAGATCAAGGCGGTGGAGACCGCCAACCGCGGCATGCACCAGAACGTGCCCTCGACGCCGGTCGTGATCAAATCCGCCACCGTGGTGCAGTGAGCCACCCTCGCACGCATCTCCCACATCCCCACCCGGGATCCCCATAAGGAAACGCAATGAGCAACCCGCAAGTCGAACTCCACATCGCCGGCCACGGCGTGATCGTCCTCGAACTCGACGCCGACAAGGCGCCCAAGTCCACGGAGAACTTCCTCGCCTACGTGAAGAAGGGCCACTACGACAACACGATCTTCCACCGCGTGATCCCCGGTTTCATGATCCAGGGCGGCGGCTTCGAGCCCGGCATGAACCAGAAGGGCACCGACGCGCCCATCGAGAACGAGGCCCAGAACGGCCTGAAGAACGACAAGTACACCGTGGCCATGGCCCGCACCAGCGATCCGCACTCGGCCACCGCGCAGTTCTTCATCAACGTGGCCGACAACGGCTTCCTGAACCACACTGCGCCGTCCGCCCAGGGCTGGGGCTACGCCGTGTTCGGCAAGGTGGTCAAGGGCACCGAGATCGTGGACACCATCAAGGGCGTGAAGACGGGCCGCAAGGGCTTCCACGACGACGTGCCGAAGGACGACGTCATCATCGAAAAGGCCGTGGTGGCCTGAGTTCCCCCTGAGTCGCTTCGCGCCTTCCTCCCCTGGGGGGACGACGCCAGCAGTCCGGCAAAGCCGGTTTTTGCGGCGTCTGCTGGCGTGGCCTGCTCCGCGGCCTTTCGATTCGCGAACGCCGCGGGGATGCCCTGAGCCGCAGGCTGGGCACGAAGCACTTCTGAATCCCGTACTGTCATGAGCCTGTCTGCGCCCGACATCCGGGAGTTCGTTGCGCCCGGCGCGTGGCGCACGGTGGATTTCATTTCCGACCTGCACCTGGAGGCGGACCACCCGGCCACGATGGATGCCTTATCGCATTACCTGGACACCACCCCCGCCGACGCCGTGTTCCTCCTGGGCGACCTGTTCGAGGTCTGGGTGGGCGACGACGCCATCCAGGAGCCAGGCAGCTTCGAGGCTGCGCTCTGCGCGCTGCTGCGCCGCGCCGCATCCGGCAAGGCCCTGTATTTCATGCATGGCAACCGCGACTTCCTGGTGGGTACGGGGTTCACGGAAGCGACGGGCATACCGGTGCTGCAGGACCCCACGGTGCTGGTCTTCGCCGGCGGCCGCTGGCTGCTGAGCCACGGCGATGCGTTGTGCCTGGAGGACGTGCCCTACCAGAAATTCCGCGCCATGGCGCGCGACTCGCAGTGGCAGGCGCAACTGCTCGCACTGCCCCTGGCCGCGCGCCGCGCCCAGGGCCGCAGCGCGCGCGCCGAGAGCGAATCCCGCAAGCAGTCGGGCACCGCCTTCTACGGCGACGTGGACCATGCCGCGGCGGTGCAGTGGCTGCAGGCCGCGCAGGCGCGTGCCCTGATCCACGGACACACCCACCTGCCCGCGGACCATGTGCTGCAGGGGACCGGCGACACCGCCCTCGCACGCCACGTGCTCACCGACTGGGACCTGTCCGCACGGACGCCGCGCGCGGAGGCATTGCGCCTCACGGCGGCGGGCTTGGAACGCATCTGCCTCGTCCCCAGATAGCGGCATGGCCCCTGCCTCCGCTTTCACGCGCCTGGTGCGCAAGTTCTCCCGCCACGTGCGCTCGGCGATCGCCCCGGTGCCCGACATCCCCGCCACGCTGTGGCTGCAGACGGTATCGCGCTACCGCTTCCTCGCGGAACTGCCGCTGCACGACCAGGCCAAGCTGCGCGCGCTGAGCGCCCTGTTCCTGCAGCGCAAGGAGTTCACCGGCGCCCACGGGCTGGAGGTGACCGATGCCATGGCGGTGGCCATCGCCGCGCAGGCGTGCCTGCCGCTGCTGCACTGGGGAGAGCCCGCCGAGGCGCTGGCCTGGTACGACGATTTCGTTGGCATCGTCGTCCACCCCGGCGAGGCCGTGGCGCGCCGGCAGTCCGTGGACGAGGCCGGCGTGGTCCACGACTACGACGAGGTGTTGCTGGGCGAAGCCATGGACCGCGGCCCCGTGATGCTGAGCTGGCCCGCGGTGGACGGCGCCGGCCGGCCCCTGGCGGACGGCGACCAAGGCAGCGGCACGAGCGTGGTCGTGCACGAGTTCGCGCACAAGCTGGACATGCGCAACGGCGGCGCGGACGGCTACCCTCCCCTGCCCGCGGGCTTCCTCGGCACACACGGCACACGGGCGGCGCGCGAGCAGTGGCGCGCGGCCTGGGAGCCCGCCTACCGGGACTTCCGCGAGCGCGTGATCATCGCCCAGCGCTTCGGCGGCGAGCGGCCCTGGCTCGATGCCTACGGCGCCACCGCGCCGGCGGAATTCTTCGCCGTGGCCTGCGAGGCCTACTTCGTCAGCCGCGAGCGCTTCGCGCACGAGTTCCCGACGCTGATGCCCGTGCTGGACGCCTATTTCCGGCCGGGCGGCTGAGCGGCCGCAGGCACGGGCTCAGAACGCAGGCACGATGATCGCAACGCGCCGGTTCTCGCGGCGGCTGGCGGCGGACGTGCCCTGCACGACGGGGCGGGAAGCCCCCAGCCCGACCGTGTCGATGCGGGCCGCGGGCAGGCCCGCGTCGGCCAGCACCCGGGCCACGGCCTGGGCGCGCCGCAGCGACAGGCGCTCGTTGTAGGCGCGGGCACCCTGCTCGTCGGCATGGCCCTCCACGCGCAGGGTCTCGATGCCCACTGCCACAAGCGCCTGTCCCATGCGCAGCACGCTGTCATGGCTCTCGGCATTCAGTTCCACCGAGTCGAAGTCGAACAGCAGCTTGCCCGACATCTGCAGCTCCCAACCCGCTTCAGTGGGCTCGAAGCCGTACTGCCGGAGCACGGCGGCCTTGCGCTCCGAGGCGGTGGGCGCCGCGGGAGCCTCCGGGGCGGGAGGCGGCGCGGGCGGCGCCTGGCAGGCCGCGAGCAGCGCCGTGAACGCCAGGGAAAGAATGACGCCCGCCACGCGCCCTTGCGCCACACCGCTCCCGTGGGCGCCATCAACATCCGTATCGAAAATCGCCATGCAAACCCTCCAGGCGCACATCCACCAGACTATCGATAGATGCTATTTAATAGTTAATTTATTATAGCTATCGAGACCTCAGGCCGCCGCGCCGCTCGGCTTTCACCCGGTACATCGCCATGTCGGCGAACCGCATCAGCGCACCCATGTCGCCGGCATGCAGGGGAAACACCGCCACGCCGATGCTGACGGCGGGTTGCAGCTCCAATCCACCTTCCAGCGCGACCGGATCGCGCATGGCTTCCTGCACGCTGGCGACCATCCGCTCGGCATCGCGCGGGCCGCCCACCGGCGCCATCACGATGGCGAACTCGTCGCCGCCCAGCCGCGCCACCAGATCGGTCTCGCGCGCCTGCGAGCGCAGGCGCTGCGCCACGGCCACCAGCAGGGCATCGCCGGCCGCATGGCCGTGGGTGTCGTTGACGGCCTTGAAATGGTCGTTGTCCAGGAACAGCAGCGCCAGCGATGTGCCGGCGCCGCGCGCCTCCTCCAGGCAGGACTGCAGATGCTGCTCGAAGTGGGAGCGGTTGGACAGGCCGGTCAGCCCGTCGTGCAGGGCCTGGTGGGTCAGCGCGACGTTGCGCTGCTCCAGCAGCGCCTCGCGGCGTTCCAGCTCCGCCAGGAGCGCATTGAAATCGTCGCCGAGCGCGTCCAGCTCCGCGATGCGCGCCGGGGGCACCCGCAGACCGTGGACGTGGTCGCGGCGCACCGACCGCGCGACGGTGGCCAGCGCCTGCAGCGGCACCACCATGTCGCGCAGCATGCGCCGGGACAGCACCAGGCCCACGGCGCCGCTCACGGCCAGGCACAGCGCGAGGGCCGCCATGCCGGTGCCGATGAAGTACAGCAGGCCCAGGCCATCGCTGCGCAGCATGACCGCGCCGCTGTCCTCGCCTTCGTGGCGGATGGGCACGGCGACGGGCGCGAGCCCCACCAGGGAAGCCACCGCCGGGGCCAGCCGGCCTTTCAGGCCGCCCAGCTCCGCATGCCATTCGGCGAAGACGGCGCCGTGGGCATCCGTGACGCGCGCCTCGGCCACGCCCTCGTCCGCCACCATGCGGCGCAGCGTCTCGGACGCATCCTCCCGGTCGCCGAACACCACCGCTGCTTCCACGGTGTAAGCCAGGGATCGCGCCACCAGCTGCAGGTTGTTCATTGCGTACACGCGCAACGCAACCAACCCGGCCACGAGCAGCAGCACCCCGGCCAGCGCCACCGCCAGCAACGCCATGCTCAGGTGCGCCCGCTGCACGACGGCGCGCAGGGTATCGCCGGGACCGGCCGTGCCGGCCTGCCTCATGGCGCGGCCTTCCTGCGCGAGAGTTGCAGCACGCGGGGATTCACGCGCACTCCGCTGCGGGCCACCGAATCCAGGTTGCTTTCGAAGCCGACGCCGTCCTGGCGCACCTCCAGGCAGAACATGCAGCCGATGCGGCAGAGTTCGCGCCGCTCGCTGATCGACAGCAGCGGTCGCGTTCCCATCTTCTCGAGAAGTTGCCGCCATTCGGCGTCCTCCAGGTGGCCCGCGTAGACGCCGTCGCATGCCGTGGGGAGCGCGGCATCGCCCAGCCGCATGCGGCGCACCTCGATGCGGCGGGTGGGCGTCGGCTCCGCGCCCTGCAGGAGTTCGTCGGCGAATTCGGTCGGTCCGACCACGCAGAGCCGGAGTGTCTGCGGCTCTTCCGGCCAGCGGGTGTAGCCCAGGATGCCGAACACCGTCTGGGCCACGGCGCGGGATTTCGCATCCACGGCCACCAGGCTTTCCGGAAGCGCGGTGCCTGGCCAGGCGGCCAGCCATGCCGCCAGGCATCCGGCCGCCCAGGCCCATGCGCGGCGCCTGCCAGCCGGCAGGCGGGGCAGGCAGCGGCGCATCCAGAAAAGCAGGTGAAGCGGCGATGGGGGCACGGCGACTCCCGCGGCGCGCGGGACCGGGTCGGACAAGGAGATGCGGCCGAGTTTAGCGGCCTCAGGCCACGGCCGTGCGGTAGGCCACCCCGTCGCGCCCGGGATCGGCACCGCCATGCAACCGCCCGTCCTCGCCGATCTGCACGCCGTGCACCCAGCCGATGGTGTAGTTGTACGGGTTGCGGAACACCTCGCAGCCGTCCGCCTGCAATGCGCGCGTGACGTGGCGCGGGATGCGGTTGCACACGTCGATGGAATTGCTGGTGGACGAGAAGCGCGGCGCCGAGACGGCCTCCTGCATGCCCATGCCGTGGTCGATCATGTTGAGCAGCACCTGCAGCACGCCCATGGCGATCTGCGTGCCGCCCGGCGCGCCCAGCACGATTTCCGGCCTGCCGTCCCGCAAGACGATGGTCGGGCACGACGACGTGAAGCGGCTCTTGCCCGGCTGGATGCTGCCCGCGCGGCCCGGCCGCGGATCGAACACGCCCATGCAGCCGTTGTAGAAGAACCCCATGCCCGGCGTGATCACGCCCGAGGGCATGGCCAGGGAATGCGTCATCGACACGCAGTTGCCGTCGCCGTCCACCACGCTCAGGTGGGTGGTATCGCGCGGCACCGGAGCGCCCGGGTTCACGCGCTCCACGCGGTGGCGCTTGCCCGCACGGATGTCCTCGGCCACGCGCGCCGCGGCCTCCTTCGAGAGCAGCGCATCCAGCGGCACCTCCACGAAGGCCGGATCGCCGATGTGCAGGTCCTTGTCCGAGGTGGCCTTCTTCATCGCTTCGCTGAGCAGGCGCAGGTAGGCCGGGCCGTTGTGCTCCATCTCCGCCAGCGGGAAGTTCTCCAGGATGTTCAGCATCTGCAGCAGCATGGCGCCGCCGCCCGGAGGCTGGTTGGTCGTCACGGAGCGACCGCGGTAGCTGCCCACGAGCGGAACCGTGCGGCGCACGGCATGGCCCTGCAGGTCATCGAGCGACAGCAGGCCGCCCAGCGACTGCACATGCTCCACCATGCGGCGCGCCAGTTCGCCTTCGTAGAACGGCGCGATGCCCTCCTGCGCGACCTGCGCCAGCACATCCGCCATTCCGGCATTGGCGAGCGGGGCCCCGATGGGCTTGGGCGAGCCGTCCGGGCGGCAGTAGAGCGCTCGGCCTTCGTCGCTGTAGCGCAACCGGTCGAGGTTGCTCACACGGCCCATGGTGGGCTCGTCGATCCAGAAGGCGTGCATGCCGGGCCGCACGAAAAAGCCCTCGCGCGCCCAGGCGATCGCGGGCGCCATCACCTCCTTCCACGGCATGCGGCCGTGGGCGCGGTGCATGGCCTCCAGCCCTTTGAGTGTGGCCGGCGTGGCGATGGACTGCGGGCCGATGTCGTTGACGCGGCCCTTCAGGATGAAGCCGAAGCCGTCCCGGGTCTCGCCTTCGAGCAGGCCGGCCCACATGTCTTCGCGGCAGGCGAGCGGCGCGGGGGCGTGGAAGTCGAAGTATTCGTGGGCCGCCGGCCCGTTCGCGCCCTGCATGTACACGGCCGCCGTGCCGAAACCGGCGATGCCGCACATCAGCGGGTCCACCACGGTCTGTGCCAGCGCGGTGGCGACGGCGGCATCCACCGCGTTGCCGCCCGCGCGCAGGATTTCGATGCCCGATTCGGCCGCCTCGGGTTGCGGGCAGGACACCATCGCTTCGTGGGTCATGTCGTTCCTCACTTGCCGCTCAGGTTCAGCGCGTCGAGCGTCGGACCCCATGCCCGGGTGTCGCGGCGCGCCACTTCCATGAGCTGGCTGGCGGGGCCGGCCATGGGAATCGCGTTCATGGCGCGCAGCCTGGCCTGCACCTCGGCGCTGGCGTGGAAGGCGCGCGTGCCCTCGTGCAGCTTGGCAATGATCGCTGGCGGCGTGCCGGCCCTGGCGACGATGCCGCTCCAGCCCATGGTGTCGAAATCCTTCACGCCCAGTTCGTTGGCGGCCGGCACATCGGGCAGTTCGGCGAGGCGCGAAGGCGCCAGCACCACCAGCGGCACCACCTTGCGGTTCTTGATGTGCGGCAGCGCGGTGCCGGCCACCGGGGCCATCACCTGGGTCTGGCCGCCGATGGTCGCCATGAGCCCATCGGGTTCGCCCTTGAAAGGCACATGCGTCATCGAGATGCCGAGCTTCTTCTGCAGCAGTTCCACCGCCAGCTGCGTCGAATTGCCCAGGCCGGAGGACGAGAAGTTCAGCTCGCCCGGGTGCGCCTTGGCGTACTTCACCAGGTCGTCCAGCGACTTGAAGCCCGTGGCAGGGTTGGCCACCAGCACGAAGGGCACGGTGCTCAGCATGCCCACGCCGGTGAAATCCTTCTCGGGGTCGTATGGCAGCGGCTTGTACACGAACTTGTTGAGCACCATCTGCGACACCCCGCCGAACATCAGCGTGTAGCCGTCGGCCGGCTGGCCGAGCACCTGCTGCGCCGCGATGATGCCGCCCGCGCCGGGCTTGTTCTCCACGACGATGTTGGCGCCCAGCGCCTTGCCGGCGTGTTCGGCCCACAGGCGGGCCACCGTGTCGGAGCTGCCGCCGGCCTGCTGGGACACCACGAGGCGGATGGGACGGGTGCCGGGGTAGCCCGCGGCATCCTGCGCCAGTGCCGGGGCGGCGGCCACGGCCCAGGTGAGGGCCACGGCAGCCCACCGGGCCAGCCAAGAAGTTTTGTTCATGGTATGCAATCTCCGAAGAAACAGGTTGCAGCCGTGCCCATGCCGGCCTTCCTGGAGCGATTATTCGGAGGTGCATGCCCCGGGACCAGCGAATTCGCCCGATGAATCCATTAGCATTTACTCATGTCTCTTGAACACGTGGCCTGGGCACGCCGATTGAAAATCCGGCACCTCGAATCCTTTCTCGTGCTGGACGAGGCCGGCACGCTGACCGAGGCGGCCGCGCGCATGCACATGACGCAGTCGGCCATGTCGCACTGGCTGGCGGACCTGGAGGAACTGGTGGGCATGCCCCTGGTCACGCGCGGGCGGCGCATCCAGCTCACGCCGGCCGGGGTCATCATGAAGCGGCTGGCCGTGGGCGTGCTGGGCGACATCTCGCGCACGCAGCTCGAACTGGGCGCGGTGGCCGCGGGCCGCAGCGCGCGCCTGCACATCGGCAGCGTGTGGGCCGGCGTGGCGCGCGGGGTGCCGCAGGCGCTGGCGCGGTTCCAGGCCCTGCACCCGTACATCTCGGTCACCGTATCGGAGAGTCCGTTCGGGAACCTGCTCGAAGGATTGGAGAACCGGCAGCTGGACGTGGTGGTCGGCTCGCTGGATGCGCGCGCCTGGCAGGGGCGGCTGGACCACCGCGAGCTGTTCGAGGACACCGTCTGCCTGGTGGTGGGACGTGCCAGCCGCTTCTGGGATGCGCCCGGGCCCGTGCGCCTGGCGGACCTGCTGCAGGAGGACTGGATCATGCCGCCCAAGGGCACGCTGATGCGTTCGCAGCTGGACACGGCCCTGCTAGACAGCGGTGCGTCTTGGCTGCTGCCCAGGGTGGAGACCGCCGCCATCACCACGCTGCAGGCCCTGCTGCACCAGGGCGACTACGTGGGCGTGTGCTCCGGGGCCATGGCCGAGTACCAGGCCACGCTGGGCAACCTGCGCATGCTGCCGCTGGACCGCGTCATCCCCTTCGGCCCGGTGGGGGTGGTCTGGAGCCGCGACCATGCCTCGGAGGCCGTGCGGCTTTTCGTGGAGCACATCACCGAGGCCACCATGGCGAAGTAGTGTGCAGCAGGCTGCGCGCGGCCCCGGCCACGCTGGCGGCATCCACGCCGAAATGGCCGCGCAGCGCCGCGCGCGTGTCGCTGCGGCCGAAGCCGTCCGTCCCCAGGGTGAGGTAGCGGCGGCCTTCCGGTACGAAGGCGCGCACGCTCTCGGGCACGGCGCGCACATAGTCCGTGGCGGCCACCACCGGGCCCTGCGTGCCTTGCAGCACCTGCGTGAGCCAGGGCGTTCCCGGCCGGGCTTCGCCCTGCAGCAGGCGCTGCTCGCAGGCCACGCCGTCGCGCGCCAGTTCGCTCCAGCTGGTCACGCTCACCACCGTCACCTGCACGCCCTCGGCCGCCAGGGCCTGCGCGGCCTTGACCACTTCGGTAAGGATCGCGCCGGAGCCCAGCAGGGTGACCGCGGGCGCGTCGGCCGGGCCTGGGGATGGCGTGGGGCCGCTGAACACATAGCAGCCGCGCAGCACGCCTTCTTCCACGCCCGCCGGCAGGTCGGGCTGGGCGTAGTTCTCGTTCATGAGCGTGACGTAATAGAACACGTCGCGCTGCTCCACCAGCATCTCGCGCATGCCGGCATCCAGGATGACTGCCAGCTCGCCCGCGTGCGCCGGATCGTAGGCCTTGCAGTTGGGAATGGTGGCGGCCACGAGGTGGCTGGAGCCGTCCTGGTGCTGCAGCCCTTCGCCGCCCAGCGTGGTGCGGCCCGAGGTGGCGCCCAGCAGGAAGCCGCGCGCGCGCTGGTCGGCCGCGGCCCAGATGGCGTCGCCCACGCGCTGGAAGCCGAACATAGAGTAGTAGATGTAGAACGGCAGCATCGCCAGGCCATGCACGCTGTAGCTGGTGGCGGCGGCCGTCCAACTGGCGATGGCACCGGCCTCGCTGATGCCCTCTTCCAGTATCTGGCCGTCCAGCGCCTCGCGGTAGCTGAGCACCGAACCGATGTCCTCCGGCGCATAGCGCTGGCCCAGGCTGCTGTAGATACCCACCTGCTTGAAGAGATTCGCCATGCCGAAGGTGCGTGCCTCGTCGGCCACGATGGGCACGATGCGCGGGCCCAGCTGCGCGTCCTTCAGCAGGGAGCCCAACATGCGCACGAAGGCCATGGTGGTGCTCATCTCCTTGCCCTGGGCCTGCAGCGCGAACTGGGCGTACTGCCCCACGGGCGGCACGGGCACCGCGTCGCAGGCGGTCTCGCGGCGCGGAAGCGTGCCGCCCAGCGCGGCGCGGCGCTCGCGCAGGTAGCGCATCTCGGGACTGTCCTCGGCCGGACGGTAGAAGGCCAGACCCGTGGCCTGCGCGTCGGTGAGCGGCAGGTTGAAGCGGTTGCGGAATTCCAGCAGGTCGGACTCATCCAGCTTCTTCTGGCTGTGCGTGGTCATCTTGCCCTGCCCCGCCGTACCCATGCCATAGCCCTTCTTGGTGTGGGCCAGGATCACCGTCGGCTGGCCACGGTGGGCAGCAGCAGCGGCATAGGCGGCGTGGATCTTCACCAGGTCGTGGCCGCCACGCTTGAGGCGGTCGATCTGCTCGTCGGTCAGGCCCTGGGCCAGCGCCACCAGTTCCGGCGACTGGCCGAAGAAGTGGTCGCGGTTGTAGCGCCCGTCCTTGGCGGCGAAGGTCTGCATCTGCCCGTCCACCGTGCCACCCAGCGTGCGCGCCAGCGTGCCGGTCAGGTCCCGCGCGAAAAGGCCATCCCAGTCGCTGCCCCAGAGCAGCTTGACCACGTTCCAGCCCGCGCCGGCGAAGAGGCGCTCCAGCTCATCGACGATGCGGCCGTTGCCGCGCACCGGGCCGTCGAGCCGCTGCAGGTTGCAATTGACCACCCACACGAGGTTGTCCAGCCCCTCGCGCGCGGCGAGCGTCAATGCGCTCATGCTTTCGGGTTCGTCCATCTCGCCGTCGCCGAACACGCCCCACACTTTGCGCCCCTGGCAATCCAGCAGGTTGCGGTGCGTGAGGTAGCGCATGAAGCGCGCGTGGTAGATGCTGCTGATCGGCCCGATGCCCATGGAGCCCGTGGGGAACTGCCAGAAGTCGGGCATGAGCCAGGGGTGCGGATAGCTGGAGAGGCCCTGCGCGCCCGCCGCGGGCGCGGTGATCTCCTGGCGGTAGTGCTGCAGGTCGTGCTCGGTCAGCCGGCCTTCGAGAAAGGCGCGCGCATAGACACCCGGCGCGCTGTGCGGCTGGAAGAACACGAGGTCGCCCCGGTGCTGGCCGGGGCCCGTGCCCTCGCGGGCGCGGAAGAAGTGGTTGAAGCCGGCTTCGAACAGGTCGGCCGCGCTCGCGTAGCTGGCGATATGGCCGCCCAGCTCGCCATAGGCCTGGTTGGCGCGCACCACCATGGCGAGGGCATTCCAGCGCATGAGGGAGGCCAGCCGCTCCTCGATGGCCAGGTCGCCGGGGAACACCGGCTGCGCCTCCACGGCCACGGTGTTGACGTACGGCGTGTTCAGCGTGGGCTGCCAGCCGGTGTGCTGCTGGCGCGCCAGGGCCGCGAGTTCGTCCAGCACGAAGCGGGCACGCTCCGGCCCCTGGGTGGCGACCAGGGCCAGGAAGGCGTCGCGCCATTCGGCGGTTTCCTGCGGATCGGCATCGGCAACGGGCATGCCGGAGGACGTGGCGGCGGCCTGGGCACCCAGAGCATGGAGCGGCAGCGGAGCATTCATGCCGAAGCACTTTACCGGTCCCGGCGCGGCATGGGCGGCTGTTCACCATCCTGGGAAACCCCGAATGGCAGCATTTCATGCCGGCAATCTTCTAAACTGCCGCACATGAAGCTGGACACGATCGATCTGCGCATCCTGGCCGAGCTGCAGGCCGACGGCTCGCTCTCCAACGTGGAGCTGGCGCGCCGCGTGCATCTCTCGCCGTCCCCTTGTCTCGCGCGCGTCAAGGCGCTGGAGGCCTCGGGGGTGATCGCCCGCTATGTCGCCCTGGCGAACCCGGCCGTGCTGGGCCTGGGGCTGAACGTGTTCATCAGCATCAGCCTGAAATCGCAGGCCAAGGAGGCGCTGGCGCAGTTCGAGCGCCGCATCGCCGAGCATGACGAGGTCATGGAGTGCTACCTGATGAGCGGCGATTCGGACTACCTGATCCGCGTGGCCGTCGCCGACATCGGCGCGCTGGAGCGCTTCATCCTGGAGCAGCTCACGCCGATTCCGGGCATCGAGAAAATCCGCTCCAGCTTCGCGCTCAAGCAGGTGCGCTACAAGACCGCCCTGCCGCTGCCTGCCGCCTGACGGCGCAGTGCGCGGCTACCGCGGCCTCACCACGCAGCGTCGAACAGTTCCAGTTGCGGCGGGCCCAGGTAGATGTCACGCTTCTGGCCGGCGTTCGCATGCGCGGCGCGGAAGGCATCCGAGCGCGTCCAGTCCTCGAAGTGCGCGCGAGACTCCCACACCGTGTGCGAGACGAACAGCGTGTGCTCCGCCGTGGTCTCGCCGCGCAGCAGGTGGAACGACTGGAAGCCGGGCACCTGCGCGAGGTGGCTGTCGCGCTGGCGCCAGATCTCGACGAATTCGTCCTCGCGGCCGGGGACGATGCGGAAACGGTTCATGGCGATGAAAAGAGGCATGGCGGGGCGTGGTGGGTGGATCAGGGTGCGGCGCTCGCGGCCACCGACGGTGCTGGCACCGCCGTGGCCTGGGCAGGCGCATGGGCCGACACCAGCTGGCGGCGCAGGTCGGCCAGCACGGCCTTGACCCGGCGTGCGTTCTCCGGTCCGATGCGCAGCATCATCTTCTGGCCGCTGGACAGCGCCTGCAGGTGCGGATCGGCGAACTCGTAGCGCACCCAGGGCCGGGTGGACGGCACCTCGCCCTGCACGCGTGTGAGCTGCAGGCGCAGGGGCCCGCGCGGCTCGGGCGTTTCCTGCAGGTGGCCCAGCACGGCCACGAGCCGGTCGTTGAAGTAGCCCTTGGGATAGCCCAGGTCCACATAGGTCTGCTGGAACAACGGGTAGAGCTGCCGGTAGAGGGCGACCGCGCGATCGCGCGGTACCGCTTCCACCAGGGCGACCAGGGCCTGGTAGCGCGCGGCATTGGCCGGGGCGATGGTGGCGTGCAGTGGTGCACCGTTCTCGTCCACCGCGCTGCCGGGCTCGGCCTGCACCGCCAGGTGCTGCGGCGCCGGCTGCACGGGCCACAGGCGCGACGGCGCCTGGGTTCTGGGCAGGTTGTCCACGGTGACCACGATGCGCCGCACGATGTCGTCGAGGTGCAGCAGGGCGGCGATGCGATCGCTCCCCAGCCACTCGCCCAGCGCCTGTGTGATGAAGGCGTCGGAGTCCTTCATCGCGGGCGGCGGCGGCGCCTGCGCAGAGTCCACGGGGTGCTGCGGCCCGGAGGCCACGGGCTCCGGCACGGATGCCGGCGCCTCGGCCACGGGAGGCTCGAGCGACTGGGCGGCCGGCGGCGCCCCTGCCGTGCGCGCGGACGGCGGAATCCACCCGAACCACCAGGCAGCCCCTGCCAGCACCGCGGCGCCGGCCACGCCCGCCAGCACCCAGCCCGCGGGCGATGCGCGGCGCGGCAAAGAGGACGGCGGGCGGAAATCCTGGGGATCGGAATCGGGCATGCGGGTGTCTTTCGCGAACGGAAACGCGGCGCGCGCCGCGGCGGAATGCAGGGCCAGCGAAAGCAGCCCCGCCACCGGCCATTGTGGAGCCGCGCCGTGCCCGGCGCGGTAAGCGCATGTGACCGGATGCGCAGGCGGCCGCCACCGCGGCGGCGTCAGCGCGCGAGCGCCTCGGCCGCACCCAGGGCGGCCAGCCAGTCCATCGCCTCGCGCAGTTCGCCGGGGCGGATCTCGTGCATGCCGGGATACTCCCGGTAGGTCAGGGCCAGCGGCAGGCCGCGTACATGGTCGCGAAGGGCTCGGGCACTCGCCAGCGGAATCACGTTGTCCTGCTCGCCGTGGCTCACCCACAGGGCCCGGCCCCGCAGCGCGGCAGGTTCGACCGCATGGGGCAGCACCTGGGGCAGCAGCCGGCTGTGCCAGACCATGGCGGCCTGCAGCAGTTCGGGCCGGGTGAGCAGCAGGGACAACGCCATGATGCCGCCCTGGCTGAAGCCGCCCACCACCACGCGCTCCGGCGGCACCCCGAGCTGCGAGGCGGCACTTTCCACGGTGCGCGCCAGCAGGCTGCGGCTGGCGATCTCCTGGGCTTCATGGATGGTGCGGCTGCCGTCGGGCTCCACCGAGAACTCGAACCAGGTGTTGGCCCCCGGCCCCATGGCATAGGGCGCGCGCAGGCTCAGCACGTGGAAGTGCCCGGGCACGGCGGGCGCGAGCGAGAAAAGGTCTTTTTCGTGGCTGCCCACGCCGTGCATGAGCACCAGCAGCCAGGGCTGCGCCGTATCCGGCGCGGCACGGCGGCCGAGAAAGGCGAGCGGCAAATCCAGCAAGGGGAGAAGCGCAGAGGAAGTGGTCTGGGTCATCGGGACTTGGAGCGGCTGGCCGCCCCGGAGTTTCACGCGGCCGCGGCTTCGGGCCCGAGGGCGAAGGCGTCCATGGCGAGCGAGCCATGCATCACCTCCCGGCTCAGGTAGGCCGGCGCACGGTCTTCGCCGGCCGCGCCGAGCGCGAAGAACAGCGGCAGGAAATGGTCGTCGCCGGGATGCGCGCGCACGGCGTGCGGGGCCCGGCTGCGGTATTCCAGCAGTTCCTCCACGTCGCCCCGCTGCAGCGCACCTTCCACCCACCGGGAGAACTCGGTCACATAGGGCTGCGCACCGCGCGCACCGCCGAAGAACTCGGAGAGGTTGTGCGTCATGCTGCCGGAGCCCATCACCAGGACGCCCTGCGCACGCAGGCCGCGCAGCGCCGCACCCAGGTGGTACACCTCGCGCGGGCCTGCATCGGCGGGCAGCGCGACCTGCACCACCGGCAGGTCCGCCGCCGGGAAGAGGTGCATCAGCGGCACCCAGGCGCCGTGGTCGAAGGGCCGCTGCGCATCACCCTGCGCGTCGAAGCCGGCCGCCTGCAGCAGCGACAGCACCTCCCCGGCCAGGCCGGGCGCGCCGGATGCCGGATAGCGCAGCGCATAGAGCGGCTCCGGAAAGCCCCCGAAATCATGCCAGGTGGCCGGCTGCGCGCCAGTCATGACGCGCACGCCGCGCGCCATCCAGTGCGGCGACATCACCACCACGCCGCGCAGCGCGGGGAAGCGCTGGCGCAGACCGTCCGCCCAGGCGCGCAGGGCCGGGCCGGTTTCCCCGGCTTCCAGCGCGAACATGGGCGAGCCGTGCGAAACGAACAGTGCGGGCACCTCCCGGCCCGCCGCGGATACGGGCGAGGCGGAAGACGAAGGCATGGCGGAGAGCGGTACGGGCGAAGACATGGCGGTTCGGTCGGCGTGGCAGGACAACGGAATATGGAACGGGACAGTGTCCCGTCCTGAATGTATGCGCGCCCGGCCGCGAACCCAAGGCCCGTGCAGCAAACACATCGTTGCAGCCGTTGCACCAATCCGGGCGCAGCCGCGGCCGGAGGATCAGCCCGCGTCCCGCACCCGGCCCCGCAGCGCCTTGGTGCCGGAGCGCTCGCGCTTGTCCTGCAGGCGGCGCTGCCGCTCGCCGTAGGAGGGCTGCGTGGCCTTGCGCACGCGGGGTGGCCGGGCGGCGCGCGCCACCAGGGCGTCGAGCCGCTGCAGCGCATCCAGCCGGTTGGCTTCCTGCGTGCGGAACTGTTGCGCCTTGATGACCACCACGCCCGCCTGTGTGATGCGGGCATCGGGCAGGGCCAGCAGCCGGGCCTTGACGTCTTCGGGGAGCGACGAGGCCGGGATGTCGAAACGCAGTTGCACTGCGCTCGACACCTTGTTCACGTTCTGGCCGCCCGGCCCCTGGGCCCGCATCGCAGTGAAGACGACCTCGCGCTCGTCCACCTGCAGCGGCGCGCGGCCCGCCATGGAGGACATGCGGGGCGTACCGTCCGCCATGGCTTCAGGCGCCACGGGCAGCCGCGGCACCGGCGTGCAGCGCGGCCCGCAGCGCGTCCTCGAAGGGACCGGGGCGCTCGAACTGCACCCAGTGCCCGGCATCCGGCACCAGGGCAAAGCCCCGGAAATCCGGCGCGGCGGCGCGGTAGGCGCCTTCCAGCGCGGCGATCCACTCGCGGTAGAGCGTGTCGCGCGCGCCATAGATGGCATGCACGGGGCAGCGCACGGCCGGCAGGGCCCGGGCCAGGGCGTCGGTATGGGCCAGGCGCCGGCGCGGCATGCGGTCGCGCACGACATTGGCCTGGTGCAGGTCCAGCGCGAGCCCGTCGATCAGCGACGTGTCGTGCAGCATCAGCTCGGCCAGGTTGTGGCGGTGCGCTGCCTCCTGCGCCGCCGGGGACGCCAGGTGGCGCCAGCCCTTGAGCGTGATCTGGCGTTCCGGAACCACGCCCATGGCGGGCGCGCCCACCAGCACCAGTTGGCGCGCCAGCGACGGCTCGGCCGCGAGCAGCAACCCGGCCGTGAGCCCCCCGAAGGAGAAGCCCACCAGATCGCAGCGCGTATCGCCCCACAGCGCGCGCATGCCCTGCGCGAGCGGTGCCACCAGCGCGTCGGCATCGGCACCGCCCGGTGGCACGGCCGAATCGCCGAAGCCCGGCAGGTCGGGCACCCAGACCGTGCGCCCCCAGGAGCGCAGGGTATCGATGTTGCGCACCCAGTGCGTCCAGCTGCCGCTGCCGCCGTGCAACAGCACCAGCGGCGGCGCTGCGGCCTCCGGCTGGCCGGTCGCCTGCCAGACGTGCCAGACGATGGCCCCGTCGCCACAGGGCGTGGTGCGGATATCGGCCTGCGCGGCGAGCGCGGCCGCCTCCGCGGGCATGGGGGGCATCGGCAAGGCAGCGGCCATCACCAGCCGGCCACCGCGTCGATCGCCAGGGCGTAGCCCGGCACTCCGAACCCGCACATCACGGCCCGTGCCGCGCTGGCGATATGGGAATGGTGGCGGAAGCTCTCGCGCGCATGCACGTTGCTGATGTGCAGCTCGACCAGCGGCACCCCCGTCCCCTTCACGGCATCGAGCAGGGCCACGCTGGTGTGGGTGTAGGCCGCCGCGTTCAGCACCACGCCGGCCAGCCGGCCCGCGGCGTGCAGGCGGCCGGCCTCGTGGATCCAGTCCACCAGGTCGCCTTCGTGGTTGCTCTGGCGGAACTGCAGCGCCAGCCCGTGGCGGGCGCAGGCGGCTTCGCAGAGCTGCTGCACGTCGGCAAGGGTCTGCGAGCCATAGACGGCGGGCTCGCGGGTGCCGAGCAGGTTCAGGTTGGGGCCGTTGAGGACGAAAACGGAACGGGGCGTGGTCACGGGGGCTTTACTCCAGGGACGGGCACCGGCGCCCTGCCGACTCCGGCACGGCCCGCCGCGCGCATCCGTCGTCATTCATTATCCATGCCGCGAAAAAAGAAGGGCCCCCTTGCGGGGGCCCAAGTGGGCGGCCGTGGCGAACGGGCCGCCCGGGGAGGATTCGCAGGCCGGGCTCAGCGCCAGTAGCCGCCGCGGTGCCAGTGGGGGGGACGGTTGTAGTAGCCGTACCCGCCGTACACCACCGGAGGGGGCGGCGCGTAGTACACCGGGCGCGGGGGCGGCACGTAGGCCACGGGCGGCGGTGCGTAGTACACGGGCGCTGGGGGCGAGTAATACACGGGCGGCGGGGCCACGTAGGTCACCGGGGGGCTGTAGATGACACCCGGGCCGGTGCCCACGCCCACCGAGACGCCGGGGGAATTGACGCCGATGGACCAGAACACGTCGCGCGCCTGCGCGGCACCCGAGGCGGCCAGCAGGGCCAGCCCGACGCCGGCCGCGGCGACGATGGCTGCGAAGGAACGACTTTTGGTCATGGAAGTTCTCCTTGGAAACGGGCCCGGCGCCGCCGGGAAGGCGGGGACGAGCCCCATGCGCTCTGTAACGCGCCACATGCCCCGCAGGATGGCACAAATGCCGAACAATCTTGTTTCCGGACGTAGCGGCGTTTGTTGCAGGGGGTTACCGGCAGGGGCGGCACCCTAGAATGCGTCCATGAGTTCGCATGCCCCCTCCCCCGCGACGGCCGAGTCCGCCAAACCGAGCAATTTCCTGCGCCAGATCATCGAATCCGACCTCGCCCAGGGCACCTACGCCCAGGCCCGCTGGGCCGGCACGCCGGGCGACGCCGCCCACCACGCCGCCGGCCAGCCCGACCCCGCGAAGATCCGCACCCGCTTCCCGCCCGAGCCCAACGGCTACCTGCACGTGGGCCATGCCAAGAGCATCTGCCTGAACTTCGGGCTGGCGCGCGACTATGGCGGAGTGTGCCATCTGCGCTTCGACGACACCAACCCCGAGAAGGAAGACCAGGAATACGTCGATGGCATCATCGATGCCGTGCGCTGGCTGGGCTTCGACTGGACGCAGATCGGCCAGGGCCCCGGCACCGCCGCGCCCTACCAGGCGAGCGACTACTTCGATTTCATGTACCGCGCGGCCGAGTACCTGATCGAGACCGGCCACGCCTACGTGGACGAGCAGAGCCCCGAGGAGATGCGCGCCAACCGCGGCGACTTCGGCAAGCCCGGCGTGGACAGCCCCTTCCGCGCCCGCACGCCCGCCGAGAACCTCGCGCGCTTCCGCGAAATGCGCGACGGCCAACTGCCGGATGGGGCAGCCGTGCTGCGCGCGAAGATCGACATGGCCTCGCCCAACATCAACCTGCGCGATCCGGCCATCTACCGCATCAAGCATGCCGAGCACCACCACACCGGCAACAAGTGGTGCATCTACCCGATGTACACCTTCGCGCACCCCATCGAGGATGCGCTGGAGCGCATCACCCACAGCATCTGCACGCTGGAGTTCGAAGACCAGCGCCCCTTCTACGACTGGCTGCTGGACCGCCTGGCCGAGGGCGGCCTGATCGCCACGCCCCAGCCGCGCCAGTACGAGTTCGCGCGCCTGAACCTCACCTACGTGGTGACCAGCAAGCGCAAGCTCAAGCACCTGGTGGACAACGGCATCGTGAGCGGCTGGGACGACCCGCGCATGCCCACCATCGTCGGCCTGCGCCGCCGTGGCTACACGCCCGAGGCCCTGCAGCTGTTCTGCGAGCGCATCGGCGTGACCAAGGACTACTCCTGGATCGACTACGCCACGCTGGAAGGCTGCCTGCGCGAGGACCTGGAGAACCAGGCCCACCGCGGCATGGCCGTGCTGGACCCGGTGAAGCTCGAACTCACCAACTGGGACGGGCTTTTCGGCGCCGGCCACCTCGAGCCCTGCCAACTGCCCGCCCTGCCCCATCCGCCCGAAGGCACGGAAGCGCCCGTGCGCCACTTCACGCTCGGCAGGGAAGTCTGGATCGAGCGCGAGGATTTCGAGGAAACCCCGCCCAAGGGCTACAAGCGCCTCTTCCCGGGCAACAAGGTCCGTCTGAAGGGCGGCTACGTCATCGAATGCACGGGCTGCGAGAAGGATGCCGAAGGCAAAGTCACGAAGGTGCTCGCGACGGTGGTGCCCGACACCAAGAGCGGCACGCCTGGGGCCGACAGCGTGAAGGTCAAGGCCGCCATCACCTGGGTGGGCGTGGCCGACGGCGTACCCGCCGAGGTGCGCCTGTATGACCGCCTGTTCACCGATGCCCAGCCCGATGCCGGCGGCAAGGACTTCCTGGCGCTGCTCAATCCGGACAGCCTGAAGGTGGTGACCGCCTATGTCGAGCCCTCCCTGGCCGGTGCGCAGCCGGACGATAAGTTCCAGTTCGAGCGGTTCGGGTACTTCGTGGCGGACCGCAAGGACCATGCTCCGGGCGAGCCGGTATTCAACCGGGTGACCGGCCTGAAGGACAGCTGGGGCAAGTAGCCCCGGCGATACCCGCGCAACGCAGGAGCCCCACCATGCTGGCCAACCTCACGCCCTTCCTGCTCCACTGGGCCATCACGGCGTTCGCGCTGTGGGTGGCCAGCCATGTGTTCAAGGGGCTGCGCTTCGGCAGCACCGGCGCCCTGGTGGTCGCCGCCCTGCTGCTGGGCCTGGCCAATGCCGTGGTGCGCCCGCTGCTGGTGGTGCTGACGCTGCCGCTCACGCTGCTGACCTTCGGGCTCTTCCTGCTGGTCATCAATGCGCTGGTGCTGATGCTGGTCGGCAAGCTGGTCAGCGGCTTCCATATCGACGGCTTCTGGACCGCTTTCTGGGCCAGCATCTTCATGTCGCTGCTGAGCCTGCTGCTGGGCAGCTTCGTGCTGGGTGGATCGCCGGAATTCACGATCCAGAAGGGGCCGGCGGCAGGGCCGTTCTGGCTGTAGCCCCGGGCGGGGCACGCGCCCGCGCGCCATGCGGGAGGTGTGCGGAAAACGACTATGCATAGTCGAAACCGTTCTGCCGCGCCGTGGGGCTGGGCGGCGGTTCGGCCCTATGGTCGGCGGTTTGCCCTTTCTTCACGCAACCGCCATGCCCGCACCGACCCAGTCCGCTCCCGTACCGCCCCCGACCGTTGACGCCGCCACCGTGCGCACCTGGCTGAACGACGGCCAGGAGATCGCCCTGCTGGACGTGCGCGAAGCCGGCCAGTTCGGCGAAGGCCATCCGTTCTTCGCCGTACCGGCGCCCTACAGCCGCCTCGAACGGGACGTGCCCCGGCTGGTACCCCGCCGCGGCACGCGCTCCGTGCTGATCGACCAGGGCGATGGCGTGGCCGCGCGCGCTGCCGGCCGCCTGGCCGGGCTGGGCTACACCGACCTGCACGTGCTGGACGGCGGAGCGCCAGGCTGGGCGGCCGCCGGCTACACGCTGTTCCAGGGCGTGAACGTGCCGTCCAAGACCTTCGGGGAACTGGTGGAGCATGCGTTCGGCACGCCGCACATCGGCCCGGCCGAGCTGCAGCGCCGCCAGCAGGCGGGCGAGCCGCTGGTGCTGCTGGATGGCCGCACGGTGGAAGAGCACCGCAAGATGACCATCCCGGGGGCCCTGCCGGTGCCGAACGGGGAGCTGGCACGCCACTGGAGCGCACTCGCCCCGGATCCGGCCACACCCATCGTCATCCATTGCGCCGGCCGCACGCGCAGCATCGTCGGGGCGCAGATCCTGCGCAGCCTGGGCGTTCCCAATCCGGTGCTGGCCCTGGAGAACGGCACCCAGGGCTGGGCTTTGTCCGGACTGGCGCTGGAGCACGGCAGCGACCGCGCGCCGGCCGGTCCGCCCGAAGCACGGGCCGCGGACCGTGACCGGGCCGCCCGTGTCGCCGCGGAGGCCGGCGTTCCCAGGCTGGATGCCGCCGGAGCACAGGACTGGATCGACGATCCGGGCCGCACCACCTACGTGCTCGACGTCCGTACGGCGGGCGAGTTCGCGGCCGGCACGCTCGCCGGAGCACGCCACGCACCGGGCGGCCAGTTGCTGCAGGCGACCGACCAGGTCATCGGTGTGCGCCGCAGCCGCATGCTGCTGCTGGACGACGATGGCGTGCGCGCGCCGGTCGTGGCCGCCTGGCTGCGTCGGCAGGGGCATGAGGCGGCCACCGTGGAAGGCGGAATACATGCCCCGCTGAAGCTGCCGGCCCCGGCCGGCGTGGCGTTGCCGCCCTCCGTGCCGCAGATCGCGCAACAGGCCCTGCCGGCCTGGCTGGCGGCCGAGCCGGCGCCGCCGCTGCTGCTGGACGTGCAGCCCTCGCTGTCCTACCGCCGGCAGCACGCCCGCGGAGCGCGCTGGTCGGTGCGCCCACGCGTGGCCGCAGATCTGCGGGATGCCGCGCAGGCACTCCGCCCGCCGCTGCTCATCCTGGCGGCCGACGCCGAAAGCGCCGCGCTGGCAGCCAGCGAGGTCACGCCCGGGGATGCGTCCAGCGTGCAATGGGCGCTGGCGTCCGACTGGGTGGCCGCGGGGCTGCCGGTGGAAAGCTCGCCCGGCGTGCCGGCCGACGGGGACGCGATCGACTATCTGTTCTTCGTGCACGACCGCCATGACGGCAACCTGGAGGCGGCCCGCCGCTATCTGGCCTGGGAGACCGGCCTGATTGCCCAGTGCGCCCCGGACGAGTTGTCCGGCTTCCGCCTGCCCGCCGCCGTACCGCACGGCGGCTGACGGGTGCGAGCGGCTGGCGCGCCCGCCGCATATCGATCCTCGGAAACGTTTGTTGCCGCATGCCGCGTGGCGCCAGAAGATCGGGACCTGTTCGCTTTCCCACGGGCGCCCCTTCCGGCTCCGCTTCCCTCCTGCCAACGATACTCCACTCCATGCGCCACGCTCCCGCCGCCCTCAGCCCCCACGCCCCGCTCCTGGCCGGCATCGCCGCCGTGCTGACCCTGACGGCCGCAACGGCCCATGCCGACGCCACGCTCGACAAGATCCGGCAGCGCGGAAAAGTCACCATCGGCGTGCTGGTCAACGGCGGCCCTTTCGGCTCCATCGATCCGGCCACCCAGCAGCTGGTGGGCTGGAACCCCGAACTCGCCCGGGCGCTGGCCAAGGGTCTGGGGGTGGAGGCCGACCTGGTGCAGGTGCAGACGCCGACGCGCGTGCAGTTCCTGCAGGCCGGCAAGGTCGATCTGCTCATCGCCGCCATGGAGCTGAACCCCGAGCGCGCCGCCATCCTGGGCTATGCGCCCACGCCCTTCTACCGCGTGGGAGGCACGGCCGCAGTGCGCAAGGACAGCGGCATCCAGAAATGGGAAGACCTGCGCGGCAAGCCGGTGTGCCTGTCCCAGGGCAGCAGCTATGCCAGGCCGCTCACCGCCGAATACGGTGCGCAGGTGCAGGGCTTCAAGAGCGCTTCCGATTCGCTGCTGGCGCTCAAGGGCGGCAATTGCGTGGCCGCCGTGCACGACAGCACGCTCATCCATCCGCTGCTGCGCACCAACGCGGAGTGGAGCCAGTACGCCGCCCCGATCACCACCGAACTGCTGCCCGCGCCGTCCGTGGCCTGGACCCGCAAGGGCGAGGCAGACACCATCGCCGCGGTGGACAAGGTGGTCCAGGACTGGCACCGCACCGGCTGGCTGATCGCCACCGAGAAGCGCCTCGGCATCGAGCCGCCCAACCCGCTGCTGCCCGAGCTGCAGGCGAAGTTCCAGGCCCCGGCCCACTGAGGCCGGCGACGCGCACGCCTTTTTCCGCCCCGCCCTTCCATCCCTGCTGACCCAGCCCCGCCCTGCGCGGGGCCGGGCAGCGCCTTGCCCGGATTTCCGTCATGCCCTACCGCCACCGCGCTCCAATCGCCGCCCTCGTTCCCCTCGCTGCCGCGCTGGCCATCGCCGCCCTCGCGCCCGCCGCGCACGCCGACGCCACGCTCGACAAAGTCCGGCAGCGCGGCAAGCTGGCCGTGGGCATCGACGGCGCCAGTCCGCCCTTCGGCCGGCTCGATCCCGCCACCGGCAAGACCGGCGGCTACCAGACCGCGCTCGCGGCCGACATCGCGCGGCGCCTGGGCGTGCCGCTGGAGACGGTGCCCGTCACCGCCTCCACGCGCGTGCAGTTCCTGCAGAGCGGCAAGGTGGACCTGCTGATCGCCAACATCCAGTGGACGCAGGAGCGCAGCGAGATCCTGTCGTTCGCTCCCACGCCCTACGACCTGGTCGGCGGCGCGGCGCTGGTGGCCAGGGCCAGCGGCATCACGAAGTGGGAAGACCTGCGCGGCAAGGTGGCCTGCGTATCGCAGGGCAGCAACTTCGCGAAGCCGCTGGCGGAAACCCACGGCGCCGTGGTCAAGGGCCTGCGCGGCATTCCCGAATCGCTGCTGGCGCTCAAGGGCGGCACCTGCGCCGCGTCGGTGCACGTGCAGCCCGCGCTGTACGAGACCCTGAACGGTCCCAATGGCGGCGAATGGAAGGACTTCGCGCTGGTCGGATCGCGCGACCAGCTGATTCCCTCGCCCACCGTGGTGTGGACGCGCCGCGGCGAGGCCGACACGCAGGCCTTCGTGGACAAGGCCGTCCAGGACTGGCACCGCTCCGGCTTCCTGCTGAAGCTGGCGCGCGAGAACGGCGTGCCCGACGCCTGGATCGCCGAGCGCCACCAGCGCGCGCTCCAGGGCCGGTTCGACCGCGCGCCGTACGACTTCGCGGTGTACACCGGCGCCCAGGCTGCGGCCTCCGGCGCCGGTGCCTCGGTCACCGCGGCCGCCGAAGCGGGGAAGCCATGAGCTCCGCCGCGGCATCCATCGTGGACCGCACCCGGGAAGGTGCCGGCACGGCCGAGCCCCTGCTGGCCGAACTGCGCTGCGCGCTGGGCGATGCCCACGTGCGCACCGGCGCGGATGCAGAGGGCCACCTGACCGACCAACACCGCCGCCTGACGGGCCGCGCGCTGGCCGTGGTGCGCCCGGCCGACACGGCCCAGGTGGCCCAGGTGGTGCGGCTCGCGCGGCGCCACCGCACGCCCATCGTGCCGCAGGGCGGCAACACCGGGCTCATGGGCGCGGCCACGCCGGACGGCAGTGGCCGCGCCATCGTGCTCTCGCTCGCGCGGCTGAACCGCGTGCGCGCCATCGATACCGACAACGACACGCTGACCGTGGAGGCCGGCGCGGTGCTGGCCGCCGTGCAGCAGGCCGCGCGCGAGGCCGGCCGGCTGTTCCCGCTCAGCCTCGGCTCGGAAGGCAGCTGCACGATCGGCGGCAACCTCGCCACGAACGCGGGCGGCACCCAGGTGCTGCGCTACGGCAATGCGCGCGAACTGGTGCTGGGGCTGGAAGTGGTCACGGCCGAGGGCGAGGTGTGGAACGGCCTGCGCGGCCTGCGCAAGGACAACACCGGCTATGCGCTGCGCGACCTGTATGTGGGCAGCGAAGGCACGCTGGGCATCATCACCGCCGCCACGCTCAAGCTCTATCCGCTGCCGCAGTCGCAGCACACCGCCCTGCTGGCCTTCGGCTGCATCCACGACGCAATCGCCTTCCTCGGCGCGGCACGTGCGGGCTTCGGTGCCGGCCTGACGGCATTCGAGCTGATGTCGGATACGGCACTGGGCCTGATCGCGCAGCACGTGCCGGAGCAGCCGATTCCCCTGGCCCTGGGGGCACCCTGGTACGCACTGGTCGAGCTGTCGGACAGCGAAGGCGAGGAGCACGCACGCGAACGCTTCGAGGCCGTGGTGGGCCAGGCCTTCGAGGACGGGCTGGTCGCCGATGCCGCCATCGCCGAGAGCCTGGCGCAGGGCGAAGCACTCTGGAGCCTGCGCGACGAGGCCCTGGGCGAGGCGCAGAAGCGCGATGGCCGCAACGTCAAGCACGACGTGTCGGTGCCGATCTCGCGCATTCCCGACTTCCTCGCGGCGACGGCCGCGGCGCTGGAGGAACGATTTCCCGGCGTGCGGCCCGTGGCCTTCGGGCACCTGGGCGACGGCAACCTGCACTACAACGTCTCGCACCCCGCGGGCGGCTCGCCGTCGGACGTGTTCGCCGTGGAGGACGCGATCCACGAGACGGTGCACGACAGCGCCCACGCCCACGGCGGATCGATCAGCGCGGAACACGGCATCGGCCAGACCAAGCGCGACCTGCTGCCCCGCTACAAGAGCGCGGTCGAGCTCGACCTGATGCGGCGGCTGAAGGCCGCGTTCGACCCACTCGGCCTGCTCAATCCCGGCAAGGTCCTGCCACCCGCAGCCACGCCGCTGCGCCTGCACCCCGAAGAAAGCCCCGCCCCATGACCTCCGCCCCCACCTTTACGCTGTCGCAACGCGTACAGCGCGCACGCCTCTCGCCCAACGCCGCCGCCAGCGCCCGCGCAGCGGCCCTCGCGGCCCAGGGGCGCGACGTGATCAGCCTGACCACCGGCGAGCCCGACTTCGACACGCCCGAGCCCATCAAGCAGGCCGCCATCGCCGCCCTGCAGCGCGGGGAAACCAAGTACACGCCCACGCCGGGCACGGCGGCACTGCGCCAGGCCATCCGCGCCAAGTACGCGCGCGACTACGCGCTCGACTATTCCGCAGGCCAGATCATCGTGGGCAATGGCGGCAAGCAGGTGATCTACAACGCCTTCGCCGCCACGCTGGACGCGGGCAGCGAGGTGATCGTGCCCGCCCCCTACTGGCCCTCGTTTCCGGACATCGTGCGCGTGAACGACGGCACGCCCGTCATCGTGCCCTGCGACATCGACGCGGGCTTCAAGCTCACGCCGGCCGTGCTGGAGGCCGCCATCACCCCGCGCACGCGCTGGCTGGTGCTGAACACGCCGGGCAACCCTTCGGGCGCGCTCTACGATGCGGCCGAACTCGCCGCCCTGGCGGAGGTGCTCCGCCGCCACCCGCAGGTGCTGGTGCTGCTGGACGAGCTTTACGAACACATCTGGTTCACGTCCGAAGCACCGGCGCACTGGCTGCAGGTGGCACGCGACCTGAAGGAGCGCACGCTGCTGGTGAACGGCGCCTCCAAGACCTATGCGATGACGGGCTGGCGCATCGGCTGGGGCGCCGGTCCCGCCGCCCTCGTTCAGGCCATGGTGGTGATCCAGTCGCAGGCATCGTCCGGCCCCAATTCGGTGGCGCAGGCCGCCGTGGCGGCGGCGCTGGAGTCGGCCGACCAGTCGTTTCCCGCCCAGGCGCGCAGTGCCTATGCGCGCCGTGCGGAACTCGTCACGCAGGCCGTCAACGCCGTTCCGGGCCTGTCGCTGCTGCCACCCGGCGGCTCGTTCTTCGCCTTCGTGCACTGCGGGGGTCTGATCGGCCACGTGCGGCCGGACGGGCAGGTGATCCGGACCGACTCGGACCTGACCGAATGGCTGCTCGAATCGGAAGGCGTGGCGGCCGTGGACGGCCCCTCCTATGGCCTCTCGCCCTACTTCCGCATCTCCACCGCGGCGAGCGACGCGGTGCTCGCGGATGCCACCGCCCGCATCGCCCGCGCCGTGGCCGCGCTGCGCCCGCCGCAGGCTGCGCCGGCGCCCGCCCCCACGGCGGAGCGCGTGCCGGACGCCGAGGCCGCGGCATGAGCGACACGAGCCTGCTCGCCCAGGGCGTGGACGCGCTGCGTGGCGTCGGCCTGAACTATGCCTTCGTGCTCGACGCCGCCGAGCGCCAGGCCTTCGTGCGCGGCATGGGGGTGACGGTGCAGCTGGCACTGCTCACCATTCCCTGCAGCCTGGCGGCCGGGGTGGTGCTGGCGGCCTGCATGACCTCCGGGCGCGCCTGGCTGGCCGGCCCTGCGCGCGCCTTCGTCGAGGTGACGCGCAACACGCCGACGCTGGTGCAGCTGTATTGCGCCTTCCTCGTGCTCAACATGCTCATCACGCAGCAGCTGCGCGACTGGGGCGCAGGCCAGAACCCGCTGACGCCGTTCGTGTGGGTGGTCGTGGTCGTCTCCCTGCACAAGGGCGCATTCCACGCCGAGGCGCTGCGCGCCGGCATCGAGGCCGTGCCCGCCACCACGCTGGAGGCCGCGCGCTCGCTGGGCTTCTCGCAGCGCCAGCTGCTGGCGCGGGTGCAGCTGCCGCTGGCCGCCCGCTTCGCCCTGCCCTCCCTGGTGAACAACCTCGTGGACCTCGTGAAAATGACGGCCGTGGCCTCGGCCATCGCCGTGGGCGACGTGACGTACGAATCGATCATGATCTGGTCGCAGCGCGACAACGTGCTCGAACTGCTGCTGCTCATCCTGATCTGGTTCGGCCTGCTGACCTGGCTGGTGAGCCTGGCGGGCCGCTGGCTCGAAGAACGCTGGAGGATGCCCGGTTATGGCCAATGACGCCGTCCTGGGGCCGGTGCCTGCCGCCCCTCTCCTGCATGCGGTGCGCAGCAGCGCACGCAACCCGTGGCTGCTCGGCGCGGTGGCGGCCCTGGCCGTGGTGGCCGCATGGAATGCCACCGGCACCACGCCGCGCGCTGTCGGGCACCTGTGGAACTGGCTGCCGGCGCTGCTGCGCGGCCTGTGGGTGAACATCGAGATCAGCGTGCTGGCGGTGGCGCTGGGCACGGCCGCGGGCCTGGTGGTGGGCGCGCTGTCGCTGTCGCCCGTGCATGCCGTCCGCGTGGTGGCGCGCTGCTACGTGCAGGTGTTCCGCAACGCCCCCATCCTGGTGCTCATCTACTTCACCACCTATGTGTTCCCGTTCGAGGTGCACCTGGTGCAGTGGACCTTCCCCTTCCCCGACTGGGTGAAGGTGGTGCTGGGCCTGGCGCTGCCCACCAGCGCCAACGTGGCGGAGATCTTCCGCGGCGCGATCCAGTCCATTCCCGCCGCGCAGTGGGAAGCCGCGCAATCGCTCGCCTTCCGGCGCAGCCAGATCTTCCGGCTGGTGGTGCTGCCGCAGTGCGTGCGCCGCATGCTGCCGCCGTGGATGAACCTGTACGCCAGCATCACCATGAGCACCTCGCTGGCCTCGCTGGTGGGTGTGCACGACGTGGTGGACACGGCCCAGATCGCCAGCAACACGGTGGCGCGCACGGACTTCACCATCCTGGTCTATTTCACGCTGCTGGCGCTGTTCTTCGCCTACTGCTACCCCATCGCCCGCGCCACGCGCGCCCTGGAAAAACGCCATGAACGCCACTGACGCCTTCCTCACCTCCCTGAAACCTCCTGCGCGAGAAGCCATCGCCCCCCTCGCGCACCTGCAGGACGTACACCTGTCCTTCGGCGACAACGCGGTGCTCAAGGGCATCGACGTGCAGGTGCGCCGCGGCGAGGCGGTTTCCATCATCGGGCCCTCGGGCTCGGGCAAGTCCACCATCCTGCGCTGCATCACCGGCCTGCTGCGGCCGCAGCGCGGAGAGATCGTGGTGGGCGGCACGCGCGTGGACCGGCTGCGGACGGAAGCGGACCTGATCGCGCTGCGCAAGCGCGTCGGCTTCGTGTTCCAGCAGTACAACCTGTTTCCCCACCTCACGGTGCTGGAAAACCTGGTGATCGCTCCGACCCGCGTGGTGGGCTGCGACCGCGCGGCGGCCGAACGGGAAGCGCGCTCACTGCTCGACAAGGTGCGCCTGTCGCACAAGGAAACCGCCTACCCCGGCGAGCTTTCGGGCGGCCAGCAGCAGCGCGTGGCCATCGCGCGGGCACTGGCCATGCAGCCCGAGCTGATCCTGTTCGACGAGGTGACCTCCGCCCTGGACCCCGAGACCGTGGGCGAGGTACTGACCGTGATCCGCGACCTGGTGAAGGACGGCATGACCTGCGTGCTGGTCACGCACGAAATGCGCTTCGCCGAAGAGGTGAGCGACCATGTGTACTTCACCGAGGCCGGCCGCATCGTCGAGCACGGCCCCGCCGCGCAGATCTTCGGCAACCCGCGCAGCACGCGCACCCGCGAGTTCCTGCAGCGCGCGCTGAGCGAAAGCGCCCGGACGCGCCAGGCTCCCGCCACCCCCACCCCGCCGCTGGCCTTCAACCAGCTGCGCTTCGCCCTCTGACCTGCCACCGCCATCCTCCGGAGACCACCACCATGACCACGACCTCCGCTGCCACTGCAGCCAACCCCACCTCCGCCTCTACCGCCGAACGCCGCCGCCAGGCCGTCGATGCCGCCCTGGCCGACGTGCGCCGCCTCACCGCGCAGGGCACGCCCGACCGTGCCGCGCTCTCGGCCATCACCGGGCGGCTGGAGCAACTGGCCGCGCACAGGGACCTGTTCAGCCGCGCGGACTTCCCGCCGCCCGCGGAGACGGCCGGCGTGGGCGCCTCCACGCGCTACCGCCTCAACCCCGCGGACGGCGACGGCGGCCTGGCGCTGTACCTGAACTCCATCAACCCCGGCAAGACCACCGCGCCGCACAACCACACCACCTGGGCCGTGATCGTGGCCGTGGAAGGCCAGGAGGTGAACCGCCTGTACGAGCGCACCGACGACCGCAGCGACCCCGCCCGCGCGCGCATCCACGTGGCGCGCGAATTCACCGTGCAGCCCGGCGCGTCCATCGCCTTCCTGCCCGACGACATCCACAGCATCGCTGTGGTGGGCACCAAGCCCACGCTGCATTTCCACCTGTATGGCCAGCCGCTGGAGACACTCACGGGCCGCGTCGCGATCGACCCGGACACCGGCGAAGTCAAGAACTACAACGCCGCCTACTTCCGCCCCAGCGAGGCCGTGGCATGAGCGGCCCCGATATCCGCCAGCACGGCAACCCACACCCCGCGCCGCTCGGCGCCGCCACCCGGCTGCTGCATGCCGGCGCGCCCGCGCTGCGCGGCGGCTCCGGCCCCGTGAACGTGCCCGTGGTGCGCACCAGCACCGTGCGCTTCGGCAGCACCGCGGACCATGCGGAGCACCACCACCGCCGCGCGGCAGGCGAGCGCGTGGCCTCGTACGGCCGCCACGGGCTGGACACGCACCGCGCGCTGGAAGACGCCGTGACCGCGCTGGAGGGCGGCCACCGCGCCTTCCTCGCGCCCTCGGGCCTGGCCGCCATCACGCTGGTGCTGGTCGCCCTGCTCTCGCCCGGCGACCACGCCCTGGTGGCCGACAGCGTGTATTCGCCCGTGCGGCGCGTGGACGCCACGCTGCTGCAGCGCCTGGGCATCACGCTTGAATACTTCTCGCCCTCGCAGGGCGACCTCGCCGCGAAGATCCGGCCGAACACCCGGCTGATTTACGTCGAATCGCCCAGCTCGCTGCTCTACGAGGTGCTGGACCTGCCCGCCATTACCGCCGTGGCACGCGCGCGCGGCATTCCCGTGGCCACGGACAACACCTGGAGCGGCGGATGGTTCTGCCAGCCCCTCCGGCTGGGTGCCAACATCTCGATCCAGGCGGCCACCAAGTACATCGCCGGCCACTCGGACGTGATGCAGGGCATCGTCGTCACCGATTCGGAAGAGCTCACCGGCAGGATCGCCACCGCCTACGAAGCGCTCGGCCTCACCGTGGGTGCCGACGACGCCTACCTAGCCCTGCGCGGCGTGCGCACCCTGCCCGTGCGCCTGGCGCAGCACCAGCGCCACGCCACGCGGGTGGCCGAATGGCTGCAGGAGCAGCCGCAGGTCGGGCGCGTGTTCTACCCGGCCCTGCCCTCCGACCCGGGGCATGCGCTGTGGAAGCGGGATTTCACTGGAGCGAGCGGGCTGGTGTCGTTCGCGTTCGCGGACGGCAACGGAGGGCATGGCCATGGCGGCGTGGATGCGCGCGGCGCGAATGCGTTCGTGGATGCCCTGCGGTTTTTCGGCATCGGGGCGTCGTGGGGTGGGTACGAAAGCCTGGCGCTGGTGGCCCAGCCGGAGCGGCTGCGGGAGCACAGTGTGTGGACGGGGACTGCGCCGGTGGTGCGGCTGCATGTGGGGCTGGAGGATCCGGAGGATTTGATTGGGGATCTGGGGCAGGCGTTGGGGAAGGTGGCGACGCGGGAGTGGTTGGCGGCGGCGTGAAGGGGCGACGGCGGCTTTGCAGCGATCGCTGCCGTTCGCATCTCGGTCACGAATGGGTGCTATCGGCTAGGAGCGGCCTGTGGCGGCAGATTGAAGCGAACGCTCAACGCCGCGTTCACCGGTTTGTCCGGTGCAACGCTTTGTTAGCCTTAAATTAGTTTGTTCATGTCTATTTTGTAGCCCGATTGTTTCATCTCTTTTGCTAGTTGTAGTTGCCAAGCCGAGCCTTCATCAAGACTAATGTATACAACACCACTAATGTCGTTTGGAAGCTCTAGCTTGCCGTCTACTAGCGCGGAGACATTTTGGCGACCAAGTCTACCTATAAGATAGCCATGTTCAAAAACCACATTCTGTCTCGCGCGAACATTCAAATTATCGGGCGCTGATTTAACATTACCAACATCATCAGGGGTATATAGGACAATCGCGAATCCAACATCTGAATAATGCTCGATTTTTTCAATAATAGTTCTTCCTGAGCTGGATTTTTCATGAAGGATAATTGCTTCAAAGCCTAATCTCTCCACAAACCTGGCAGCTTTATTTTGAGCGCTTTCATCATGCCCATGAACAATAAATACTCTTTTGGGTTCACCTTCTTTACCCTTTTGAGTATTGCCTTTGGTTTCTTGAAGGGCTTTCTTGTATCCGATAGCACCTTCGATAAATTCATCCGTTACATCTGTAGCTCTTCCAATTGCTTGGTACGTGTAAGATGGACCTCCAATAAAAGCAACTGATGATGCTTGATCCTCAGCTTTAATCTGAGGGATAAAAGACTCAATTGTTCTTTCGCTCTTTGAAATTCTTATTCGCTCGAGATCATTTGGTTGAACAGTTTTTCCGTTGATAACAATTGGCGCTCCCTGCTCGTAGGGCTCAACAAATCTTGAAATCAGCTGTTCTTTGGTGAGATCTGTTTTGTACTCACCGTAGTATTTATCTGATTTCGGTTTAATTATTACGTGATAGAACACGACGACTCCTTAAAGGGCCTAACACCAAAGTTGAGGGGCAACGATGCGAAGCATTGTTGTCCCACTCGAACTTACGGTTAGGCTGGTGGCCAATGCAAAGGTGATTGAGCGGCGCACAGCGTTGATGCTGGCGGCAGCTGATATAGCTGACGCCAGTACTGTTCCGCTGGCATTTAGCTGGTGGAACGAAGAATCTTTGCCTTGAAGTCATCGGAAGTGAATTTCATCTTTTTCCGAAGAAGTTCGTCTAGATATATTGTCTGTGCGCTCTGCACTCCAACAGCAACAAAGCCTTCAATTTCCGGTAGTTTTTGCAATTGACGCCTAGCTTCAGCGACTGCACGCTGCACCAGAGACTCATCCTGAACTACTTTGAGCTCCACTACAAAAGTTTCATTGGCTTTGTAGGCCAACAAATCGGCTCGCCGTCCGGATTGCAATCGTACCTCGGTTTCGACTTGATACTTATTTCGGATGAGGCCTTGAGCAATAGCAAGCGCAACAAACATTTCAGCCTGACGGGTTGAAGACATTTAAAACCTCATTTAAGAGAAGTCTTGAAGGAATACGCAGAAGCTTGAAAGTGACTCAAGACCTCACCGTAGAGCTTTTTTAGGGTTGATGCATTACGTAGGTTGTAGAGTTTGGGAATGGAGTTAAGTGTTGACTGGCTTTCGATCCCACAAATCCAAACCCTCTCCTTATCTCCATCAATTTCAACGCCCGCCACATAAACCGGAGCTAACCCAGCTTTGGCTCGCGTCACGCAGGTTCCATTAAATCCCGCCTTGAACATCGGACTCGGTTTGACGTGGGATGTCTTGACTTGAACAAAAAAATGCGGACCGAACGCTTTGCCGGATGGATTGAGCAGGGAGACATGAAAATCTAGCAGTTGAGCCTTCGGTCCAAGGAAGTGAGGCTCAAACCCATTGTGTTTTGCCACGGGTTTTACAAAGCACATTGACACTGCGTTCTCGCCGCGATCTCCAATCAAATTTGTGACCAGCACGTCACCTCCTTTTAAAAATTATGCGGGGTCTTCACTCTCCAGAGCCTAACGTGATTTATCCCGCAACCTGCGGAATAAACTGGACCATGCGGCATATTGTGGACACGCATTCCTCCTGGAAGCCGCTTGTAGCAAAGGTTTCAAGGGATGGTCTGTTCAAACGTCCAGTATAAAAATTTCTATAAAACCCGGCACGCGTAAACTCGGCGAAACTATAGCTCGCCAGCCAGCAGACACCGGGATTTCCAACAGCTGCTGCAGCAAGTCAATAGTGGGTTCCGGGTGGCGCTTATGAACGGCGGCTCAGGGCCCACAGCCGCCGCCTGAGCAGTCCTCATCGAGTGCCTGCAACCAACCTGAGGCTTGTCTATCGAGCGGTCTCAAACCTGAAGTGCAACACCTCGATTGAGAGGGAGTTTCCGTTTCAGTGAATGGTACTGCGCAATGGCCTGCATGAACTGCTGGAATGCCTGGTAGGGAGATCGCCACTGCAGGGGCTCGTGAGGACGGTTGTTCATGAGGTCGGCAATGGAGTCGAGCGCCGCTTGGTCGTGGATGCCCAGGTCGGTGCCCTTAGGCAGGAACTGGCGCAGCAGCCCGTTGGTGTTCTCGCAGCTGCCACGCTGCCATGGGCTGTGCGGATCGCAGAAGTACAAGCGCACGCCCGTGGCCTGGGCGAGTTCGCGGTGGCGGGCCATCTCCTTGCCCTGGTCGTAGGTGAGCGTCTGGCGCATGGGCCGGGCTACCTGGTTGAGCTTGGACGTGAAGGCTGCCAGGGCCGATTCTGCAGTGGCATCGGGCATGCGGCACAGCAGCACCAGACGCGTGCTGCGCTCGACCAGGACGCCCACGGCGGGGCGGTTGTTGGCGCCCTTGATGAGATCGCCCTTCCAGTGCCCGGGCATGAGCCGGTCGTCGGCCTCGGGTGGGCGCACGTGGATGCTGACCATGTCGGAGATCTGTCCACGCCGGTCCTGGCCGGCGGAGCGGGGGCGGCGCCCGCTGCGGCCCTGGCGCAGCAAGGCGAGCAACTGCTTCTTCAACTCCCCGCGGGGATAGGCATAGATGGCGTTGTAGATGGTTTCGTGGGACACGCTCTGGCGTGGGTCGTCGGGATGCATGCGCTGCAGTGTGCAGGCGATCTGCTGGGGCGACCAGCGCCAGAGCAGAAGATCGCAGACGATGCGCCAGAGGCGGCCATGCTGATGCAGCTTGGGGGCAGGACGCGCTGCGGTGCGGCGGGCCTGGCAGGCAGCCTGGGCGGGCCGCGAGGCATAACCACCATCAGGGGTGCTGTTGCGTGCCAGCTCCCGGCACACGGTGCTCGGGCTGCGCCCGAGGGAGGCGGGCGATGGATCGCCCGCTCCATCCCTACTGGACCAGCGAGGCCAGCGTGAGGCGTTCTTCGAGCTGCAAGTGCGTGTATCGCGAAGTCATCTGGGCAAGTTACCTGAGGTTCAGGTGTTGCACTTCAGGTTTGAGACCACCCCTCAAGCGGACTACCGCCGCCTCAACGAACTGGCTGCCGAGCAACGGCCCTCAAACAAACGTCACCCAGCCCGGGTTACCCCTCCATCCACCCGCAAACTCTGCCCCGTGATGTAGCCCGCCCCCTCCGACGCCAGGAACGCCACCGTCGCCGCCACCTCCTCCACCCGGCCGTACCGCCCCAGCGGGATCGACGCGCGGCGCTCTTCCCACTCGGGCAGGCTGTCGATCCAGCCCGGCAGGACGTTGTTCATGCGGATGTTGTCGCGCGAAAAGCTGTCCACGAAGATGCGGGTGAACGCGGCGAGGCCCGCGCGCATGACGGACGAGGCCGGGAACAGCGCGCTGGGCTCCAGCGCCCAGGCCGAGGAGATGTTGATGATCGCTCCGCCCCGGCCCTGCCGCTGCATGCGCGGCACCACGAGCCGCGTGGGCCGCACCACGTTGAGCAGGTAGGTGTCCATGCCCTGCAGCCAGTGCTCGTCGGAGAGTTCCAGCAGCGGGGCCCGGGGGCCATGGCCGGCGCTGTTGACCAGCACGTCGATGCGGCCCCACCGCTGCTCCGCGCGCTCCACCAGGGTGCCGAGGTCTTCCAGCGACTGGTTCGATCCGGTCACGCCCACGCCGCCGAGTTCCTCGGCCAACGCCTCGCCCTTGCCGGACGACGAGAGGATGCCGATGTGGAAGCCGTCCGCCGCCAGCCGGCGTGCCGCAGCCGCCCCGATGCCGGATCCGCCCGCGGTGACCAGTGCCACTTTTTTTTCTACTGCCATCATCATCTCCTTCGTCATCATGGCCATACTTGCGCACGCCAGTGGGCGCCCACCGATTGTGGAATCGTGCGGTGCTTTCAGGTCGGGAGATTGCGGCAGCCCAGCTGCTCCGATTCAGTAGAAAATCTACACCCATGACCACTCCCCTGGGCCGCATGCCCTCGCTCAATGCCCTGCGCGCCTTCGAGGTCGCGAGCCGCCATCTGAACTTCCGGCTGGCCGGGCAGGAGCTGGGCGTGACGCAGGGCGCGGTGGCGCAGCAGATCCGCGCGCTGGAGGCGGAGCTGGGCATGAAGCTGTTCGAGCGGCATCCCCGCACGCTGGCGCTGACGGCCAACGGGCAGCGCTACGTGGTCGGCGTGCGCCGCGCGTTCGACCTGATCGCGGAGGCCACGCGGGGCCTGCGGCCCGAGCCCAGGCACCTGACGGTAAGCGTGACGCCGACCTTCGCCACCAAGTGGCTCATGCCCCGGCTGGGGGCCTATACGCAGGCCCATCCGGCGACGGAGCTGCGCGTGCTGGCGACCGAGCGGATTTCGCACTTCCAGACGGAGGCGATCGACCTAGCCGTGCGGTACGGCCGGCCGCCCTTCGGCCCCGGACTCCAGGCCGACCTGCTGTTCGAGGAGTGCCTCGTGGCCGTGGGAAACCCGCAGGCGCAGGCACGGTGGGCGGGCGCGGGCCGCACCACGCTGCTGCACGATGGGCAGTCGTCCTGGGAGGAATTTTTCGATCGGTGCGCGCCCGCCGGCGCCCTGCCCGCGGACACGGCGCAGGCGATCCGTTTCAACCAGACGACGCTGGCGATCGATGCGGCGCTGATGGGCCAGGGCCTGGCCCTGGTGCAGGAGCATTTCGTGGCACAGGACCTGGCCGCGGGCCGGCTGGTGCAGGCCTGCGCGGAGAAGCTCCGCACCGATGCAGGCTATTACCTCGTGTGCCCGCGCAAGCAGCGCCACCCGGAGGCGGTGGCACAGGCGAGGCGGTGGTTCCTGCAGCAGACCGGGCCATGATGCGGCGGTGACCACGCGGTGACCGCCCGGTGGCGGGCCGCGCCCCCGCGGGCGCGGGCTATGCGGCCGCAGCCACCAGGCGGATGCCCGTCTGCCCTTCCCGCTCCAGCTGCGCCACCAGGCCCAGTTCCCAGTCCAGATACTCGCGGAAGCCCGCGTCCCGCAATGACAGGTCGCGGTGCGCGTACGGGCTGTACCAGTGGTCGTCATCGCCGGTGAGCACGCCGGCATCGCCCGTTTCCACCGGCAGGCCGGCCGCGGCCCAGGCCGCGGTGCCGCCGGCGATGGCGCGCACGTCGCGCCCGGTGCGGGCGGCCAGCTCGGGCGCCACGGTGCGGGGCAGCAGGCCGTCGGGCGAGGTGAGCAGCACGGCCTGGCCGGCGGGCAGGTCGGCCACGAAGGCCGCGAGGCGGTCGGGCACGGCGAAGCGCGCGCCGGCGATGTGCTGGCGCTCGAAGGCGGCGCGCCGGTCCACGTCGAAGACGGCGGCATGGCCCTGCTCCAGCAGCGCCCGGGCCTGCTGCGGCGAGACCAGCGGCCCGGCGGGGTGCGACGCGAGCACGCGCACCGGCTCGGGGCCGGCTTCCAGCGTGGCCAGGGGCGGCGGGGCGAACACGAATACCTCGTGGCCGCCCAGCTGCGCGAGCCAGGCCCCGGTGGTGAGCGCACGCACGCCGTCCCAGTCGGCGAGCACGATGCGGGCACCGCGCGTGCCGGCGTATTCATCGGTGGCCTGCACCAGCTGGCCGCCGGGGGCCCAGCGCCAGCCTTCCAGGTGGCCGGCCTCGTATTCCTCGCGCGTGCGCACGTCGAAGCGGTAGAGCGTGCGCTCGTGGGCCTGGGCCTCCAGGCGTGCCAGGCCGGTGGCATCGATGCGCTGCACTCCGGCGCGCTGCGCCACGGCGGCCGCGCGCTCGCGGGCGGCCGCCAGAGTCGCTGGCGAGGGCTCGGGCAGCGGCGTGCTGCGGCCGTGGGCGAGCGTGCGGCCGGTGAGCAGCCAGTCCATGGTGCCGTTGCGCAGCGAGGCCACGCGGTTGGGGATGCCGGCGTCGATCAGCGTCTGCGCACCGACGATGCTGCGCGTGCGGCCCGCGCAGTTCACCACCACGAAGGTCCCGGGGTCGGGCGCCAGCTCGCCGATGCGATAGACCAGTTCCGCGCCCGGCACGCTGTGCGCAAAGGGCAGGCTGAAGGCCGCGAATTCCTCGGGCGTGCGGCTGTCCACCACCACGATGTCGTCGCCGCGCGCGATGCGCTCGTGCAGCTCGCCCGCATCGATCCAGGGCGTGTGTTTCTCATGCTCGATGACTTCGCCGAAGGCCTTGCCGGGCACGTTGGTGCCGCTGAAGACCTCGTAGCCCGCGGCGGCCCAGCCATCGGTGCCGCCCGCCAGCACGGAGACGTTGCGCCAGCCCAGGCGCACCAGCTTGGCGGCGGCCTCATGGGCCAGCGTCCCGTCGCCGTCCACCAGCACGGTGCGCGTGCCGCGGCGCGGCACCAGCCGGTCGATCAGCAGCTCCAGCCGCCACGCCGGCGCGGAGGCCGCGAACAGGATGTGGCGGTGCGCGAACACGCCGGTCTCTCGCACGTCGAGCACGGCGATCTCTTCGCCGTCGTGCAGCGCGGCCTTGAGCGCCTGCGGCGTGATGAGCGCATGGCGTATGGACTTCGGGGGGCCGAAAGTGCGGTAGGTGCCGCCCTCGCGCGTCTCGAACACCACGCGGCCGGGCATGCGGTCCAGCGCGCGGCCGTAGAAGTGCAGGTGCAGGCCGGGCTCGTCGCCCACGAGTTCGATGGTGTGCACGTCGGTGGGCGAGAGCTGCACCGAGACGCCCGGGACCACGTCCACGGTTTTCCCGGCCGCGAGCGCGTCGCGCGCCGGATCGGCCGTGGTGCTGCGTTCGTAGAACACGTTGCGTTCGGTGCCCGAGATGCCGGCGATGATGGCCCAGGTGGTGTGGTCATGCGGCGGCTGGGCCTTGCCCGGCAGGCCGGCCGAGATGTAGAGCGCATGGCGCCCGCCCGGCTCTTCGCTGAGGCGGTACACCTGGGCGGGGTTGTCCTCCGACACCGGGAAATGCGCGGCGGGGAACAGTTCGCGCTGCAGGCCGAGCTGCTCCAGGGCCGCGGCCACGGCGCGCAGCTGGTCGGGCGTGGCGGCTTCGGGGTCGGGCACCAGGCGGCGCGCGGTGGCGATGAAGGCCGCCACGGCGGCAGCGCGGCGGCTGGCGATGTCGCTGCCGGAGAAGTCGAGGGAGAGGGATGTCTGGGTCATGGGGGGGCCTTTGGCAAGAGCGACCCATACGTTAGGCACCCAGTGCACCGTTCGCCAACGAAGGAAACCGGCTATCGATATACGGCCCGCGCCCCCCCGGCAGGCACGCTGGCGTCATATCCATAGTCGCGAATCTTCGTTCCCCCGCGGGGGGTGCAGCCCTAGGCTGAACGCAGACTCCCGGCCCGTCCGGGCCGTTTCGTTTCCTTGCCATTCGTCCCCAGGTCCGCACCATGCTCCCCTGCCGCAAAACCGTGTTCACCGCTGCCACGGCAGCCCTCGCGCTGGCCGCCCTGGCCGCCACCACCCTGCACGCCTCCCGTTCGCACGCTGCATCGGACGCGGCAGCCGGGTTCCCATCGAAGCCCGTGCGCATCATCGTTCCGGTGGCGCCCGGCGGCAGCGCGGACAAGCTCACGCGCACGCTGGCCGACCGGCTCGGCGCATTCTGGGGCCAGAGCGTGATCGTGGAGAACGTGGCCGGTGCCAGCGGCACCATCGGCGCGGCCCGGGTGGCCAAGGCAGCGCCGGACGGCTACACGCTGCTGCAGCAGGGCGAAGGGCTCACGCTCAACGGCATCCTGTTCCGGGGGCTGCCCTACGACACGGACAAGAGCTTCACGCCCATCATCAAGGCGGTGGTGAATCCGCAAATCCTGGTGGTGCATCCGGGCACCGGCATCACCAGCCTGGCCGACTACGTGGCGCGGGCCCGGGCCAGGCCCGAAAGCATCAGCCTCGGGCTGCCGGGCAACGGCGGCATCGCCCACGTGGCGCACGAAATCCTGTCGCAACAAACCGGCGCCCGGGTGAACTACATCCCCTACCCTGGCGGCGGCCCGGCCACGGTGGACGTGCTGGCCGGCCACACGGACGCGACCCTGATCACCCTGGCCGCCGTGACCGACCACGTGCGCGCCGGCAAGCTGAGGCCCCTGGCCGTGACCACCAGCTACCGGTCCCCCGCCCTGCCCGCGGTACCCACCGTGGCCGAAGCCGGCGGGCCGCCCGGGTTCTCGGTGGAAAGCTGGCAAGGCTACTTCGCGCCGGCCGGCACCCCGCCGGCCATCGTGGAGAAGATCAACCGCGACATCGCTACCGTGCTGCAGGCGGCGGACGTGCGCGCGCAACTGGAATCCCAGGGCTTCCAGGTGGCCGGCGGATCCCCCGGCGACCTCGCGCAGAGCCTGCGGGCGGAGCAGCCGCGTTATGCGCAGGCCATCAGGACGGCGGGGCTGGCGTTGCGCTGAGGCCGGGCACGCATCCTTCAGGGCGGAGGTACGATCCGACGGTCGTTTTTCTTCCTCCATTTTTCTCAGCATGAATTTCTCCGAGCGCCTGAAGCAACTTCCCTCCGTGGCCCACCTTTCCGCCCTGCATCTGCTGGGGCCCGACGGCGGGACCGTCGCCACGCTGGAGAACAAGCCCGGCCAGGCCGGCTCGCTGGCCGTGTACCACGCGCTGGGCCAGCTGTACGGCGGCAGCATCACGCCTGCCGCCGCCACATTGGGACTGGAGTGGTATGCGGAGCACACGGCGGATGCGCAGGCGCATCCCGGCAAGCATCCCAACATCGACCGGCTGGTGGAGTGGGCGAAGGCAGACGTGGCTTATGGAGTGCGGCTGGTGCCCACGGCTTCATCCTGACGAAGCGACTCGGGCAGCTACCCTTCCCTCACTGTGTTCCCGAGGCAAGGCTGCGCGCTCCGGCCGAAGGCTTTGTCAGACGAACTTCTGTGGCATGAAAATGAATGCCGTGGCGATATTGGAGGCCAGGAGCAGCCATACTGCGGTTGCGAGCGTGGAAAAACGCCAAGCGGAGGCACGCTGCATCAATACCGACCCACGGAAGAAACAAGCCACCAGCGGAAACATCGCTGTGCTGGCCACCAGCCACACCAGAGCGAAGCTTCCGAACCGCGCAAAACCGGTCTGCAGGCGCATTCCTGTCAGCATGGCTCCCAGATAAAACAATATGACCCATGCGGCTGCCTCGATCCACCACAGACGGGTCGCTCCGGCCCAGGTGGGATTTCGACGGGGCAGCAGTCGCAGGCAAATGAAGCCAAGGCAAACCAAGGCGGCCAGGAGAATCGTCGCACTCGCGATGATCGACAACTCCTGCCACGCACCGATACTGAGATAGAAAAACGGCACGATCGCCAAGCCGAGCATGGCGGAAGCCAAGCCAAGTGCGCCCCACCGGTTGCAAGAATGTCGTTGCATCATTTCTTTCATACTGCAGGCACTTCGTAGCTTCTGGTCAATACCACCCGGGTGACCAACGGAGGGTAGGCGAATTGATGCTGTAGTTGCCACCAAGCCGTGATGCCGACCCTTTGAGCGAAAGAAAAACCACCATCGGATTGAGCACCATACTCTCTCAGGTCATCATCATCCAGGCCAAAAACGTCGTACAAGACAAACTTCAATGTTATTTGGTACCGACCTCTCTCACGATCATACCCGTAGGCAGTGGCTATCACATAGACATGCTGGACGCCGTTGATCATCAGACCGAGGCCGTTGCCATAGTCCTGGGTTGCGAAAAATTGGCTGCCGGCATTAAATGCAGGCACCCCCAAGTCCATCGGCACCTGCAAATTCCTGATGTTCCAGTCAGCATTCTTGAGTGCCTGATGAATGCGAATACTGCCAGGGGTTTTATAGGGGGAATTGGGAGCGGACAGCGCTGCACTGCAAAAATACTCCATGTTGGCATGACTGGATACCAACCCAGTCAAACGTGGATCTTCAAAATACTCAACGCCCCTCCGATTTTCTCCAAGAAACTCGGAGAATAACGTGCGCGCCACTCCGGTCGTATCTGCCTTGGCAAAAATTCCCAACAATTTTTCCATCTTGGGTTTCAGCACATCCACAGTGTCCCCGACACTCTGCCGCTGCGGCGCCGACGCTCGGCAGCCATAGGTAATATCCTGTCCATATCGAGGAGCGGGAACGGAAGGCAGGTGCACACCGTCGGCAAGTGGATGAATGGGGGATAGATATCTGTCCCTGGCAACCGCCACGACTATGGGCTCATTTATTTCGCTGATGAATTTCATTTGCAGTGAATGTGCAAGAGATCTGCACGTCCTCCACAAATATTATTTCTCACCTTTTGTCCAGTCCATCACGCATCGAAGCAAGAGTGCAAAAAATCAACTCAATCAATCCATAAATTTCATTTATAAATTGACCTCAAACGCAAAATTGGCAAAAAAAACCCCCACCACCCACAATAATCTTCATCAAGGAGATGAAACAATTTTTTCTCTCAAAATCCAAAATCAATCAAAAAACGTACACAACCATCAAGTCCTTGCATGGAAAACTGACGTGCCTCCTATATTTACGCCCCCTGCAACATTCGGGAAACGCGCCGCCCGCCTGGCCGGCCTCCTGGCCCTGGCCGCCGGGCTGAGCGCCTGTTCCGGTGTCGGCACCCTGAACGCACTCGCGCCGCGCAGCGCCGCCGCGGTGGAGACCGGCGTGGCCTACGGCACCCTGCCCCGCCAGCGGCTGGACGTGTACCGTCCCGCGGCAGCCGCTCCCGAGGGCGGCTGGCCGGTCGTGGTGTTCTTCTACGGCGGCACCTGGAACAGCGGGGAACGGGGCGACTACCTGTTCCTGGGCCAGGCGCTGGCGTCGCGCGGGGTGCTGGCGCTGGTGGCGGACTACCGGCTGTACCCGGAGGTGCGGTATCCGGATTTCATCGCCGACAGCGCGCTGGCGGTGGCCTATGGGCTGGAGCACGCAGCGCAGCTCGGCGGCAATCCGCACCGGGTGTTCGCGATGGGGCACAGCGCGGGCGGGTACAACGCGGCGATGGTGGCGCTGGATCCGCGCTGGCTGGCAGCCACGGGGCATGCGCCGCGCGAGCTGGCCGGCTGGATCGGGCTGGCGGGGCCGTACGACTTCTTTCCCACGGACAACCCGGAGGCGCAGCCGGTGTTCTTCCACCCGAACTACCCCGCGCGTGCGCAGCCCATCGAGTTCGCACACCCGGCCGTGCCGGCGCAGGTGCCGCGGGCCTTCCTGGGCGCGCCGGAGAAGGACCGGCTGGTGAGCCCCCGGCGCAGCACGCTGCAGCTGGCGCAGGCACTGCGGGAGGCCGGCGTGCCCGTGGTGCTGGAGCTCTATCCGCGCGCCAGCCACACAACGCTGGTGGGTGCGTTCGCATGGCCGCTGCGCTGGGTGGCGCCGGTGCTGGACGATGTGGCCGGGTTCATCGCCTCGGCCCCGCCCGCGGCGCGAGCCCCCCATCCCCGGGAAGCCCCGCTTGAAGAAGCATCGGCGGGCAGCTAAGTTGGCGGCTTTCGCCGTTCTGCGCGCCCTGCGCAAGGAGAGACGCATGCCTGCTTCCACCCCCGATAGCTCCGCCGGTACCGGCACCGTGACCCTGCACCGCGTGCTGCGCGCACCGGCCGAGCGGATCTACCGCGCCTTTCTGGAGCCGGACGCGATGGTGAAGTGGCTGCCGCCGCACGGCTTCACCGGCCGGGTGCTGGAGATGGATGCCCGCGTGGGCGGGCGCTACCGCATGCAGTTCACGCACTGGGGCAACGGGCAGGTGCATGCGTTCGGCGGCGAGTACCTGGAGCTGGTGCCGGGCGAGCGCATCGTGCACACCGACCGCTTCGATGCGACGGGGCTGCCTGGCGAGATGCGCACCACGGTCGAGTTCCGCGCCGTGTCCGTAGGTACGGAGTTGCTGGTGGTGCAGGAAGGCATTCCCGCGGTGATTCCCACCGAGGCCTGCTACCTCGGGTGGCAGGAGTCGCTGCAGTTGCTGGCGCTGCTGGTGGAGCCGGAGATTCCTGGCTGATTCAGAGTTGCGACCCGAGCAGGCCGCTGAAGCGTTCGGCGATCCGCTCCCGCAGGGGCCGGTTCAGCCATTCCTGGTGCGTGACCCGGCGGGACTGGCGGATGTCCTGCTCGAAGACTTCGGTCTGGCGGCGGGCGAAGGCCTCGTCATAGACGTTGAGGTTGGCTTCGTCGTTGAGGCGGAAGGAGCGGTTGTCGAAGTGGGTGGAGCCGACCGAGACGAGGCGCTGGTCCACGATCATGACCTTGCAGTGGTACATGGTGGGGCCGTAGGTGTAGATCTCCGCGCCCGCCTCCAGCAGCGGTCCCCAGGTACCGCGCGAGGCGGCCTTGACGGTTTCGGTATCGGTGTGCTCGCCCGGCGTGACGATGCGCACGCGCACGCCGCGGCGCAGTGCGTCCAGCAGCAGGGTGCGGGTGAGTTCGTCGGGCACGAAATACGCCGCAGAAAGGTCGATGCTGCGCTCGGCCGCGGTGACGGCCATGTGGTACATGAGCTGCATGCTCTCGCTACCGCTCGATGGCGAGCTGGAGAACATCTGCGCGCGCTGCGTGCCGGCGGGCGCGAGCTTCGGGAAATAGGCATCGCCGTGCAGCACGCGGCCGGTGACCTTGAGCCAGTTGTCGAGGAAGGTGGCCTGCAGGTGCGCCACGGCCGGGCCGCGCACGAGGTAGTGGGAGTCGCGCCAGTGGTCCGGGTCCTGCCCATTGCCGGTCCACTGGGGCGCGATGCCCACGCCGCCGGTGAAACCCACCACGCCGTCCGCCACGAGCAGCTTGCGGTGCGTGCGGTTGTTGAGCCGCGCGAGGTTGTACCAGTGGGGCTTGTGGAATTTCTCGATCTCCACGCCGGCGGCGCGCATCTCGTCGAGGTAGCTGTCCTCCATCTTGGCGCTGCCCACCCAGTCGAGCAGCACGTGCACCTTGACGCCCGCGCGGGCGCGTTCGCTCAGGGCATCGGCGAATTGCTTGCCGATGTCGCCGGACCAGTAGATGTAGGTTTCGAAGGTGATGGAGCGGCGTGCGGCGCGGATGGCGGCGAGCATGGGCGGGAAGATGCGGTCGCCGTTCTGCAGGTCCATCACGTCGTTGCCCTCCACGATGGAGGGCCCCAGCAGGTTGCCCATGGCCCGCTCGAACTGGGGGCTGGAGGTGCCGTACAAGCGCGGCAGCTGCTGGCGGACCTGCGGCTCGCCCGCGGTGAAATTGAGTGCCAGCAGCGCCGCGGCGGCGGTCGCGATGAAGGTGATCAGCGCTGTGCGCAGCGTGCGGCCGGGTGTCTGCATGGCAGGGGATTGTCGAAGCCGCCGCGGGCCGCCCCTGTAGGCCGGCGCCTCCAGCCGCCTACACTGGCGGGCCTACCCTGACGGGCGCCGCGCGCGCCATCGACCGACCTCCTGCAGACCATGCCTTCGCCATCCTCCCGCTTCGCCGTCCCTTCCCTGCCTTTCCCGGACACCGCCGGGCCTCCCGGCGTGGCCGCCGGTCCATGGATGCCCTCGCGCCGCGGGGTGCTGGTCGCCGGCGCTGCGCTGGCGGCCGCCGTGCGGGCGGGTGCGCTGCAGGCGAAGCAGGCCACGAACAATACCGCCGAAGGCGTATGGCCCCGGGCGCTGCAGGTGCCGGGCGGCGTGGCGCGGCTGTCGCTGGGCCCGGCGGCGCAGCGGCCCCAGGCGCATGCGGGCGAAGTGCCGCTGCTGGTGCTGGGCGATGCCATCGAGTGGACGGCCATCGTGGGCATCGCGCTGTCGGCGCCCACGGGCACTGCGTCGGTGCGGGCGCAGTCCGGCGGCGAGGCCCCGCGTGACATCACCTACCGTGTGGAGCCCAAGCGCTACAAGGAGCAGCGGCTGACGGTGGCGCCGCGCACGGTGGACCTGTCCGCCGAGGACAACGCGCGCTACGAGCGCGAGCGGGCGCACCAGCAGCAGGTGATGGCCACCTTTTCCACGCCGCTGCCGCGCGCTGCGGACCTGGCGATGCACCAGCCGGTACCCGGGCGCCGGTCCAGTTCGTTCGGGCTGCGGCGCGTGTTCAACGGGCAGGCACGCAATCCGCACAGCGGCATGGACATCGCGGCGGCCACCGGCACGCCGGTGGTGGCGCCGCTGCCGGGCAAGGTGATCGACACGGGGGACTATTTCTTCAACGGCGGCACTGTCTGGCTCGACCATGGCGGCGGCCTGCTGACGATGTACTGCCACCTGAGCGCGATCGACGTGCAGGTGGGCGATACGCTCACCACCGGCCAGCCGTTCTGCAAGGTAGGTGCCACCGGTCGCGTGACCGGGCCGCATTTGCACTGGGGCGTGATGCTCAACCGGACCATGGTGGATCCGGCGTTGTTCCTGCCGGCGTGAGGACCGGAGGGCGCGCCCGTCAGGCTTTGGCGCGGCGCGAAGCCCGCATGCCCCAGCGGATGTCTCCCACGGCCTGCACCGCCTGGTAGAAGTAGCGGGCATCCTGCCGGGTGGCTGGCGACCGGCCGAAGCGGATGGCGCCATAGCGGTCCACGGCTTCCTGCATCCAGCCGCGCGCCACCGAAGAATCCGTCGGCGCGCCCAGCCAGTGCTCGCGGAGCGATTGCCCCGGCCCGGCCGGATGCCCGGTGCCGCGCAGGCAGGCATCCATGGCGCGGACCGAGCAACGCAGCGACCAGGCAGGCCGCCAGCCGGCGAGCGCGCTGGCCAGGACCAGCCAGGCCACCCAGGCCATGCGCCGCCGCAATCGCCAGCAATACCATGCCACCAGCAGCAACACGGCCATCCACCATGGCGGAGCGGCCATCGCCAGTGCTCTCATCGCCCGCTCCACGACCTCGGCGCCGCTGATCATTCCCTCGAGGAGTTCCCGTTGCCACACAGGCACCGCCCGGTCTCCGTCCAGATCGGCACGCATCCTGCCGAGCATGTTCCGCCACGCCTCGCCAACGTTCCCGCCGCTGGAAGAAGGCTGGCCCGCGGAGGCGCCGCGCTGGGCGGCAGCACCGGCTCCCGCCGAGCCCCCGGCACCCGCCGAGCCGCCCGGGCCGCGGCCTCGTTCGGCGGCTGCGGATCCGTCCGGGCCTGCGGGGGTGCTCCACAGCCCGGTGTCGCCTCCGGGCGGAAGAAAGCCGAAACCCAGCACCGGCGGGCGGGGCGCGAACAGGAACAGGGCGGATGCGAGCGCGAAAGCCAGGCCGATGAAGGCCATAGTCAACGGCAGTGTGATGCGCCAGGAAAGCCCTCCCCGGGCCGCATGCTGCCAGGCCAGTGCCAGGCAGCCCAGGCACCAGGCGGGTCCCAGGTACACCCACAGCGTCCAGTTGGCGCTCCAGTGGGAGGCGGCCATGAAACTCACCGTGAAGATGGTCACCAGGGCAAGGTGGAGGTCGCGTTCGGTGGCCATGCGCGGCGCGCGCACTGCAGTGGCGATCAGCAGGACGAAGCAAACCCAGCGTGGCATGGCGTACATCAGCAGCCCCATCAGCGCGGCGAGCACGCCCAGCGCGGCCATCGTACGCACCACCCAGGTGGCCCGGGACGGACCGCCCGCATGCTGCCGCGCCCCGGTGCCGAAGCCCAGCAGCGCCCACCCCAACCACAGCATCGACGCAAAGCCGAAGCCGCCATGGCGCCGGTCGAGATAGGAAAAGGCCCAGGCCACGCACAGGAAGCATCCTCCGGCGAGGACGATGGGCGCGGCGCCCGCGATCGGGGGCGAGGCCGGCACGGAGGGTCCGGAAGCCGCTTTGCGCGCGCCGCTCATGCGGCCTCCGCCATCGCCGCGCCGAAGCCGGCACGCCGCACGGCAGCGCGCAGCAGTCCGGCACGCGACGCGCTGTGCGCGGCCGCCGCATCCGCTCCAGCGGCGCGGGACGTGGCAATGCACACGACCAGTGGACAGCCGGCATGCGCGAAGGCTGCGAGGGCTTCCATCGCCGTATCGACGGGCGTGCCTGCAGGCAAGAGGACCGCAACCTGCTCGCCCGCGCGCACATCCCGGGCCAGGGCCTGCGCTGCGTGGACCCAGCCGGGACCGGCATCCACGGCTTCGGCAAGCACGTCACGGACATGGCTGCTGTCCCGGATCACCAAACGATCTTCGCCGCGGCCCAGCACCACCTGCACCCCATGGTGCAGGGCGGCATCGCACAGGCCCACCGCCATGCGGACGGCCTGCTCCGCTTCGCTGTCCGGATCGGCCAGTTCCTGCGCCGTGGGCAGGGCCAGCAGGAGCCGGAGCCGGATGGACGCCGTGTGGAGGAATTGCTGTATGACCAATTCGCCGGCACGCGCGGATGCAGGCCAACTCACCCGCGTCACCAGTTCACCAGGTTGGCAGATGCGCAACCCGCCCAGTTCATGCGACGGGCCGACGGACCGCAGTGTGTGTTCGCCAAGGGGGTCTTCGACGGTGATCCAGGGCAGCGGCCAGCGCACGGGGACCGCACGCGGGCGCACCCGCACCGATATATCGCCCACGGCGGCGCGATGCCCCGCGCGCACCAGGCCCAGGGGAAAACTGCTGGACAGCCGCACGGCCACCAGCCGGTAGCGCCCGCGGACGTCGAAGCCGCTCGCGCCGTCCTCCACGGGGCGGCCGGAACGGAGCACGGGCACGAGGTGGCGCCGCACGATGCGCCGGCCCGCCCATTCCCACTCCGTCTCGACTTCCACCATGAACGCCGGCCAGGGCGCCGCGCGCTCCAGCCGCAGCCCCAGGCGGCAGGGCTCGCCTTCCGTCAGTTCCAGTGCCTGCGCCGCAGGCATGTGGATCCGCGTGGAGAGCAGCGACAGCCAGGGCAGCGCGAAGCCCAGCAGCGTGACCATGGCCAGGAACAGGAACATGCCATAGAACATGGGGTCGTGCCGGTTGAGCGCGCCCACCAGCAGCGCGGCCGACAGCGCGATCAGTACGCGCGGGCGGGAAAGCCAGCGTTCCATGCTCAGCGAGGCGTGCGCTGGTTCCGCAGGACGTCTTCGACCAGCGAGGCCGCCGGCTGCCCGGGCGCCCCCTGGTTCTGCAGCACGAGGCGGTGGGCAAGCACGGCGGGCGCGGCTTCGCGCACGACGGAGGGATCCACGTAGTCGCGGCCGCGGATGCAGCTCAGGGCCCGGGCCACGCGGGCCAGGCCCAGGGTTCCGCGCGGGCTGGCGCCGGCACGGATGCCGGGGTGCTGCCGCGTCGCGGAGACGATGCCCGCGATGAAGCCGGCCATCTCGGGTGTGAGGGCCACCTGCTGGGCCTGGACGGCGAGCCGCGCGAACGCGGCTGCATCGCAGACGGGCTGCAATTGCTGGATGGGGTGGGTGAACTGCTGGTCGTGGATGAGGCTGGCCTCCGTCTGCGCATCCGGGTAGCTGAGGGACAGGCGGACGAGGAAGCGGTCCAGTTGTGCCTCGGGCAGCGGATAGGTACCCGCCATGTCGATGGGATTCTGCGTGGCGATCACGGCGAACGGCGCGGGCAGGCGCAGGGTCTGGCCGTCCAGCGTGACCTGTCCCTCTTCCATGCACTCGAGCAGTGCGGACTGGGCACGGGGATTGGCACGATTGATCTCATCGGCCAGCACCACGTGGCTGAAGACCGGGCCGGGCCGCAGGGCGAAGCTGCCATCCTTCGGGTTGTAGACCGGCCCGCCCAGGATGTCGGAGGGCATGAGGTCCGCGGTGAACTGGATCCGCTTGTACGACAGGCCGATGGAAATCGCCAGCGCACGCGCCAGCATGGTCTTGCCCAGGCCGGGCACATCCTCGATCAATACGTGGCCGCCCGCGACTACCGCGGCGAGTGCCAGCTCGATCTGCGCACGCTTGCCCTTCAGGACCCGTTCAATGTTGTCGATCACCCGCTGCGCCAGCGCCGCCTCTTCTTTGCCCTGCATGCTTTTTTCCGCCCCTTGTTGACGGCCGCGATTCTAGGGGCGCGGCGGACCGGCGGGAGCCAAGTCTCTACACTGCGGCCGACACGCTGCCTCCGCCCCTCACGCAACGATGCCTCACCCCACGCCCCGGCGCAGTCATGCGCGTCCCGTCTCCGCCCTGCCCTCGCGCCTGCTGCGCTTCCACAAGCCCTACGGCGTGCTGAGCCAGTTCACGCCCGAGGGCCGCTGGCGCGGGCTGAAGGATTTCATCGACCTGCCGGGCGTGTACGTGGCGGGTCGGCTGGATGCCGACAGCGAAGGCCTGCTGCTGCTGACCGACGACGGCGGGCTGCAGGCGCGCATCGCCGATCCGCGGTTCAAGATGGAGAAGACCTACTGGGTGCAGGTGGAGGGCGTGCCGGATGCGGCGGCCCTGCAGGCGCTGGAGCGCGGGGTGCAGCTGAACGACGGCCCGACGCTGCCGGCGCGCGCCCGGCGCCTGGATGCGCCGCCGCCCGTGGGCGAACGCGAGCCGCCGATCCGCGTGCGGCAGCACATTCCGGACACCTGGATCGAGCTGGTGATCCGCGAAGGCCGCAACCGGCAGGTGCGTCGCATGACGGCGGCGGTGGGGCATCCCACGCTGCGGCTGGTGCGCGCGGCGATCGGCCCCTTCGCGCTCGACGGGCTGGCACCCGGCACCTGGGCAGAGGCGGAGATTCCGGCGGCGCTGGCGGCCCGGCGGCCCGGCACCCACCGGACGTGACGCCGGGCGGCTGCGGCCCACGGCAACCCGGGCGATGGCCGCGCAGGCGGCTCCGCAGGAGAGACAATCGCGGCCATTCCACCGCGCAACCGCCGCGGCAACGCCACCCGCAAAGGACGCACATGGCACCAGGCCCCTCTTCGCCCGCAGAACCCCGCCGCACGCCCGCGGAGCGCACCGGAACACTGCCGGCGATGGAGGAATGGTCGCTGGTGCCGATCGATGGCGCTCAGGAGGCCATGCCCCCCGCGGCGGCCCTCGCGCCCGGATCCGCGCCCGCACCGTCACGCGCTTCGTCGCTGGCCACTGCGGCAGCCGCCCCTACGGTCAGGACCGTGCCCCGCGCTGCCGGGATGCCGTCGCGCCCATCCCGCGGCGCGCGCGACTGGCCCTGGACCTGGCTGGTGCTGGCCGGCGGCGTGGCCTTGCTGGCCGGCCTGCTCGCCTGGAAGTCGGTCCACGACCGGGCACGGGCCGCCGAGCGTGCGGCGCGGCTGGAGGCGGATGCCCGGGCCGCGCACATCGCGCAGGCGGGGCAGGCGCAGGACACGGACGCGCGCATCGACGCGATCCACGGTGCCTGGCTGCGCGGCCAGGGCGCGGCGGAACTGCCCGCGGTACGGGCCATGGCGCAGGGCGGCAACACCCGGGCCATGGTGCTGCTGGGCACCATGCTGTCCGAAGCGCACGGCATTCCGAAGGACCGCCCGGAGGCGGTGCGCTGGCTGGCGCAGGCGGCGGACAGTGGCTCCGCGCTCGCGGCGGTGCGGCTGGGGGCGATGTACGAGCGCGGTGGGGACAACGAGCCGCGCCAGCTGTCGGCCGCGGAGAACTGGTACCTGCGCGCTGCGCGCCAGGGCGATGCCGCCGGGCTCTACAGCCTGGGCACGCTGTATGCGCGCGGCGGCGACACCGTGGTGCAGCGGCCCATCACCGCCTGCATGCTGATGGAGCTCGCGGCCCGCGCCCATGCGGCATCGGGCCGGGACGACGTGCTGCTGCCGGCGGGCCACAGCGCCCTGGCAGCGCGGGCCGCCCAGATGCGGCTGGCAGGCGCCCTGGGCGCGCAGGACGCGGCGGAAGCGCAGCGGCGCGCCGACGCGTGGAAGCCGGGCCAGCCGCTGGATCTCTGAACGCGCGGGCCGGCAGGTCAGCGGGAACGCATCACCGCCTGCGCCACCAGAGGAACAGCGCCAGGAACGTGAGGCCGAAGAACAGCGGAATCCAGGCCATGAAGGTTTCCAGCAGCGACGAGGGGCGCATGCCGGACCAGACCTCGATGCGCACCCGGTCGATGCGCAGGTTGCGGGCCGCAGCGAATTCCGCCACGGGCGCGAGCTTGCGGTCGGTCTTGAAGCTCACGGGCGGCGCGGCACCGGCCATTTCCACCGGCTGGCCGGCACGCAGGCCCTTGGCCACGATCTCCGGCACGACGTTCAGGCGCGCGCCGTTGTCGATGGACCAGCCCGCCATCCAGCGCGAGCCGGCCTCGCCGTCGGCCAGGGCGACGCCCGAGATGCGCAGCACCACGGTGTAGGGGTTGCCGCTGGCGGGCAGGTCGATCTCCTGGCCCGTATAGGACTGGGTGTCGGCGAACGGCATGCCGCCGGGTGGCAGTCCCGCGGCGGCGACCACCCCCTTCTTTTCCTGGAACCGTGCCAGCCTGGCCAGCGCATCGGGAGGCATTTCCTGGGTGGCGACCACGCGCCGGCCCCAGGCCTCTTCTTTCGCGTGCGCGCACGGTGGCACCAGCAAGGCGGCGAGGAGCAACAGTGCGGCAGCGAGGCCACGGGAGACCGGGAGGACGGCAGGGATCGGGAAGGGTTGCATGGTGCGGCGCCTGGAGCGGGATCGGTGCGGCAACGCGGCCGCGGCGGGGAGTGTATCCAGGCGAGGCCCGGCGGCGGATTCCGGGCGGCGGCGCGCGCGAAGCGGTAGCATGCGGGCCGTGCCTGTCCCACCGTCCCCCCCGCCCTCCCCCGCCCCGTCCGTCCCGGCGCCCCGCTCCTCCAGCATCTACCAGCATCCCGGTTTCCTCGCGTTCATCGTGGCGCGGGTGGCCGCCATGTTCGCCACGCAGGTGCAGGCGGTGGTGGTGGCCTGGCAGGTGTACGACCTGACCCGCGAACCCATGGCGCTGGCCTGCGTGGGGCTGGCGCAGTTCCTGCCCATGCTGGCGCTGCTGCTGCCCGCCGGGGACCTGATCGACCGCGTGCAGCGCAAGCGCATTCTTTGCGCGAGCTGGGCCGTGGGCGCCGTGTGCAGCGCCGCGCTGTGGTGGCTCGCCGGGCACGGCGCCGCGGGGGTGGCGGGTATCTATGCGGTGCTGGTGCTGTTCGGCGCCTCGCGCGCGTTCTCGGCCCCTGCGCTGCAGAGCCTGCTGCCGCAGGTGGTGCCGCGGGAGCGGCTGGCCTCGGCCATCGCGGCCAATTCCATGCTGATGCGCACGGCGGCCATCGCCGGCCCGTTCCTGGGCGGCCTGCTGTATGCGGCCGGCGGCGGCGAGCTGACATATGCCGTGTGCCTGGTGGCGTTCGCCGTGGGGGCCGCGCTGATGCTGCGGGTGCCGGTGGCGCATGCGGCCCCGACGGGGCCGGTGCTGGGCACGATGCGCGAGCGCTTCGGCGAAGGCATCCGCTTCATCCGGTCGCGGCCCATCATCCTGGGCACGATCTCGCTGGACCTGTTCGCCGTGCTGCTGGGCGGCGTGATCGCGCTGCTGCCCATCTACGCGCACGAGGTGCTGCACGTGGGACCGGAAGGCCTGGGTGCGCTGCGCAGCGCCATGGCCATGGGCGAGGTGGGCATGGGCTTCTACCTGAGCATGCGGCCGTTCAACCGCCGGGTGGGCGCGACGATGTTCATCGCGGTGGCCGTATTCGGCGTGGCCAACCTGGTGTTCGCCTTCTCGACCGTGTTCTGGCTGTCGTTCGCGGCGCTGGTGGTCGCGGGCGCGGCGGACATGGTGAGCGTGTACATCCGCGGCTCGCTGGTGCAGTTCTCCACGCCCGACGCCATGCGCGGCCGGGTGAGCGCGGTGAACATGCTGTTCATCGGCTCATCCAACGAACTGGGGGAATTCCGCGCCGGCACCAGCGCCGCCTGGCTGGGCACCGTGCCCGCGGCCGTGGTGGGTGGCCTGTGCACGCTCGGCGTGGTGGGGGCCTGGGCCTGGATGTTCAAGCCGCTGCGGCGGGTGGACCGCTTCGAGGAGGCATCGCCCCAGGCGGGTGCCGAGCCTCCCCATCGCCACTGATTCCCAATAACCCTTTTGCGAGTGTGGTATTTTTACCAATTCACGGCTGCGGCCTTTCGCGGAAATAGGGCTTCTACCGAAATGCGAGACCATCGTTCTCTGATGGAATCAATTTTTCGGGAGAACCCAATGAACAAAGACGCAAAAGTGCGCACCCAGCTGACGGTGGCTTTCGGCACGATGGGGGTGCTGATCCTCTTCATGTCGCTGTTCGGCCTCACGGCGCTGGGCGACGCGACCACGCGCTTCCAGGACTATGTGCATGGCATCGGAGCGCGCACGGCGATCACGGCCCAGTTGCGCACCGCCATCGACGAGCGCGCCATCGCCGCGCGCAACATCGTGCTGGCGACCACGCCGGCCGAGGTGCAGACGGAGAAGTCGCGCGGCGAGCAGGCCCATGCCCAGGTCCAGAAATCGATGGCGGAGCTCAAGCAGCTGATGGCGCAGGCCACCAACACCTCCGACAAGGCGCGCGCGCTGGTGGCGCAGATGGACCGGATCGAACAGAGCTATGCGCCCGTCGCGCTCGGGATCATCGACCTGGCGGCGCGCGGCGAGCGCGAAGCCGCCATCACCAAGCTGAACCGGGAATGCCGTCCGCTGCTCGACCAGTTCGCGGCGGTCACCTCCGAGTACGCACAGCTGTCCCAGAGCAAGGCCCACGAGCTGGCCGACGACGCCGAGAGCCGGCTCGGGACGGAACGGGCCGCGCTGATCGCTGCCGCCGTACTGGCTTTCGTCATCGCCACCGTGGCAGGCCTCGTCATCACGCGCCGGCTGACCGGTGCGCTGGGCGGCGAGCCCGCGGAACTGCGGCAGATCGCCGAGCAGGTGGCCAGCGGCGATCTCTCCCCCATGCAGCGCCAGGGCGCGATCGTGCCCGGCAGCGTGCTGGCCTCGCTGGCGAGCATGCATTCGACGCTGGCGCATATCGTGACCGACGTGCGGCTCGCCTCGGATTCGATCAATACAGGGTCCAGCGAGATCGCCACCGGCAACGCGGACCTGAGCCGGCGCACGGAGCTGCAGGCCAGCGCCCTGCAGGAAACGGCATCGGCCATGGACGAGCTGAGCGCGACGGTCCGCCACAACGCGGACAACGCCCGCGCCGCGAGCCAGCTGGCGACCGGCGCCACCGACGTGGCGAACCGCGGCGGCCGGATCGTCGAGCAGGTGGTGGACACCATGCAGGAGATCAGCGCCAGCTCCCGCCAGATCACGGACATCACCGGGGTGATCGACAGCATCGCGTTCCAGACCAACATCCTGGCGCTGAACGCGGCCGTGGAGGCGGCGCGCGCGGGCGAGCAGGGGCGCGGCTTCGCCGTGGTCGCCGCCGAGGTCCGCACGCTGGCGCAGCGCAGCGCGCAGGCGGCCAAGGAGATCCGGGCGCTGATCCTGGGCAGCGTGGAGAAGGTGGACCGGGGGGCCAGCCTGGTTTCCCAGGCGGGAACCACCATGGCCGAGATCGTGACGGAGATCCGCCGCGTGAGCGAAATCGTGGGCGAGATCAGCGTGGCGAGCGCCGAGCAGAGCGACGGCGTGCTGCAGGTGGGCCAGGCCGTGGCGCAGATGGACCAGGCCACGCAGCAGAATGCCGCGCTGGTGGAGGAAGGCGCCGCGGCGGCGGCCAGCCTGCGCGACCAGGCCCGGCGGCTGGACCAATCGGTGTCGGTCTTCCGCGTGCCGGGCGTCGCGGGTGCCCTGGGCGGCGCGGCGTCCGCACACCGGCTGGCGATGTCCTGACCGGGCGCGGGGTACGGCCCGCGCCGGCGCCTCCGGGGGCATCGATCGGTGGACTGCGCACTAGAATCCGCGCCACCCTTCCCTCCCCCTCGACGCGCTCTTGTCCATGCACTCCGCCACGGCCCGCGGCCCAGCCGCCCTTTTCCGCTCCCACCGCAGGCCGGCACGGGGCGCCGGATGGATGGCCGGGCTGCTGCTGGCCACCTGGGCCGCCGCGGCCACGGGCGCGTCGCCCATCAAGGCACGGGAAGCAGCCCGGCCCGCACCGCGGGCGGCCGACACCTCGGTACTGCATGTCTGGCACTGCTGGGCCTCGCCCGGCGAGCACCAGCGCAGCGCGGTGCTGGCGCGGCATCTGGCGCGGCACGGCCTGCACTGGACGATCGAGGAACCGGTGTGCGGCAACGGCAACAGCGCGCTGTCGGTGTTCACCCAGCGTTTCCAGCACCGGCTGCCGCGTCCCGCCGCGGTGATGACTGCGGGCGAAGGCGCACCGCCGCTGGCCGCCAAGGGCCTGCTGCTGCCGCTGGATGCGGTCGCGCGCGAGCAGGAGTGGGAAGAGGTGGTGCCCCACGCGCTGCAGGAATGGGCGCGCTTTCGCGGGCACTGGATCGCCGCGCCGCTGTCCGTGCATTCCACCAACCTGCTGTGGTTCAACAAGCCCCTGCTCGACCGCCTGGGCGGCACCGTGCCCGACACCTGGGACGAACTGCTGGCGCTGCTCGCCCGCGCGCAGGAAGCGGGCATCGTGCCGGTGGGGATCGGCGCCGATGCGTGGGAATACTCGTTCTGGTTCGAGTCCGTGGCGGCCGGCGCGGGCGGCGCGGAGTTCTACCGGCGGTTCTTCCTGGAGCACGACCGGCGCGCCTATGACGAAGCCGTCGTGATGCGGATCTTCGCGCGCATGGCGCAGCTGCGGCCCTACCTGCGTGCCAACGCAGCCTCCCGCGACTGGAGCAGCGCCAGCGGCCTGGTCGAACAGGGCAAGGCGCTGCTGCAGATGCAGGGCAGCTGGCTGAACGGCGAACTGCGCCAGCGCGGGATGGAGGCCGGGCAGGACTACCTGTGCCCGCGCTTCCCGGACACGCAGGGCATGGTGCTCTACATCGGCGACCAGATCGGCTTCGTGCGCGGCGCGCAGGTGGACCCGGCCGCGCAGCGTACGTTCATGCGCATGGCGATGGACCCGGATTTCCAGCGCGAGATGGGCATCGCCAGCGGCGCGGCACCCGCGCGCGTGGACGTGCCCGACACCGGCGCCGATGCGTGCGGCCGCCAGGCCATCCGGGACCTGCGCAGCGCCAACATGCGGCGCACCGTGCTCGCGTCCTTCTCGGCGCTGTCACCGCGCTCGGTGCAGCAGCACATCAACGACATCGTCATGCAGCACCTGCAGGGACGCATCGACGATGCGCGCGCCACGCAGCGGCTCAAGGACCTGATCCTGGGCACCGGGCCGGTCGGGCCCGAGCGCTGAGGGGCGCCGGCACGGCGCCGCCCATTTGCTATCACTCCAATAGCACTCCATCCATTGCAGGCAGCGGATAGAGCGCTTTTCTCCTGATGAGATGGACGGCACGCGGCGATACATCTGTGTCCGCCGGGTAAAACCTCGCGCACCCCCTTGCAGGGCCCTGCGCGGCGGCGCACCATGCGCCCCACAGCCACTCTTCCTCCAACACCATGCTGTCCTTCGTGAACGCCGCTGCTGCCCGTGCCGCGTCCCTGCGCGGCCCCGAAGACCCCGAGCCCGGGCACCCCGTTATCGGGCGCCGCCAATGGCTCGCCACCGCCGCCGTGGGTCTGTGCGGTGCCGCAGGGCTCACGCTGGCCGCGCCGCCCGGAGCCTTCGCCGCCGAAAGCGACCGCGATGCGCCCCGCTCCCCCGCGGAGGGCGCGCGCCTGCTGGACCGGCTCACCTGGGGCGCCAATGCCGCGGCGCTGGAGGGCCTGCAGCGCATCGGACCGGCGGCCACGGTGGCGGCGCTGCTGCGCCCCGGGCCCAACGCCCCGCTGCCGCCCGAGGCGCAGGCGCAGATCGACGCCATGGCCATCACCCGCACGCCGATGGAGTCCCTGGCCATCGACATGCAGGCCCGCCAGCAAGCCATCAGGAACGAACCCACCGAGGACGCCCGCAAGGCCGCCCAGGACGCCTACCAGCGCGACATGCGTGCGCTGCAGCGCGAGGCCGAGCGGCGCTTCGTGCTGCGGGCCGTGTACTCCCCGGCGCAGCTGCAGGAGAAGATGACCTGGTTCTGGATGAACCATTTCAACGTGTTTGCCGGCAAGGCCGACATCCGCGCCATGGTGGGCGACTACGAGGACCGCGCCATCCGCCCGCATGCACTGGGGCGCTTCCGCGACCTGCTGGGCGCCACGGTGCGGCATCCGGCCATGCTGCGCTACCTGGACAACGCGCAGAACGCCGCCCGCCGCATCAACGAGAACTACGCACGCGAGCTGATGGAGCTGCACACGCTGGGCGTGGATGGCGGCTACAGCCAGCACGACGTGCAGGAGATGGCGCGCGTGCTCACCGGCCACGGCGTGTCGCTGCGGCCGCTGGACGAACCGCCACCGAAGCTCAAGCCCGAATGGGCGCGCCAGTACGTGCGCCGCGGCCTGTACGAGTTCCATCCGCAGCGCCACGACTGGGACCCGAAGGAGCTGCTCGGCCAGCCGCTGCAGGGCCAGGGCATGGCCGAACTGGACGAGGCGCTGGACCGGCTCGCCCGCGCACCGGCCACCGCGCGCTTCGTGACCCGCAAGATGGCCGCCTACCTGGTGGGCGACGCACCGCCGCCCGCCCTGCTGCAGGCGATGGCCGAGCGCTTCCAGCAGACCGACGGCCATATCGGCGCGGTGCTGCAGACGCTGTTCATGAGCGAGGCGTTCCAGGCGTCGCTCGGCACCCGGCTGCGCGACCCCGTGCAGTACGTGATGGCCGGCCTGCGACTGGGCTACTCCGACCGCGTGCTGGCCAATCCCGATCCGGCGCTCTCGTGGCTGCAGCGCCTTGCCGAGCCGCTCTACGGCCGCGTCACGCCGGACGGCTATCCGCTGGATGCCGCCGCCTGGACCAGTTCCGGCCAGATGGCCGTGCGCTTCGAGATCGCGCGGGCACTGGGCGGGGCCGGGACCGGCGCGCTCTACCGCCCGGAAGGGGCGCCGCCGCCGAAGGTGCAGCCCCCCGCGATCGCGCAGAACGCCGCCTTCCGCGCCATGGAGCCGCAACTGGCGCCGGCCACGCGCGTGGCGCTGGCGCGTGCCGGTTCGCCCACGGAATGGAACACTTTCTTGCTGTCCGCCCCCGAATTCATGTACGCCTGATGGCCGCTCCGGGCGTTGCGAATGCGACCGCCCCCAGCTCCCCGATGACCCAGGAAAGGCCTGCCATGACGCACCCCGCTTCCCCCCGACCCTCTTCCCTGCCCCGCGATGCGGCCGATGCCGTGACGGGCCTTGCCGGCATCGCGCCCACGCGCCGGCGCTGCCTGCAGGCGCTCGCCGCGCTGGCCGCACCGGGCGTGCTGCAGGCCAGCCTGGCGGCCACGCCGCAGGGTGCCACGGACGCGCGCTTCCTGCTCGTCTTCCTGCGCGGCGGCTACGACTGCGCGAGCCTGCTGGTCCCCACCTCCAGCGACTTCTACTACGAGAGCCGCCCGAACATCGCCATTGCCCGCCCCGGCGCCGAGGGCGGCGCCCTGCAGCTCACCGCCGACTGGGGCCTGCACCCGGCGCTGGCCGGTTCGCTGCAGCCGCTCTACGCGAAAAAACAGGTCGCGTTCGTGCCGTTCTCGGGCACCGACGATCTCACGCGCAGCCACTTCGACACGCAGGACAGCATCGAGCTGGGCCAGCCCGTGGGCGCGCGGCGCGACTACCGCTCGGGCTTCCTGAACCGGCTGGCACTGGAGCTCGGCGCCCAGCCGCGCTGGCACGACCATCTCTCGCCCATGGCCTTCACCGACACGCTGCCGCTGGTGCTGCGCGGCGGCTACGACGTGCCCAACACCGCCCTGGCCGCGGCCGGCGTGTCCAAGCCGGGCATCGACGAACGGCAGGCGGGACTGATCGCCTCCATGTACCAGGGCACGCCGCTGGCCGCGCCCGTGGCCGAGGGTTTCCAGACGCGCGACGAGGTGGCGCGCACCATGCAGGGCGAGATGGATGCCGCCAGCCGCAACGCCCTCAGCACCAAGGGATTCGAGGGCACGGCGCGGCGCATGGCCCGCCTCATGCAGTCGCGCTACAACCTGGGCTTCGTGGACGTGGGCGGCTGGGATACGCACGTGGGCCAGGGCAATGCCACGGGCGCGCTGGCCAACCGCTTCGAGGAACTGGGCCGGGGCCTCGCCGCCTTCGCCGACGAGATGGGCCCTGCCTGGGACCGCACCACGGTGGTCGTGGTGAGCGAGTTCGGCCGCACCTTCCGCGAGAACGGCAACCGCGGCACGGACCACGGGCACGGCAGCGTGCTGTGGGTGCTGGGCGGCGGCATTGCCGGCGGGCGCATCGCGGGCGAGCAGCAGGCGCTGACCGCGACCACGCTGTTCCAGAACCGCGACTACCCCGTGCTCAACGACTACCGCGGCGTGCTGGGCGGCATCTTCGGGCGCATGTACGGGCTGAACGGGAATGCGCTGGCCCGGGTGTTCCCGGGCGCGAAGCCGAAGGATCTGCGGCTGGCGTGACGGATGCCGGGCGGGCCCCGGCCTGGAACCGTGGCCGCGCCGTGTCTCAGCCCTGTGCCGGCGTATCGGACTGGAACACGCCAGCCAGCAACTCCGGCAACCGATCCCGGCCCATGCGGAACCCGCACGCCTGCGCGTGCCCTCCGCCGCCCATGCGGGTGGCGAGCACCGAGCAGTCGTAGCCGCGCTGCGAGCGCAGGCCGACCTTGACCTGCCCGTCCTTGCCGACGGTCCACATCAGCGCGAAGGTGCCGGACTGCTGGGAGAGCATCTCGCCGATCAGGCTGTGGAACGCACCCGGTGCGTTGACCATCAGGCCCTGTTCGCCGTCGAACACGAGCGGCTGCGCGCCGCCGGCCACGTCGGCGGCAAGGTGGCGGAATTTCTCGTCCATGGCCTCGCCGCGCGCGACGAAGGCCTGCGTCTGGTCCGGCATGAAACGGGCGATGGCGTCCCAGCGCGCGAAGTCGAACGGTTCCATGTCCAGCGCGGCGACGTAGCCGGCGGTCTCGGGGTACTTCCAGTTCCAGAGGTCGCGGTCTTCGATGTAGCGCACCAGATCGGGCAGCGGCGCCTCCGCATGGAAGAAGTCCCAGGCGAGGCGCGCGCCCGACTTGTCCATGTCGAAATGGACCACGCCGCAGCGGCAGGCGAAGCCGGTGAGCTGTTCGGCAGCGCTCTTGTGGTGGTCCAGCATCACGAGGCGGGCGGCGCGTTCGTCGATGGCGTGCAGCAGTTCGGGCGGGAACGAGAAATCCAGGATGTACACATACCGCCCTTCGAGGGGCGGCAGATCCTCCACCGACTTCGCCTGGCCGTGGGACATGCCCACGCATTCGACCTCGCCGCCGTAGTAGCGCCAGGCGGCCAGCGCGGCGCCGAAGCCGTCGGCACAGCGGCCGTGGTAGAGCACCAGGGGGGAAGGATCGTCCTGCGACGGGGCCATGAGCAGGGTCTGGGGCAGCAGGGTGCGCGCGGTGGCGGGTGCGGGGGCGGAAGTCGTCGTGGTCATAGGGGCGCGATTGTCGGCGACATCGGGGCTGGCGCGCTCGCGCGCGGCGCGGAACAATGTCGCAATCGGCGGGGCATGCATCCGATGCCGCACCGCCCTGCCCCTCCCTTCACTCCGCCCGAGGAGCCCCAACATGCCCGCCATCCACCCCTTCCGCCCCGGCTGCAAGGCACCTGCCCGCCTGGCCTGCACCGGCCTGCTGGCGGCCGCGCTGGCGCTCGCGGGATGCGCCAGCGCGGTGCCCGCGCCCCCCAGCGCGGATCCGGCCGAGGTGCAGCGCCATGCGGCCGACCTGGCCGAATGCCAGCGCTATGCGCAGCAGATCGGGGTGGTGATCGAGACGCTGGACGGCATGCTGACCGGCGCGCTGGTGCTGGCGTCGCTGGCCTGGTCCGCGGGCGGCAGCCACGATGCGGTGCGCGACTGGGCCGTGGCGGGCGGCGCGCTCGGCGCCACCCAGGGCCTGCAGCCACTGGAGCGCCGCCGCCGCGCGGTGGACAGCTGCATGCAGGCGCGCGGCCATGCGGCCGGGCCCTACCCCGGGGCGCCGCTCCCTCCGCCGCCCGCCGAACCCGCTCCCGGTACGGTGACCGGGCCCGCGCTGCCCGCCATCGCGCTGGGGGTGGACAGTTTCAGCGCCCAGCAGCTGGCGCGCGCCCAGGCCTGCAGCGCCCAGCCGGTCGCGGCGCTGGCCGCCAAGGGGCCGGGCTTCGAGACCTATACCGTGGCCTGCGACAGCGGCGACGCGCTGGCGATCCGCTGCGAGTTCGGCAACTGCCGCGTGCTGCGCTGAGCGGCCGGGCCGCGGTGCATGCGCGCCGGGGTATGCTGCGCGCCCGATGCCGCTTCCGACCGCCCCCCGCCATCCTCCCCTGGCCATCCTCCGGCAGGACGACGACCTCGTCGCCGTGTACAAGCCCGCCGGCTGGCTGGTGCACCGCACGGGGCTGGACGCGGGCGAGACCCGCTTCGTGATGCAGGCGCTGCGCGACCAGCTGGGCCGCCGCGTGTATCCGGTGCACCGGCTCGACAAGGGCACCTGCGGGGTGCTGGTGATGGGGCTGCACGCGGAGGCGGCCCGCGCGCTGTCGCAGGCCTTCGAGCACCACCGGGTGGAAAAGCGCTACCTGGCCCTGGTGCGCGGCCATGCGCCGGACCGGGTGCAGGTGGACCATGCCCTGCGCCCGGACGATGCACCGCCCGATGCCGCCGTCCAGCCGGCCCGCACGGCGCTGCGCTGCCTCGCGCGGCTGGAACTGCCCGAGGCCAGCGACGCGCGCTTCGCCACCACGCGGGCCTCGCTGGTGGAAGCCCTGCCGGAAACCGGCCGCCGGCACCAGATCCGCCGGCACCTCAAGCACATCGCCCACCCGATCCTGGGCGACGCCACCCACGGCAAGGGACCGCTGAACCGCTGGTGGGCCCGGCGGCTGGGCCTGCAGCGGCTCTGGCTGCACGCCTGGCGGCTGGCGCTGCCGCATCCCGCGACGGGCGACATGCTGGTCATTGACAGCGGCCTGCACGGCGGGCCGCTGCCCGGCGGGCCGGCTGCGCCGGACGGGGCAGGCCCGGCGGACGTGTCGGCAGATCTGCCGGCGGGTTCGCCCGACCTGCACGACTGGCAGGCACGCGTGCTGAGCCTCGACTGGGTGCCCTGCGGCGATGCGGCCGCCCCGGAACGCTGACCCGAATCCACCGGGGAACGCGAGGGCCGGGCCCGGCAGCAAGGCCTTGCCGCGTCCGGGTAGGCGCCGTCCTACCTGCTGTCGCGACGGGTGCTGCCGGAATGCCGGTTGCCCGCAGCGCACAGTCGGGGCCACTTCCGAGGACTTGACTTCCGCCATGCACAGCACCGCACCCCGCCTTCACGGCCGGAGATTCCAGGCACCTTCCGGCGCATGCCGGCACGGGGGCGCCGCATGATGGAGTGGTGGGATGTGGTCCTGTCCACGACGGCCGGCGAATTCTCCGACCTGCCCGACCTGGAGCAGGCCACGCGCATCGTGGTGCGCCTGGGCATGGCCGGCCTGCTCGGCGGGCTGCTGGGCTGGGAGCGCGAGCACCGCGGCAAGGCCGCCGGGGTGCGCACGCACATGCTGGTGTCGATGGGCGCGGCGCTGTTCGTGCTGGTGGCCGAGCAGGAAGGCATCGCACCGGCGGACAACAGCCGCGTGCTGCAGGGCATCATCGCGGGCGTGGGCTTCCTGGGTGCCGGCACCATCCTCAAGAGCGATGGCGCGCACCAGATCCGCGGGCTCACCACCGCCGCCGGCATCTGGCTGACCGCGGCGATCGGCGTGGCGGCGGGCCTGGGCCGCGAGGCCACGGCGCTGCTGAGCACGCTGCTGGCGCTGCTGGTGCTGGCCGCGGAGCCGCTGGCGCAGCGGCTGCTGCACCGGCGCAGCACTCCGGCGGAGAGCGATGCGGCGGCAGCCGGAGAACGCCAGGCCGCGGCCGGTGCGCGCTCGCCCTCGTCCTCGTCGGACCACGGCAGCGAAACAGGCTCCACCGGCGGCGGTCCGCCCCCGGCATCCTGAACAGTTCCGCCCTCGCCTTCTCCATCGGCTGCCCTGGCCGTTCGGGCAGCTTCGGCCTGCGGGCCCATGGCCCATCAGCGTCCCTTGCGGTGCGCGGCCGGATCACCGGAAAAATGCGGTCCCGCGCCCGAAGCCCCCAGGGTGTCGTCCGGATTGCGCAGCGGGCAGGCGCGCAGGGACAGGCACCCGCAGCCGATGCAGCCGTCGAGCTGGTCGCGCAGGCGCGTGAGCGTGGCGATGCGCTCGTCGAGCTCCGCACGCCAGGCCGCAGACAGCCGGCGCCAGTCGGCCACCGTGGGCGTGCGGCCCTCGGGCAGGGCCTGCAGGGCGTCCGCGATGGTCGCCAGCGGCAGTCCCATGCGCTGCGCGATCTTGATGACGGCGACGCGCCGCAGTATGGAGCGTGGATAGCGGCGCTGGTTGCCGGCGCTGCGCACGCTGGCGATGAGGCCCTTGGATTCGTAGAAATGCAGGGCTGACACTGCCAGCCCGCTGCGGTCGGCGACTTCGCCCACGGTGAGTTCAGGCACGTCGGCACGGCCGGCAGTCCTGGCCAGGCCCTTGTCGACGATGGATGCGGCTGGAAATGTGGCGGAGGGTGTGGACGGCATGGAGCGGCAGCAGGTGATCGGCAGGGGATGGAAAAAGCGGTTGACCTCAAGTCTAGTTGAGGTTCGATACTGCAGTGCATGCGGTCGCCGGCCTCAGCGGCAGGCACCCTTTCCTGAACTTCAAGGCTTTCCCATGACTTCTCACGCGCCTGCTCCGAATGCCTCCCCCGCTGCCCGTCCCGTGCTGTCCTTCATCAATCCGCCCGGGCTCTACGACCCTGCGCCGAACGGCTATTCCCACCTGGCCATCGTGCAGGGGCCGGTCCGCACCATCCACGTAGCCGGCCAGGGCGGGGAGGACGCGGAGGGCCGGCTGGCCGAAGGTTTCGATGCCCAGGTGCGCCGGGCCCTGGACAACCTCTGCACCGCGCTGGCCGCCGCGGGCGCTGCGCCGCGCGACGTCGCCCGCCTCACGGTGCTGGTGGTGGACCACTCCGAAGAGCGGCTGCGCTCCTTCGGCGCGGCGCTGCTCTCCCGCTGGGCCGGCGCTGCCCTGCCGGCCTGTACGCTGATTCCCGTGCCGCGCCTCGCGCTCGATGGCATGCTGTTCGAAATCGACGCCACGGCGGTGCTGCCTGCGGCGTGAGCCGCACGTACCGCCCGCCCGCGGGCCGCGGCGCCCCATGCCTTCGCCCTTTCCTGCCGACAGATTCTCTTCCCATGCCATCCAGTTCCCCTGCCACCCCCGCGGGCAGCGCCCCGCACACCCAGGCCCCCGCAGGGCTGTCCACCCCGGTACTGCTGCTCATGGCCACCGCCTGCGGCCTCTGCGCCGGGGCCAACTACTTCAACCAGCCCCTGCTGCATTCGATCGCCGTGCAACTGGGCGTGAGCGAATCCCGCGCTGCGTTCACCGTGACGATCGCCCAGGTGTCGTATGCGGCCGGCCTGCTGCTGCTGGTGCCGCTGGGCGACAAGCTGGAGCGGCGGCGCCTGGTGGTGGCGCTGATGGCGCTGGCCGCCTGCGGGCTGTTCATGAGCGGCTTCGCGGGCAGCTTCGGCGCACTGGCCGCCGGCACGCTGATGACGGGGCTGTTCTCGGTGGCGGCCCAGGTGCTGGTACCGATGGCCGCGGCGCTGGCCGCGCCGGGGCGCAGCGGCCGCGCGGTGGGGCTCGTGATGAGCGGCCTGCTGGTGGGCATCCTGGCGGCGCGCAGCGTGGCGGGGCTGCTGTCGGGCGTGGGCGGATGGAGCCTGGTGTACCGCGTGGGCGGGATCGCGATCCTGGTGGTGGCCGTGGCGCTGTGGTTCACCCTGCCGGCGGTGCGCACGCCGAACCCGCCCAGCTACGGGCAGGTGCTGCGCTCGCTGGCCACCCTGGCGCGGCAGCACCCGCGGCTGCGCAGCCGGGCCCTGCTGGGCGGCCTGTCGTTCGGCTCGGTGAGCGTGCTGTTTTCCACGATGGCGCTGATGCTGGCCGGGCCGGCGCACCGGATGGGAGACGCGCAGATCGGCCTGGTGGGGCTGGCAGGCGTGGCCGGCGCGCTCATGGCCAACTGGGCGGGCCGCATGGCCGACCGCGGCCATGAGCAGTGGACCACCCGGGCCTCCGTGCTGCTGCTCGCGGCCAGCTGGGGCGCGCTGTGGCTGGGCGGATCCAGCCTGCCGTGGTTCCTGGTGGGGGTGCTGGCGATCGACCTGGCGCTGCAGGGCGTGCACATCAGCAACCAGAACGTGATCTACGCCCTGGCGCCGCAGGCCCGCTCGCGGCTCAATGCCGTGTACATGACGACCTATTTCGGCGGTGCCGCCCTGGGTTCCGCGCTGGGTTCGGCGGCATGGCAGCACGGCGGCTGGGGCGCCACCTGCGCCGCCGGCCTGGCGGTGGCGGGCGCGAACTGCGCCGCGATGTGGCACGACGCCCGGCTGGCACGGCAGGCGGCCCGCCACGGATGAGCACGGGCGCGCACTGGCGGCGTGGTCCGACACGGCGCCCCCCGGCCGTACCGGTGTAATGGCATTTCAGAAGGCCCCGCACGCCGCGCGGCCGGCCCACCCAACCATGCATTGCGAGGAGGACCGACCCATGCACGCAGAACACGCGACCATCCACGGCGAAGTGACCTACCGCGAGGGCGACGGCATGCCCATCGCGATTCCCGAAGGCCCGGTGGAACTCACCCATGCGGACGACAGCGTCACGCTGAGCTGGAAGGAGCGCGACGAGAACGCGTCGGGCGTCGCCGCCCTGCCCCGCCACGAGTTCGACCGCTATGTGAAAGAAGGCAGGATCGTCACGGACGGCGGCCGGCAGGCCGGCGGCACCGGGGACGGCGGCGGCGACTGATCCCCCTTCGCGACCGCCCGGGCGCCCATGCGCCCCCCGGCAAGGCGGTCGACAGGCGCCAGCAGGCCGGTCCCTTCAGCGGATCGACAGCGCGTCCGCCGCCTGCGCCAATTGCTCGCGCGCAGCCTGCAGGTCGGCTTCCAGCGGCCGGTCCGGGCGGCGGATGAAGGGACAGGTCAGCACCGCCAGCGCCTGGCCCTGCGGCCCGCGCACGGGCATGGAAATGTCGATCACGCCGAAGGCCTGCTGGCTGTCGCCCTGCCACCAGCCCTGCGTGCGCACATGCTCCAGGATGGTGTGCAGTTCCGCCGGCTGCATGGGCGCGTCGCCCGCGGCCCCCTGCGTGGCCTGGTATTCGGCCAGCATCTCGGCGCGGCGCTGCTCGGTCTGGAAGGCCAGCATCACGTGGCCCGAGCCCGTGTCGATCAGGCTCACCCGCACGCCCAGCCGGATCGACAGGCCCCAGTTGCCCGGTCCGTTGACCTGGGCCACCACCGTGATGTCCCCCCGGTTATAGACGCCCAGGTGGCAGGACTGCTGCGCCGCCGTGGCGAAGCCCTCCATCACCGGCAGGGCCTGGGACACCATGCGCTCCATGGGCGGATGGCTGTGCCCCAGCACGAAGAGCTTGAGGCTGAGCGCATAACGGTCGCCCTGCGGTGAGCGGGTGACGTAGTCGCGCGCCACCAGCCTCTCGAGCATGCGGTAGATCTCGCCCGGGCTGCGGCCCATGGCCTTGACGATCTCGGCGCGGGTGAGGCCATGGGGCTGGCCGGCCAGCAGCTCGAGGATGTCCAGCCCCTTGTCCAGGGCGGGAGCACGGTAGCGATCGGTTTCTTCTGTCATGGCGGGGAATGGGGATGAAGAGGCCTGGCCGGGAGGGCCCCGGCGGCGCGCTGGTGCGGATTCTCCGGGCAATCGCAGGGCGGCTGCCTGGCAATTTGCCGTGGCACCTCCGCCACGGCAGCAGGGTATCCCCTCATTGGCGCTGCAGGCTCCCAGTTTTTACATTGTTCCTCAATGAACAAAAAGTTCACATATGAACTTGAAGGCGGGGCTTACGAGGCCGCGCCGCGAGGTGCTGCCCGCGAGGGCGGTGGCTCCAAGGCTGCCGGCGCGATACCCCGCGCCCGGATCAGCCGGCGCGGATGCGCGCCACGGGTGGGGTGACTGCCGGGCTCGGCCCGGTTTCCTTTTCGATCAGCAAAGTTACTACAACGGAGATAAACGCTGTGAATACGCATTCCAAGACAACCCTGGCGGCTGCGGCCGCGCTCCTGGCCACGGCCGGCACGCTGCCCGGCGCGGCGCACGCGCAGTCCAACGTCACGCTCTATGGCCGCGTGGTCGCGGGCGTGGAATACATCGACAAGATCGCCGACCCCACGACCGGCCAGACGAACTCGCTCACCCGCGCCGCCGACAACCAGTGGGGAACGAGCATGATCGGCTTCCGCGGCAAGGAAGACCTGGGCGGCGGCCTGAGCGCCGTCTTCAACCTGGAGGGCGGCTTCAGCGCCACCAAGGGCACGACCGGGTCCGCGTTCTTCAACCGCCGTTCGCTGGTGGGCCTGAGCAGCGCCAGCTGGGGTACGCTGATGTTCGGCAAGAACCTCTTCAACAGCAACGACGTGTGGAACATCGATCCCACGGGCCAGCAGTTCATGAGCAGCGCGACGCTGGTGCGCGGCCGCAACTGGCCGGGCGTGAACAACGTCATCGAATACACCACGCCCAACTTCGGCGGCTTCACCGCCAACGTGCAGGTGGGCATGGGCGAGCAGCCGGGCTCGAACAAGCGGCTGCGCAACGAAGGCCTGTCGCTGGCCTATGCCGCGAACGACCTCGAAGTGCGTGCCATGCTCAACAGCCGGCGCGATGCCAACGGCAACTACAGCGACGCCTACAACTATTCCAAGGACGCGATCCTGGGCGGCACCTACCGCATCGGCGCGGCCAAGCTGTTCGCCGCCTACGAGGCCATCTCCGCCCCCGACGCCACGTCCGGCGCACCCAGCAAGCTCAAGCACGGCTGGCTGGGCGTGCGCTACGACGTGACGCCTGCGCTGACCCTGATCGGCGCGGGCTACCGCGTCAGCGCCAACCGGGGCAACGGCAACGCCACGCTGCTGATGGTCGGCGCGGACTACTACCTGTCCAAGCGCACCTTCCTGTATGCATCGCTCGGCGGCGTGAACAACAGCTCCACCGCCAACTACGCGGCCGACGTCACCGTCAACGGTCCCGGCGCAGGCGCATCGCAGCGCGCCATGTACTTCGGCATGGGCCACTCGTTCTGAGGGGCCGCGTCCCGGTTTTCCTGTTTCTTTCATTGCGAGCCGGGTCACCGGCATTGGGGCTGCCATGCAGGACGTGGCAGCCCTTTTTTCCTTCCGCGCTGCTGCCGCGGTCAGTCGCCTTCGGTTTCGGCTCCCCTGACGGGCCGCCCTCCCTTGCGGCGCGATTCGCGCTCGGCCTTTTTGGCGGCGCGGGCGGCTTCCTGCACTTGCGCCGCCGCGCTCCAGGCCTCGAATTCGGGCGGCGTCTCCAGCGTGATGCGCCCGAGGATGGCACTGCGGAAATCCGTCATGACCAGTTCGGCCGCCTTCTGCAGGTTCACCCGCCCGCCCGACATCACGGCCCCGCGCTTGCGCGCGATCAGCGTGAGCAGTTCGTCGTCGTGCAGCGCCGCGATCGCGGCCGGGTCCAGCCCGAGGCGGTAGCGCGCGTCCAGCAGGGGCGCGTAGTGGCGCTGCAGGTAGGCCAGCAGTTCCAGCGCCACCTCTTCCTCGTCGTAGGCATTGCGGCCCACCGCGCCGCTCGCGGCGAGCTTGTAGCCGCTCTCGGGAATGGTGATGCGCGGCCAGAGCATGCCCGGGGTGTCCCACAGGTAGAAATCATCGTCCAGCACGATGCGCTGCTCGAGCTTGGTGATGCCGGCCTCGTCGCCGGTCTTCGCCTGGGTCTTGCCGGTGAGCGTGTTGATCAGGGTGGACTTGCCCACGTTGGGAATGCCGCAGATCAGCACGCGCATGGGCTTGGCCATGCCGCCGCGCTGGGGCGCGAGCTGCCGGCAGGCATCGATCAGGCGGCGGGCCGGTGCGGTGTCGGAGGCATCCAGCCCGATGGCGCGGGTGTCGGGACGGGCGTTGTACCAGTCGAGCCAGGCCGGCGTGCGGGCGGCATCGGCCACGTCCTGCTTGTTCAGCACCTTCAGCGTGGGCCGGTGGCCCGTGAGTTCGGCCAGCAGCGGGTTGGCGCTGGAGCCGGGCAGGCGCGCGTCCAGCAGTTCGATGACGACGTCGATGTCCTTGATGCGCTCGCCGATCGCCTTGCGCGTGGAATGCATGTGGCCGGGAAACCATTGGATGGCCATGGGAGGGACTCAGGTGGTGCGTTGGGAGAAAGGGGATGGACGGAGCGTCGGCGCGGCCGCACGGATAATCGCGCATCCGGCGCCCTGCCCCGCCCCCGTTGTTCCACCGATTGTCCCAGACCCGCCCATGACCCGCGCCTCTCCCACGCCGCCGCCTGCTTCGGGGACCACCCGGCGGCAGGCGTCCGAAATGCTGTTCAAGGGCGTGACCTGCGCGCTCATCGGCATCGTCATCCTGCTGGCTCCCTATTACGCGCGCTCGCTGAGCGTGCGCGACCTCATGGGCCAGATCCACGTGGTCGGCTGGTTCGCGCTCGTGTTGGGACTGGCCTTCATGGGCCGCTGGGCCTGGCAGCGCTGGCGCGGCGGCCCCCGGTGACCCTGGCGGAACTTCCGCCCCTGCGCACCGCGGACGACGCGGCGCGGGCGTTCGCCGGACTGCAGGCACTGGCACAGGCCCGCGGCGTCGCGCTGCGGCCGCCGCCGGAGCCGCCCACCACCTGCTGCGGCCGCGGCTGCAACGGCTGCGTCTGGGAGGGTTTCTATGCCGCCGCGCACTGGTGGTGCGAAGACGCACAGGAGGCGCTGGCGCCGTCCCCCGCCGGCATGCCCGCGGCCCCGGGCCCCTGATGCACCCCGGCGGCCGCCGGCCCGGCAGGATGCCCGGCAGGCATTTCGCGTCCCCGAATGCTCTACGGTATTGCTGTCGCGTTATTCTCGGCCGATGCCTGCCACCGCGACCCCTGCCGCCGATCCGGCCGACGCCTCCCTGGAGGGGGGGCATTCCGCCGCCCGTGCCCTGGCGGCCCGCCACGCGCCGCAGCGCCTGGAGGCCGTGGAGGCCACGGGCCTGCTCGACTCCCCCGCGGAGCCGGGCTTCGACAGCCTGACGGCGACCGCGGCCCGCCTGCTGGGCGCCGCGGCATGCTTCATTTCCGTCGTCGATGGGCGGCGCGATTTCTACAAGAGCCAGTCCGGCTTTCCCGAGGCGCTGGCACGCACCCGGGAAATGCAGGGGCAGACGTTCTGCCACTTCACGCTGGACCGGGACGATGCGCTGGTCATCCGCGATACGCACGCCGAGCCGCAATGGCGCGCCGTGCCCACCGTGGAGAGCCTGGGCGTGCGCGCCTACGTGGGCGTGCCCCTGAAGGCGCACGGGCACAACATCGGCAGCTTCTGCGTGATCGACATGCGCCCGCGCGCCTGGACGGACGACGAACTGGAGACCATCCGCCAGCTGGCCGTCTCCGCGGCGCGCGAACTGGACCTGCGCACCGCCCTGGCCGCCGCGCAGGAGGCCGCCGCCACGGCGCGCGCCCAGGCGCTGGCGCGCGAACGGGTGCTGGCGGTGGTCGCGCACGACCTGCGCACGCCGCTGCAGGTGCTGCAGCTCAGCGCCACGCGCATCCAGCGCTGCGCGGAGGTGCCGCCGGAAGCCGTGGTGCAGCGCATGCTGTCGGCCGTGGGCATGATGGCCTCGCTGGTGGAAGGCCTGCTCCGGCCGTCCGATTCGGCATCGACCGTGCAGGCCCTGCCGCTGGCGACGCTGGCCACGGACGCGGTCGAGATGATGGCGCCCATCGCCGAGAAATGCGGCATCGCGCTCGTGGCGGGGCCGGTGCCCGAGACGCAGGTGCGGGTGGACTACGGACAGATGGTGCGGGTGCTGGGCAACCTGATCGGCAATTCGCTCAAGTACTCGCCCGAGGGCAGCACCGTGCGCATCGCCGGCACCTGCAGTTCGCCGCACGCCGCGCGATCGGTCGAACTCACGGTGGCGGACAACGGCATGGGCATGGCCCCGGAAGAAATCGCCCGCGCGTTCGAGCCGGGCTGGCAGGGCGAGACGGCCCGCGCCCGCAAGGACGGGATCGGCCTGGGCCTGGGCATCGTGAAATCGCTGGTGGAAGCCAACCGCGGCCAGGTGCGCATGGAAAGCCGCCCCGGCCAGGGCACCTCCGTCACCATCACCCTGCCGCACGCCTGAGCGGAGTGCCCGCGCTCAGCGCGCCGCCACCATGCGCAGGCCCAGCGCGATGAACACCGTGCCCGCGATGCGGTCCAGCCAGAGGCCGGCGCGCGGCCGGCGCTGCAGCCAGCCGCCGATGGTGCCCGCGAAGCAGCCCAGCAGGCCGAAGAGCACCGCTGCCTGCAGCGTGAACACCATTCCCAGCACGCCCAGTTGAAGCCCCACCGCCCCCTGCGAGGGCACCACGAACTGCGGCAGGAACGAGAGGAAGAACAGGACGACCTTCGGATTGACCGCGTTCGCCAGCATGCCCCTGGCGAACAGGGTGCGCAGCGGCTGCGCGGCCTGCCCGGGCACGTCGGTGCGCAGGGTGCCGCCGCTGCCGGCATGGCGCAGGGCCTGCACGCCGAGCCACACGAGGTAGGCGCCGCCCACCCATTTGAGCACGGTGAACGCGGCGGGGGACGCCGCGATCATCGCGCTCACGCCGAGCACCGCGAGCAGCGTGTGGCTCAGGCAGCCCGCGGCGCAGCCGAGACCGAAGGCCATGCCCCGCGCCCGCCCCCGGGACATGCCCATGCCCAGGACCATGAGGTTGTCCGGCCCCGGCGTGGCGGTGATGAGGACGGCGGCGAGCAGGAACGCGAGGATCTGGGCGGCGGTGGGCATCGCGCGATGATACGGGGCCACCGCACGGCCGCCGGTTGGCGACCGGTGCGCCGGGCCCGGCTGTTTCACCCATCGGAACGCATCCCCTAGGCAGCGCTCGCGCCCTGGGCGATAGTGGCGCATTCCCCTTGTTCCCGCCCATGACCTCGACCTCTTTGCCCACCTCTCCTTCCGCCCCCTCCGCCGCCACGCTCCGCACCGGCGGCCAGATCCTCGTGGACCAGCTCATCCTGCACGGCGTGCGCCAGCTCTTCTGCGTGCCCGGCGAAAGCTACCTGGCGGTGCTGGACGCACTGCACGATGCCGACATCGCCGTCACCGTCTGCCGCCAGGAGGGCGGCGCGGCCATGATGGCCGAGGCGCAGGGCAAGCTCACCGGGCGGCCGGGCATCTGCTTCGTCACGCGCGGGCCGGGGGCCACGAATGCCTCGGCCGGCATCCACATCGCGCACCAGGACTCGACGCCGCTGATTGTGTTCGTGGGCCAGGTGGCCCGCGAGGCGCTGGGCCGCGAGGCCTTCCAGGAGCTGGACTATGGTGCCGTGTTCGGCACCATGGCCAAGTGGGTGGTGCAGGTGGACGATGCGCGGCGCCTGCCGGAGCTGCTGTCGCGGGCGTTCCACGTCGCCACCTCGGGCCGGCCCGGGCCGGTGGTGGTGGCGCTGCCGGAAGACATGCTGACCGACGCGGTGCAGGCCGCCGACGCCCTGCCCCATGCGGTGGCCGAGACACACCCCGGCCCGGACGCGCTGCGCGAGCTGGCCCGGCGGCTGGCAGCGGCCGAGCGGCCGGTGGCCATCCTGGGCGGCAGCCGCTGGTCGGAAGCCGCCGTGCGCGATTTCACGGCCTTCGCCGAGGCCTGGAGCCTGCCGGTGTACTGCTCGTTCCGGCGGCAGATGCTGTTTCCGGCCAGCCACGGCTGCTACGGCGGCGACCTGGGCCTGGGCGCCAATCCGAAGCTGCTGGCGCGCATCCGCGAAAGCGACCTGGTGCTGCTGGTGGGAGGGCGGCTGTCGGAGGTCCCGTCCCAGGGCTATACGCTGCTGGACATTCCCGTGCCGGCGCAGCCGCTGGTCCACGTGCATGCGGATGCCGACGAACTCGGCCGGCTGTACCGACCGGCGCAGGCCATCCATGCGACGCCGCAGGCTTTCACGGCCGCCCTGGCCGCCGTGCGGCCGGAAGGGCCGGTGCGCTGGGCCGCCCGTGCCGCCGAGGCGCGCGCCGACTACCTGGCCTGGAGCGATCCCGCGCCGATCCGCATTCCGGGCCCGCTGCAGATGGGCGAGGTGATGCGCCATCTGCGCGAGGTGCTGCCGCCGGACACCATCTTCTGCAACGGCGCGGGCAATTTCGCCACCTGGGTGCACCGCTTCTGGCCGTTCACGGCCTTCGCCAGCCAGCTCGCGCCCACCAGCGGCTCCATGGGCTACGGCCTGCCGGCCGGCGTGGGCGCCAAGCGGCTGTGGCCGCAGCGCGAGGTGGTGGTGTTCTCGGGCGACGGCGACTTCCTCATGCACGGGCAGGAGTTCGCCACCGCCGTGCAGTACGGCCTGCCGGTGATCGTGGTGCTGCTGGACAACGGCATGTACGGCACGATCCGCATGCACCAGGAACGCGAGTACCCCGGCCGGGTGAGCGCCACGCAGTTGCGCAACCCCGACTTCCGCGCCTACGCGCAGGCCTTCGGCGGGCACGGGGAGCGGGTGGAGCGCACGGAGGATTTCGCGCCCGCGCTGGCCCGCGCCCGCGCGAGCGGCCTGCCCAGCGTGCTGCACTGCCTGCTGGATGCGGAGGCGATCACCCCCACGGGCACGCTGGCGGGCATCCGCGGCGCGGCGCAGGCGGCCGGCCGCTGACCGAAGGCCTGGAAAAGGGCCCGTGCGAAGGGCCTATACGGTCTGCGCGAGCGGCGCGCCCGCCGCCGACGACGACGCCGCGGAGCCGATGGCCATGTAGCGCTTGCGCCAGCTCTCGAAATCCAGCGTGTCGGCGGCCTCGATGGCCTTCTGCTCGGCCAGCGACTCTGCGGCCATGCGCTCGTAGCGGGCCTGCTGCCCGCCGGTCCAGGGCTGCTGCAGCAGGGTGTCGCGGGAAGCACGGGACTGCGCGAGCGTGAAGCCCAGGAAGCTCTGCGCGTGGCCACCGGCCATGCGCGCGAGCACGCGGGCGGACGGCGTGGCGTCGGGCTCGCGCAGCAAACTCTTTGCCGCCTCCAGGACCTGCGCATGCGCATCCGTGCCCTGGGCCGCGTCCAGCGCGGCGGCGATGGGCGTGCATCCCGCCAGGATCTCCGCGCCCCACTCCACCAGCGGCACGCTGCGGCCCGCACGCTCCAGGCACAGCCCGGGCTCGCGGCCGCGCTCGGCCGTGAGGTGCTGGTTGCGCTTGAGGGCGGCGATCTCGGCGGGGGTGTCGGGCGGGCTTTCCGACAGCAGGCAGTGCAGCAGGAACATGTCCAGCAGCCGCATGGTCGGCGCCTCGATGCCCACGGGGGCGAAGGGATCGAGGTCCATGAGCCGCACCTCCACGTACTCCACGCCGCGGTCGCGCAGCGCGTGCAGGGGGCGTTCGCCAGGGCGCACGGTGCGCTTGGGGCGGATGGTGCCGTAGAACTCGTTCTCGATCTGCAGCAGGCTGGTGCCCAGCTGGTTGTAGTCGCCGCCGGGGTTGCGCACGCCCAGCGCCTCATAGGCGGGATAGGGCCGCGTCAGCGCTTCGTGCAGGGAGTCGGCATAGCCGTCGAGCCCGTTGTAGCTCACGGCCAGCGTGGCCTGCGCATCGCTCTGGTAGCCCAGGCGGCCCATGCGCAGCGAGGTGGCGTGCGGCAGGTAGAGGGAATCCGGTCCCAGGCGCTGCAGGCCGTGCTGGCGGCCCTGCACGAAGCAGTCGCACAGCGCGGGCGATGCGCCGAAGAGGTAGAGCAGCAGGAAGGCCTGGCGCCGGAAGTTGCGGATCAGCCCGAAATACTCGTCGCTCGCGATGCCGGGCATGGACCAGTTGTAGTGGATGCCCGAGATGGTCTGCATGCGGCGGCCATAGCGGTGCCCCAGGCCCATGCGGTAGATGCTCTTGGCGCGGCCCACGTTGGAGGAGCCGAAGCGCGCCAGGGGAATCGTCTCGTCCGTCGGCAATCCGCAGGGCATGCTGGATACCCACAGCATCTCGCCGGACTGCGCCAGGGTGCGCAGCACGAACTGGTGGATTTCGGTCAGCTCGTCGAGGCACTCCTGCACCGAGCCGCGTGCGCCGGTGATGAGTTCGATCTGCGACTCGCTGTAGTCGGTCGTGATGTGCGGATGCGTGAGCGCGGAACCCAGCGCCGCCGGATGCGGCGTGAGCGCCAGCCCGCCCTCGGCCAGCACGCGCAGGCCCTCCTTCTCGATGCCGCGGCGCATGCCCGCCAGCCGGTTTCCTGGCAGCGCGCGGGTTCTCTCCTGCAGTTGGCTCGTCATGGTGCGTCTTTTTTGTTACCGGTTGGTCCGTGTCGGGACGGAACTTAGCACGCCGGCAATGCTCGCGCTCGCACCTGCGTCCAAGTCCCTGCTTCGCGCCGCCGGAAGGTGCTTCGGCCGGGAGCCGGCCGAAGCACCGGCACCCACTCCATCATCCGAGGCGTCGTGGCCAGCCAACGGCGCACGCCCCCGGGCGTGCGGCGTCCAGCCACTCCCTTCCCGGGCCTTCCGGGATCGCGCACGACGCCCCTGTGACCGATGGACGCCATGCCGAAATTTTCCCTGCACCCCCATACCACCACCCTGCTCGTCCCCGGCAATGCGCGCAATGCGGCACATGCCGGCGACCCCGCCCCCGGCAAGCAGGCCCACCACAAATTGCACCAGCTCGACGGCGCGGCGGCGCGCAGGGAAGCGCTCGCGCCGCACTTCGGCCTGGCCGGCCGGGTGCGCGAATACCTGGCGGAACCACTGCCCGCTGCGGCCGATGCCGATTCCGCGGGTGCCGCCGCTGCGCAGCCCGCCCCGCCGGCCGCCACGGCCCCGCGCAAGGCGACCAAGGCATTGCGCAAGTTCCTGGGCAAGGCGGGAACCGCGCTCGGGCTGCGGGCCGGCAAACCCGTGGGGCTGGACGAACTGACGCGCTTCCGGAATACGGCTGCCGCCGGCGCACGGCCCATCGCGCGGGACACCGCGGGCGACCGGGGTACCTGGCGCAGCGTGGGCTCGGCGCAGGCCCGTGCCTTTGCGGCGTCGCAGCGGCTGCACGAGGCCGAGGTGGCGGCCCGCAAGGCCACCGCCCTGGAGCATCTTGTGCAGCTGCACATCGAGCGGCTGGAATCCGATGCCCGACGCACCGGCCGCCGCATCGCTCACGCCGCGGACCGGCCCGCGCCGCTGCGCCGGCAGCAGGCCGCCATCGCCGCGCAGCAGCAGGCCCTGGACGCCAGCATCGCCCGGCTGGCGGAAGACACCGCCACACTGGAGCGGTGCATCGCCCAGGCCGAAGCGGCTCTGGCGGCGCCCGTCCGTGGCCGGCTCGGCACACTGCTGGCCGCGCGCACCGAGGCCGACCGCGGCGGCGCAGACACCGGAGAGGAGGTTGCCGCGCTGCGGCAGCATCTCCATGAACTGCGGTCACTGCACACGATACGCACGGGCGTCCGGCAAGGCCTGGAGCAGCGCAGGCAGGATGTGCAGGCCGGGCTGGAGCGGCTGGAGCGTTCCGCGGTGGCGATGGCCCGCGACCTGTTCGACGCGGATGACGAAGCCGCCGACCTGCGCTCCCTGCTGGGCGGCCTGCAGGAGCGGCGCGCCACGCTGGAGACGGCGCGGGATGCCGCCCGGGCTGCCAGCGAAGCGGCCGCGGCCGCGCTGAAGGCGTGCGAAAAGGAAATGGCCGACCGGCAGATCGATACGCTGCCCGGCCTGCGCGCCCCGGGCGCACCCGCGGAGGCGGCCGCCCGTGCGGCGTTGAAGGACGCGCTGCGGAACTGGTCGGAAGGGCTGGACACGGCGATGTTCGGCGACCGGGCGATTCCCGCGGCCGGCGTGGTGGCCGTGGGACTGAAGGCCCTGGCCGTGGCGGCCGATGGCGAGCCGGCGGAGGCGCTGCAGGCCCTCGCCGCGCTGCGCCGGCTACGCTGGGCAGACCTGGCGCCCGCCCCCGGCGCGGATGCCGCCCGGCCGGCCGCGGCAGGCCTGCCGCCCGTGGCGCAGCGCACGGTGGACCATCTGGCGCGCGTTCCCCGGGGGCTGCAGGTGTTGTCGCACCTGCTGCGCCCGGAAGGCAGCCCGGCCGCACAACCGGAGCGCCTGGCGGCCGCGCGCCTGGCTTTGCGCGCCGATGCGTTGCTGCGCGCCGCCGCGCCGGACGACACCGCGCTGCGCACATGGCTGGGCCACGCGCGCCACGCCGCCCGCCGGGCCCTGCATGCCGCGGAGCCCGCCAAGGCGCTGGACGCATGCACGGTGGACGAGCGCGCGGCCTACCACGCGCTGCGCAATGGCTATGAAAGCAACGCGCCCGGCTCGGCCTACGACCGGGCGAACGGCCACCTGCAGCGGCTGGCGGACGCATTGCACGACCTGGCGCGGCACGGTGCGCAACCCCGCGCCTTCGGCGGGCAGCCCAATGCGCTGCGCTCTTTGCCGCAGGCGCTGGAGGTGGGCTCCGCCACGGCGCTGCCCACGCCGCGGCGCCGGGCGGACGCGGCCCTGGAAAAGGCCGCCGGCCAGCTCTCCGAAATGCTGGGCGGCCTGCGCGCGGACCGCCCCCCGGGCCGGCTGCCCGGCCCCGCGGAATGCGCCTGGCAGGCCCTGGCGGAAACCGTGCAATGGGCGCCGGAAGGCACGGACCGCACCACCCTGGTGATCGATGCCGCCGCGCGCGGGCGCATCGCGGCGCGCGCCACGGAACTGCGCGCGCACTTCGAGCGCACGGCGCTCGGCCAGGGGCTGGCGCCTTCGGAGCTGTCGCAGGACAGTGTGCCCCTGCTGGAGGCCGCCTGGCAGCGGCTCGAGCGGCGCCCGCACACCGCGGCCGAGGCACTGGCCCTCCTGGCCGAGGGTCTGCCCGAGGATGCGGGCGGGCCTTCCTCCCCGCCACCACCGCCGCCGCCCGGCGGCACGCCCGTGTCCTGGCACGGCTATGCGCTGCAGCAGGGCGCGCAGTTCCGCGCCAGCGTGCAGGAGGCTGCCCGCCTGCTGCGCGACGGCGCACCCGGGCAGGCCACGCATGCGCAGGCCCTGCTGGACCTGACGCGGGACATGATCGGCCAGCTCGAATGGCGCGATCGCCTGCGCCTGATCGGCCAGCAGGCCTGGGGCCTGAACGCAGGGCCGCTGTCCGCGGCCGTGGCGCTGGGGTCCTCCGTGTTCGGCCTGGGCGTGCGGCTGATCGCCGGCGCGCAGCGCAACCGCGACGCCGTGATGGAGTTCTACATGGGCCGCACCGGCATGTACCTGCAGATCGGCGAGCAGCGCACGGGCCAGGTGCAGGTGGGCGCGGGCGCGAACACCGGCTATGCCACCAACCTCGGCACCGACCAGGCGACGCTCGGCGGCACCCTCGCGGCGGACTGGCGCTGGCGCGGCGAGCGCGGCCTGGAAAACGGCATCCAGTTGCGCCTGCCGCGCCTGGGCAAGGGCCGCGAGCCGGAACTGAACGTGGAATTCCTGGATGCCTACGAACACCTGCTGCGCCTGGCGGAGCCGGGCCCCGACGGCGCGCCGGCACGCCACGACTGGCTGCGCGAGCTGCTCGCCCACCATCCGGAACTGAGTGCCGGCCTGATCGACGATGCCCGGCGCTCCAGCACCGGCACCGAGACGAATGTGTCCGCCAGCGCGGGCCTGCGCGTGGGCGAGGTCGCGGGCCGGGGCCGCCGCGCGGGGGTGGCCGCCAGCCTGGGCGCGAAGATGCGCCAGGACAACGGCCGCACCGCCACCACCATCGCAGGCTACATGACCACGGTCTATCGCGATGCGACCGCTTCCTCCCGGGTAGAGGTCGCGGCCCGCGCCACCGCCAGCGTGCAGATCGCGGAGGCACTGCGCAGCAACGGCGCCGGCACCGCGCAGCGCGCCAGTGCCGGGCTGGGCGGACTCGACGCGGGCTACGCGGTGGAAGTGGCCAACCACGCCACGACCCATTTCTGCACGCTCTTTCTCTTCGGCGACGAGATCGACCCGGTGCGCAGCGACCGTGCCACGGACTACTCGCGCTTCGCGGAATTCGAGCGCCACGTGCGGGCGGAATGGGACGGGTGGGCGCACTACGGCACCGGCAAGCTCGACAGCGACGTGGAAGGGCCGCTGCACCACCTGCTGGCGGACATCCAGCTTTCGCATTTCATGGAGCAGACGCGGACATTCGCACAGGGCAACGGCTTCGCCGCCATGTTCGCGGACAAGGCGATGCGCGCGCCCGCCGCGCCGCTGCTGGACACGCACCGCGCGCTGGCCGCGCTGGCCCGCGCGGCGGGCGACGAGGACGGCGCGCGGGCCGAGGACGCGGCCTTCGACGACTTCCTGCAGAACGAGGCCATGTGGGAGCCGACGCTGCTGCTGCTGCGCGAAAAGGCCAAGCTGCAGGAAGAACGTGGCCTGGACTTCTTCCTCAAGCACCAGAACAACCGCGGCGCGGAAGCGATGCGCACGGTGGGCCAGTGGATCCTCTACGAACCCGTGCCGCGCCGCGAGCCGGGCCAGCGCCTGCAGCCCGCGAGGACCTGGGAGCCGCGGCAGGCCCCCGCGGCCAGCGACGCGCAAGGCGCGTCGGAGACCGGTGTCGGCGGCGGCAGCCGCTACGACACGGCCAGCGAGGCGAGCCTGGACTCGTTCCGCACCGCCCCCGGATCGCCGATGCGGCCTGACACCGCCCTCGGCGCCCTGGCCGCCGCGGACGCCCCCGCGGTGGAAGGTCCGGCCGCAGGCGCAGGCCCGGACGCTGCCACGCGGCCGGACGGCGGCGCACCGCCGGGCCCCGCATCGTCGAGCAGGCCGTAGCGCCACTCGACGCGCAGCGCGAACGCCTGCCCGCGCTCCAGCACGCGCAGGCCCGGCTGCCCCGGCTGGTGGAAGGCATCGATGGGCTGGGTGATGGGCTCGAAGCAGAAGGCCGGCCCTTCGGGCGGCCGGTACACCAGGCAGAAGTGGCGCTCGGCACCGCCGTCCTGCACGAAGTCCGGCATGCGCGCCGTGAGCTGCAGGCCGCGCTCGGGCCAGGCGATGCGTGCCGTGCCGCCCCAGCCGGTGTAGGCGTTGTCGATCAGGTTGCCGTGGGCCGATATGCCGCCATTGAGGTTCCAGCCCTCGGGGAACCACTCGGTGTGGCGCGTGGGCAGCGGATCGCTGCCGCAGAGCCACACGCCCTGCACGGGGGCGGAGATGCGTGTGTCCGGCGTGCGCGGGAACCAGGGATGCAGGCCCAGCCCGTAGGGCAGCGGCTCGGGGCCGAGGTGGCGCACCTGCACGCTCTGGTCCAGCCCGCCCGGCACCAGGCGGAAGGTCTGCACGCATTCGTAGTGGTAGGGATTGCCCTGGAAGCGGTCCGAGTGCAGGGCCATCTCCAGGGCGTCCGGCGCGGGCTGGCGCAGGCTCCAGGGCTGCAGCCAGCCGTCGCCGTGGATGGGGTACGGCTCGCCCGCGCGGTTGGGCTGCATCGGATGGAAGCGCCCCGCATGGAAGAACCCGCCGCAGCTGATGCGGTTGGACCAGGGCACCATGGCGAACGAGGCCATGCGGTAGAGGTCGGCCGTGCGGCCGTCCCACGAGCGCCACAGGTCGGCGCGGCGCCCGTCCGGTCCGTCGATCTGCCAGGCCGCGACGCTGCCGCCCAGCGAAGGCACGAGGCCCAGGTGCTGGCCGGCATGGTGCAGCCAGGTGACGGGGTGAAGGGTGTCGTTCATGGGCGTCTCCAGGAGGTCAGCCGCCGAAGCGGTGGGCCGGCAGGCCGGGGCCGTCCACGGAGACGGCGAAGAGCGATCCGGCCAGGGGCTCCGCCACCAGCCGGGCCTCCGACAGGCCCGTTCGGGCGGAGATGATGAAGAGCGTGCGCAGGCCGGGGCCGCCGAAGGCGCAGGTGGTGACCTGGCTCACCGGCAGCGGCACGCGGCACAGTTCCGCGGCGCTCACGGGATCGTGGCAGGTCACGCACGCGCCGCCCCAGTGCGCGATCCACAGCCGCCCCAGCGCGTCGGTGGTCATGCCGTCGGGCAACCCGTCCTCGCCGGCCCATTGCTTCCACAGCGTCCTGTTCGACAGCGCGCCCGTGCCGGGGTCGAAGTCGTAGCGGTAGGTGCAGGCCTCGGCGGTGGCGTTGAAGAACATGGCCGGCGCACCGCCTGCAGCGCCGGCATGCGACCAGGCGGGGCCGTTGGTCACCGCGAAGCCGTCGTCGTGCCGCGTGCAGCGGCCATCGGGATCGAAGCGGTAGAGCGCACCGGTGGGCGCCTCGCAGCCGAAATCCATCGATCCGGCCCAGAAGCGCCCCTGGGCATCGCACTTGCCGTCGTTGAAGCGGTTGCCGGCGCGATCCGGTTCGGGCTGGTGCAGGTAGCGCGGCGCGGTGTCCGTGGCCGGGTCGAACAGCGCGAAACCGCGGCGCAGGGTGACGACGAGGCCGAGTGCCCCGGCGCGCTCGGCCAGCGCGGAGATTTCCTCGTCGAAGGTCCAGCAGCGGTGCGCGCCGCCTGCAGGGTCCCAGCGGTGCAGCTCGCGGGCGAGGATGTCCACCCAGTACAGCGCCTGCTCGCGCTCCGACCACAGCAGCCCCTCGCCCAGCTGGGAGGCCATGGGCCGCACGCAGCGCGCCGCGCCGGTCGCGGGGGCGGGCCAGGGCACGGCCGATGGGTTGCCGGAAGGCATCTCGGGAGGATTCATGCGCGTCTCCAGACGTTGTTTCAGCGCCCGTCTGTCGCGGGCCTCTTGACGCGGCGCATCTTATCAACGCAAATTGATGCACGTAACCATTATTTTTTCTATCAATCGATACCAAAATTTATATGTCTCAAATTCCACCCGTTCCTTCTTCCGGCGCCGCCGCCTCGCCGTCCGGAGCCCTGTCGGTGTTTCCCAGCCTGCGCGGACGCGTGGTGTTCGTGACGGGGGGCGGCAGCGGGATCGGCGCCGCCATCGTCACGGCCTTCGCCGAGCAGGGTGCGCGCGTGGCGTTCGTGGACGTGGCCCGCGAGGCCAGCGGGCAACTGGTCCGCGACATGGAGGCCGCGGGCCTGCCGCGCCCCTGGTGGCGCGAGTGCGACGTGCGCGACATCGATGCCCTGCAGGCCGCCGTGCGCGATGCCGCGGCCGAACTGGGCGATGTCTCCGTGCTGGTCAACAACGTGGCCAGCGACGACCGCCACACGCTGGAGTCCGTCACCCCCGAGTACTACGACGAGCGCATGGCGATCAACGAGCGCCCGGCCTTCTTCGCGATCCAGGCGGTGGTGCCGGGCATGCGCCGGCTCGGCGGCGGCTCCATCGTCAACCTCGGCTCCACCGGCTGGCAGGGCAAGGGGTCGGGCTACCCCTGTTATGCGATCGCCAAGTCGTCGGTGAACGGGCTCACCCGGGGCCTCGCGCGCACGCTGGGCCAGGACCGCATCCGCATCAACACCGTGTCCCCCGGCTGGGTGATGACAGAGCGCCAGATCCGGCTCTGGCTCGACGCCGAGGGCGAGCGGGAACTCGCGCGCAACCAGTGCCTGCCCGACAAACTGCAGCCGCGCGACATCGCGCGCATGGTGCTGTTCCTGGGCTCCGACGATGCCGCGATGTGCACCGCGCAGGAGTTCAAGGTGGACGCTGGATGGGTCTAGCAGAAAGCAACCCCCTGAGGCGCTTGCGCGACTTCCCCGCCCTACTCGTCCATCTCCAGCTTGCGGCCGTACTGCACGAAGCTGGCCTGCTTGAGCGCCTTCATCATCACCTTGGCGGCGGGCGAGAGCAGGCGGTCGGTGCGGGTGACGATGCCGAAGGCGTCCATGTGGCAGGGCATGGCGATCGGCAGCACGGCGACGATGCCGTGGGCCGCGTAGTAGTGGGCGACGTCCGCGCCCACCACCGCGATCATCTCGCTCTGCTGCAGCATGCGGGTGATGAACAACAGCGCTGAGGTCTCCACGATGTCCGTCGGCGGGGCGAGGCCGTCCTGCTGGAACATCAGGTCGAACCGGTGCCGCAGCACGCTGCCGGCGGGCGGCACGATCCAGTTGGCCGAGAGCACGTCCCGCAGTGTCAGGCCGCTCATGCCCGAGAGCGGGTGGCCGGGGCGGCTGATGGCGCAGATCGGCTCGTCCGTCAGCGGCTCGTAGCGCAGGTGGCCGGTTTCCGGGCCGGGGAGCACGCGCCCCACCATGATGTCCAGCCGCCCCTGCTCCAGCCGCTCCAGCAGCACGGGGCTGGTCTCGATGTCCAGCGTGATGCGCAGGCTCGGGTGCTGCTGCTTGACCAGGGCCACCGCCGCCGGCAGCAGGCTCAGCCCCGGCGAGGTGATGGCCCCGATGCCCACCTGGCCGTAGTGCCCCGTCTTCAGCGCGCCGATCTCGTCATGGGCCTGGTTCAGGCTCGCCAGCGCCATGCGCGCATGGCGGATCATGGTCTCGCCATACCAGGTGGGCCGCATGCCGCGGGGCAGGCGCTCGAACAGCGGTACCTCCAGCACGTCTTCCAGGTCCTTGAGCAGCTTGGAGGCGGCCGGCTGCGTCATGCTGAGCACCTGGGCCGCGCGGTGGATGTTGCCCTCCTCGGCCAGGGCCACCAGCAGCAGCAGCTGCCGGGTCTTGAGCCGCGCGCGGATGAACCAGTGGTTGTAGGTGCTCATGGGGTTTTCCTGAATGCCGGGATTGATATGTATTTTGTCCAAAAAACTATTGGATTGATATAAAAAACCTCCATAGACTGCGTCGCAACCGTAGCAAAGAGGGCCCATGAAGCTTGGCGACATGCAGCAGACGCCCCGGCACCTCATCAATGGGCGCTGGGAGATCGGCACCACCACCGGGGTGAGCGTCAATCCGTCCGACACCCGGGAGGTGGTGGCCGAATACGCCCGCGCCGACCGGAACCAGGCGGGCCAGGCCGTGCGGGCCGCTGCGGATGCCCTGCGCCACTGGAGCCGCAGCGCGCCCCAGCGGCGCGCGGACGTGCTGGACATCGTGGGCAGCGAGTTGCTGGCACGCAAAGAAGAGCTGGGCACGCTGCTGGCCCGCGAAGAGGGCAAGCCCCTGCCCGAGGCGGTGGCGGAAGTGGTCCGCAGCGGCCACATCTTCAAGTTCTTCGCCGGCGAGGCGCTGCGCATCCCCGGCGAGCTGATGGCATCGATGCACCAGGGCGTGCAGGTGGAGGTGACGCGCGAACCGGTGGGCGTGGTCGGCGTGATCGCGGCCTGGAACTTCCCCTTCGCCATTCCCGCTTGGAAGATCGCGCCGGCCCTGGCCTTCGGCAATACGGTGGTGTTCAAGCCGGCCGAACGGGTGCCGGCCTGCGGCTGGGCACTGGCCGAGATCATCGCCCGCAGCGGCCTGCCGGCGGGCGCGTTCAACCTCGTCATGGGCAGCGGGCGCGAAGTGGGCCAGACCCTGGTGGACCATCCCCTGGTCGATGCCCTGAGCTTCACCGGCTCGGGACCGATCGGCGCGCGCATCCTGCGCTCGGTCGCGGCGCGCGGCGCCAGGGTGCAGCTGGAACTGGGCGGCAAGAATCCGCTGGTGGTGCTGGCCGACGCCGACCTGGACCAGGCCGCGGACTGCGCGCTGCAGGGGGCCTATGGCTCCGCCGGACAGCACTGCATGGCCTCCAGCCGCATCGTGGTCGAGGCCCGCGTGCACGACGAGTTCGTGGCCCGGCTGCGCCAGCGCCTGGCAGCGGTCCCCGTAGGCCATGCACTGGAGCGCGGCACGGGGATGGGGCCCGTGGTGGACGAACGCCAGCTGGCGCAGGACCTGGAGCACATCGCGGCCGCCCGCCAGGACGGTGCGGAGCATGTCTTCGGCGGCGAGCGCATCGAGCGCCCCACGCCCGGCCACTACCTGAGTCCGGCGCTTTTCACCGCGCGCCCCGAACACCGGATCGCCCGCGAGGAGATCTTCGGCCCCGTGGCCTGCGTGCTGCGCGCGGACGATTACGAACACGCCCTGGGGATCGCCAACGACACGCCCCGCGGCCTGTGCGCGGGCATCTGCACCACCTCGCTGAAGCATGCCATGCATTTCAAGCGGCATGCCCGCGCGGGCATGACCATGGTCAACCTGCCCACGGCCGGCGCGGATTTCCAGGGCGAGCGCCGAGAGCCGGGCCACGGCCCGCGCGACCGGGGCCGCCACGCCGCGGAGTTCTTCACCACGGTCCGCACCGGCTACATGCTGGCCTGAGAGGAACGCCCACTGCCTTCCCCGCCCCTCTCCCCCTTCCTTCATCACACCACCATAAAGACAGGAGACAAAGATGACGAAACTGACCCGACGCACGCTGGCCACGGCCCTGGCCTGCGCGCCCGTGGCCGCCCTGCTGCCCGCGGCCGCGTGGGCGCAAAAGTCCATCGTGCTGGGCTTCAGCCAGGTCGGCGCGGAGAGCGAGTGGCGCACCGCGAACACCGAATCGATCAAGGCGGCGGCCAGGGACGCCGGGATCGAACTGAAGTTCTCCGACGCGCAGCAGAAGCAGGAGAACCAGATCAAGGCCATCCGCTCCTTCATCGCCCAGCGCGTGGACGTGATCGCGTTCTCGCCTGTCGTGGAGTCGGGCTGGGAGCCGGTGCTGCGCGAGGCCAAGGCCGCGAAGATCCCGGTGGTGCTCACCGACCGCGCCGTCAACACCAGGGACACGTCGCTCTACGTCACCTTCATGGGCTCGGACTTCGTGGAAGAAGGCCGCAAGGCCGGCCGCTGGCTGGTCGAGAAGATGAAGGACAGCAAGGGCGACGTGAACATCGTCGAGCTGCAGGGCACCGTGGGCTCGGCCCCGGCCATCGACCGCAAGAAGGGCTTCGAGGAAGTCGTCAAGGCCGACCCGAAGTTCAAGATCATCCGCTCGCAGACCGGCGACTTCACCCGCGCCAAGGGCAAGGAAGTGATGGAAGCCTTCCTGAAGGCCGAGGGGAAAAAGATCAACGTGCTGTACGCGCACAACGACGACATGGCCATCGGCGCGATCCAGGCCATCGAGGAGGCCGGCATGAAGCCCGGCAAGGACATCACCATCATCTCCATCGATGCCGTGAAGGGCGCCTTCGAGGCCATGATGGCCGGCAAGCTCAACGTGACCGTGGAATGCAGCCCCCTGCTGGGCCCGCAGCTGATGGCGGCCGTCAAGGACATCAAGGCCGGCAAGACGGTGCCCAAGCGCATCGTGACCGAAGAAGGCATCTTCCCGATGGAGACCGCGGCCCAGGAATTCCCCAAGCGCAAGTACTGAATCCCAACCCCTCTCGCACACCGATAAAAACCAGGAGACTCCCGTGAAGCGAACCTTTCTGAAAACCACCGCCGCCGCCCTCGCCCTCGCCGTCCTCGGCACCCTGCCGCTGGCGCATGCCGCGGACAAGGGCAGCATCGGCATTTCCATGCCGACCAAGTCCTCGGCCCGCTGGATCGCCGACGGTGACAACATGGCCAAAGTGCTCAAGGAGCGCGGCTACAAGACCGACCTGCAGTACGCGGAAGACGACATCCCCAACCAGCTCGCCCAGATCGAGAACATGGTGACCAAGGGCGCGAAGGTGCTCGTGATCGCCTCCATCGACGGCACCACGCTCTCGCGCGTGCTGCAGAGCGCGGCGGACAAGGGCGTGAAGGTCATCGCCTATGACCGCCTCATCAAGGGTTCGAAGAACGTCGATTACTACGCCACGTTCGACAACTTCCAGGTCGGCGTGCTGCAGGCCCAGTCCATCGTGGACAAGCTGGGCCTCAAGCAGGGCAAGGGCCCGTTCAACATCGAACTCTTCGGCGGCTCGCCCGACGACAACAACGCCTTCTTCTTCTACGACGGCGCCATGAGCGTGCTGCAGCCCTACATCGACAGCGGCAAGCTGGTGGTGCGCAGCAAGCAGACCGGCATGAACAAGGTCGGCACGCTGCGCTGGGACGGCGCGACGGCCCAGGCCCGCATGGACAACCTGCTCTCGGCCTACTACGGCAAGGACAAGCTGGACGCCGTGCTCTCGCCGTATGACGGCATCTCCATCGGCATCCTTTCGTCCCTCAAGGGCGTGGGCTACTGCACGGCCCAGCAGCCCTGCCCCATCGTCACCGGGCAGGACGCCGAAGTGCCTTCGGTCAAGTCCATCCTCAAGGGCGAGCAGTACTCCACCGTGTTCAAGGACACGCGCGAGCTCGCCAAGGTCGCCGCCGACATGGTGGACGCCGTGCTCTCCGGCAAACAGCCCGAGATCAACGACACCAAGACCTACAACAACGGCGTGAAGGTCGTGCCCTCCTATCTGCTCAAGCCGGTGCTGGTGGACAAGTCCAACTGGAAGAAGATCCTGGTGGACAGCGGCTATTACAAGGAATCGCAGCTCAAGTGACCTGACCGGCCCGTGCGCCGCCTGCAGCGGTGGCGCACCCCCGGCGGCCGGCAGCAGCGCCTGGCGCTCCGCGTGGAGCGCCGGTGCATCCGGCCGTCCCGACGATTACTTCCAAGCGATGTCCATCGGACGGCAAGACCATGCTTCTTGAAATGCGGAACATCCGCAAGACCTTCCCCGGAGTGGTGGCCCTGGACCGCGTGAACCTGCGGGTGCAGGCCGGCGAGATCCACGCCATCGTGGGCGAGAACGGCGCGGGCAAATCCACGCTGATGAAAGTGCTCTCCGGCGTCTATCCGCACGGCAGCTACAGCGGCGAGATCGTCTTCGACGGCGAGGAGCGGCGCTTTTCCGGCATCCGCGACAGCGAGCACCTGGGCATCATCATCATCCACCAGGAACTGGCCCTGGTGCCGCTGCTCTCTATCGCCGAGAACATCTTCCTGGGCAACGAAACCGCCCGGCACGGCATCATCGACTGGATGGAGGCGCACGGCAGGACGCAGGCGCTCCTGCAGAAGGTGGGCCTCGCCGAATCCCCCGAGACCCTGGTGGGCCAGCTGGGCGTGGGCAAGCAGCAACTGGTGGAGATCGCCAAGGCGCTGTCGCGCCACGTGCGCCTGCTGATCCTGGACGAGCCCACCGCCAGCCTGAACGAGAACGACAGCCAGGCCCTGCTGGACCTGCTGCTGGAGCTGAAAAGCCAGGGCATCACCTGCATCCTGATTTCGCACAAGCTCAACGAAATTTCGCGCGTGGCCGACTCCGTCACCGTGCTGCGCGACGGCAGCACGGTGGAAACCATGGACTGCCGCGCCGCGCCCGTGAGCGAAGACCGGGTGATCCAGGCCATGGTCGGCCGCGAGATGGCCGACCGCTATCCGCCGCGCACGCCCGACATCGGCCCGGTGGCCTTCGAGGTGCGCGGGTGGCAGGCCTACCACCCGCAACGGCCCGAGGCGCCGTTCCTCAAGGGCATCGACCTGCAGGTACGGCGCGGCGAGATCGTCGGCATCGCCGGCCTGATGGGGTCCGGCCGCACCGAGCTGGCCATGAGCCTCTTCGGACGCTCGTGGGGCCGGCGCATCAGCGGCGAAGTGCTGCTGGACGGGCAGCCCATCGACGTCGGCACCGTGGAAAAGGCCGTGCGCCACGGCCTGGCCTACGTGACCGAAGACCGCAAGGGCAACGGCCTGGTGCTGAACGAGGACATCCGGTTCAACATCTCGCTGGCCCACCTGGAAGGCGTCTCCTCGGCCGGCGTGATCGACGGCGGCCGCGAGCACGCGGTGGCCCAGGGATTCCGCGAGCAGCTGCGCATCCGCTCCTCCGGCGTGGACCAGAAGACGCTCAACCTCTCGGGCGGCAACCAGCAGAAGGTGGTGCTGGCCAAGTGGCTCTTCACCCGCCCCGAAGTCCTCATCCTCGACGAGCCCACGCGCGGCATCGACGTGGGTGCCAAGTACGAGATCTACACCCTCATCGCGCAGCTGGCCGCCGAAGGCAAGTGTGTGATCGTGATCTCTTCGGAAATGCCCGAGCTGCTGGGCATCACCGACCGCCTCTACGTGATGAACGAAGGCCGCTTCGTCGCCGAGATGCCCACGGCCCGGGCATCGCAGGAAAAGATCATGAGCGCCATCGTGAAAGCCCACTGACATGTCTTCCATGACCTCCACGCCCGACTCCTCCGCCACTGCCGCAGCCCCCGCTGCCGCATCCGCCACCACGCCCGCACGCACCGGCCGCTCGCCCCTGGAGCATGCCCGGCACCACCTGCGCGAGTACGGCATGCTGATCACGCTGGTCGCCATCATGGGCTTCTTCCAGTACATGACCGACGGCACCCTGATGGAGCCGCTCAACCTCACCAACCTGCTGCTGCAGAACAGCTACATCGTCATCATGGCGCTGGGCATGCTGCTGGTGATCGTGGCCGGCCACATCGACCTGTCGGTGGGATCGGTCAGCGGCTTCATCGGCGCGCTGGCGGCCGTGCTCATGGTGCAGTACCAGTGGCACTTCGTTCCCGCCACGCTGGTCTGCCTGCTGTGCGGCGGCCTGATCGGCGGGCTGCAGGGCTGGTTCGTCGCGTTCTCGCGCATTCCGTCCTTCATCGTCACCCTGGCGGGCATGCTGGTCTTCAAGGGCCTGGCGCTGGCGCTGCTGGCCGGACAGTCCGTGGGGCCCTTCCCGGAATCCTTCCAGCGCCTGAGTTCCGGCTTCATTCCCGACCTGTTCAGCATGCAGGGCCTGAAAGTGACCTCGCTGCTGCTGGGCACGGCCGTGGCCGCCGCGCTGGTGGTGGCGGGCGTCCGCTCCCGGGCCAACCGCGTGCGCCACGGCGTGCAAATGGAACCCGCCGCCTTCTTCGTCGCCCGCAATGCGGTGTTCACCGCGCTGCTCGTGTACCTCAGCTACCTGCTGGCCTCGTACAAGGGCCTGCCCAACGTGCTGATCGTGATGGCGCTGCTGATCGTGCTGTTCGACTTCGTCGCCAGCCGCACCACCATCGGCCGCCGCATCTACGCCATGGGCGGCAACGAGAAGGCCGCCCGGCTCTCGGGCATCAAGACCGAGCGCCTGTCGTTCTACGCTTTCGTGAACATGGGCGTGCTGGCGGCGCTCGCGGGCCTGGTGTTCGCGGCCCGGCTCAATACCGCCACGCCCAAGGCAGGCCTGGGCTTCGAGCTGGACGTGATCGCCGCCTGCTTCATCGGCGGGGCCTCGGCCTCGGGCGGCGTGGGCAAGGTCATGGGCGCGGTGATCGGCGCTTTCATCATGGGCGTGATGAACAACGGCATGTCCATCCTCGGCATCGGCATCGACTACCAGCAGGTCATCAAGGGCGTGGTGCTGCTGGCCGCCGTACTGGTCGATGTCTATCACAAGAACAAGGCCTGATCCCTGACCCGGCCAGCGCCCTGCCCGCCCGCCCACGCAGCACGGATACCATGACCTCGCCCACGCAAGCCCCCGCCACCGCTCCCGCACCGGGCGCAGCGCCCGTGCTGGAACTGGCGGGCATCCGCAAGCAGTTCTCCGGCGTGCCGGTGCTGCAGGACGTGCAGTTGCGCCTCTACCCCGGGGAGATCCACGCCCTGATGGGGCAGAACGGCGCGGGCAAGTCCACCCTCATCAAGGTGCTCACGGGCGTGCTCAAGGCCAGCGGCGGGGAGATGCGCCTGGCCGGCCAGCCGGTGTGGCCCGACTCTCCCCTGGCCGCCCAGCGCCTGGGCATCAGCACGGTCTACCAGGAGGTCAACCTCTGCCCCAACCTCTCGGTGGCCGAGAACATCTTCGCGGGCCGCTACCCGCGCCACGGGCTGGCGCAGGGCTGGCGCATCGACTGGGCGCAGATGCACCGGCGCGCGGCCGAGCTGGTGGCCCGCATCGGCCTGGACATCGACGTGGGGCGCCTGCTGTCGGATTATCCCGTCGCGGTGCAGCAGCTGGTGGCGATCGCCCGGGCGCTTTCCATCGACGCGCGCGTGCTGATCCTGGACGAACCCACCTCCAGCCTGGACGACGACGAGGTGAGAAAGCTCTTCGAAGTGCTGCGCCGCCTGCGCGCCGAAGGCCTGTCCATCGTCTTCGTGACGCACTTCCTGAACCAGGTCTATGCCGTGTCGGACCGCATCACCGTGCTGCGCAACGGCACCTGGGTGGGCGAATGGCTGGCGAAGGACCTGGGCCCGCAGGCGCTGATCGCCGCCATGCTGGGCCGCGAACTGGCCGCGCAGGCCGCCAGAGCACAGGCGCCGCAGGACAGTGCCACGCAGGCACCCGCGCTGCTGCAGGCCGAGGGCCTGGGCCAGGCCGGACAGCTGCAGCCGCTGGACCTGCAGATCCGCCCCGGCGAGGTGGTCGGGCTGGCCGGCCTGCTGGGCGCGGGCCGCACCGAGCTGGCGCGCCTGCTGTTCGGGCTGGAACAGCCCGACCGCGGGATGCTGCGCATCGACGGCCGCGCGGTGGCCTTCTCCAACCCCATGGACGCCATCCGGCAGGGCCTCGCACTGTGCCCCGAAGAGCGCAAGACCGACGGCATCGTGGCCGAACTCTCGGTGCGCGAGAACATCGCCCTGGCGCTGCAGGCGCGCATGGGCGTGGGCAGGTTCCTGCCGCGCAGCGAACAGGCCGCGCTGGCGGAGCGCTACGTGCAGTTGCTGGGCATCAAGACCGCCAGCGTGGAAACGCCCATCGGCCTGCTGTCGGGCGGCAACCAGCAGAAAGCCATCCTGGCGCGCTGGCTGGCGACCGAGCCGCGCCTGCTGATCCTCGACGAGCCCACGCGCGGCATCGACGTGGCCGCCAAGCAGGAAATCATGGACCAGATCCTGCGCCTCGCGCAGGCCGGCATGGCCGTGCTCTTCATCTCGTCGGAAATGAGCGAGGTGGTGCGCGTGGCCCACCGCATCGTGGTGCTGCGCGACCGCCACAAGGTGGGCGAGCTGCCCGCCGGCAGCAGCGAGGACGACATCTATGCACTCATCGCAGACCACGAGCATGCCTGAGCAGCGCACTTCCCCCTTCGCCCCCGCCGCACTGCTGCGCCATCGCCTGGCCTGGCCGGTGATCACGCTGCTGCTCCTGCTGGCGATCAATGCCGCCTTCAACCCGGGCTTCCTGCACATCGAATGGCGCGACGGCCATTTCTACGGCAGCCTGATCGACATCCTCAACCGCGCCGCGCCCCTGGTGCTGGTGTCGCTGGGCATGACCATGGTGATCGCCACGCGCGGCATCGACATCTCGGTGGGCGCCACCGTGGCCATCGCCGCGGCCGTGGCCGCCTGGCTGATCGGCGGATCGGTGTCCGCCACCGAGAGCCGCTTTCCGCTGCCGGTCGCCATCCTGGGCGCCCTGGGCGTGGCGCTGCTGTGCGGCGTGTGGAACGGCGTGCTGGTGGCCCGGGTGGGCATGCAGCCCATCATCGCCACGCTGATCCTGATGGTGGCGGGCCGGGGCATCGCCCAGCTCATCACCGACGGCCAGATCATCACCATCTACTACGCGCCCTACTTCTTCATGGGCGGGGGCTACCTGGCCGGGCTGCCGTTCTCGCTCTTCGTGGCCGCGGCGGTATTCGCGGTGCTCTACCTCGCCATCACGCGCACGGCCCTGGGGCTCTTCATCCAGGCCGTGGGCGTCAACCCCACGGCGGCACGGGTGGCCGGCGTGCAGGCCGGCCGGCTCATCATGGCGGCCTACGTGTTCTGCGGCGTGTGCGCGGGCATCGCGGGCCTGCTCATCAGTTCCAACGTGAAGAGCGCGGACGGCAACAACGCCGGCCAGCTGATGGAACTGGACGCCATCCTGGCCGTCACGCTCGGCGGCACGGCGCTCACCGGCGGGCGCTTCAGCCTGGCAGGCAGCGTGATCGGCGCGCTCATCATCCAGACGCTGACCTACGCCATCTATTCGCTGGGCGTGCCGCCCGAGGTGAACCTGGTGGTGAAGGCAGTGGTGGTGTTCGTCGTCATGCTGCTGCAGTCGCCCGAGTTCCGCACCCAGGTGGGCCTGCTCGCGCGCCGCCCCGCCGCCGGGAGAGCCCTGCCATGAGCGCCGTCATGACCCCGGCCGCGGCCACGGCGCCGGCCCCGCGCGGCCCGCGCCTGAACGCCAGGTACCTGCCGCTGGCCGCCACCATCGCGCTCTTCGTGGCCATGGCCACGCTGGGCTCGGTGCGCTACACGGGCTTTTTCTCGGCCCAGGTGTTCCTCAACCTGCTGATCGACAACGCCTTCCTCATCATCGTCGCCGTGGGCATGACCTTCGTCATCCTCTCGGGCGGCATCGACCTGTCGGTGGGTGCCGTGGTCGCGCTGACCACCATGGTGTTCGCGTCGCTGGTGGAGCGCCACGGCTGGAACCCGGCGGCGGCCGTGCCCGTGGTGCTGCTGATGGGCACGTGCTTCGGCGCGTTCATGGGCTTCCTGATCGAGCGCTTCCGGCTGCAGCCCTTCATCGTCACGCTGGCCGGCATGTTCCTGGCGCGGGGGCTCTGCTATCTCATCAGCATCGATTCGATCAGCATCACGCATGAAGGCTATTCGGAACTCGCGCAATGGCGCCTGCAGCTGGCCGAAACCGCCTCGATCTCTCTGGGTGCGCTGATCGCCATCGCCGTGGTGCTGGCCGGCATCTTCATCGCGCACTGCACGCCGTTCGGCCGCGCGGTCTATGCCGTGGGCGGCAACGAGCACTCGGCCGTGCTGATGGGCCTGCCGGTACGCTCCACGCTGGTGGGGGTCTATACCCTGTCGGGCTTCTGCTCGGCCCTGTCCGGCGTGGTGTTCACCTTCTACATGCTCTCGGGCTACGGGCTGCATGCCGTGGGCATGGAGCTGGACGCCATCGCCGCCGTCGTCATCGGCGGCACGCTGCTCACGGGCGGCGTGGGCTACGTGGCCGGCACGCTCTTCGGCGTGCTGATGCTCGGAATCATCCAGACGCTCATTTCCTTCGACGGCACGCTCAGTTCGTGGTGGACGCGCATCGCCGTCGGCGTGCTGCTGTTCGTCTTCTGCCTGCTGCAGCGCCTGCTCACGCGCCGCTCCGGCCGGCGCCGCTGACGCGCCACCGCCCCTTTTCGCTTTCCGTTTCCCGCATCCCTCCCGAGCTCCCACGATGACCACTCCTCCGCGCAAACTCCGCTCCACCGAATGGTTCGGCACGGCCGACAAGAACGGTTTCATGTACCGCAGCTGGATGAAGAACCAGGGCATCCCCGACCATGAGTTCGACGGCCGCCCCATCATCGGCATCTGCAACACCTGGTCCGAACTCACGCCCTGCAACGCGCACTTCCGCAAGATCGCCGAGCACGTCAAGCGCGGCATCTACGAGGCAGGCGGCTTCCCGGTCGAGTTCCCCGTCTTCTCCAACGGCGAATCCAACCTGCGCCCCACCGCCATGCTCACGCGCAACCTGGCCAGCATGGACGTGGAGGAGGCCATCCGCGGCAACCCCATCGACGCCGTCGTGCTGCTCACGGGCTGCGACAAGACCACGCCGGCCCTCCTGATGGGCGCGGCCAGCTGCGACGTGCCGGCCATCGTGGTGACGGGCGGGCCCATGCTCAACGGCAAGCTGGCCGGCAAGGACATCGGCTCGGGCACGGCCGTGTGGCAGCTGCACGAATCCCTGAAGGCGGGCGAGATCGAGCTGCACCAGTTCCTCGCGGCCGAAGGCGGCATGTCGCGCTCGGCCGGCACCTGCAACACCATGGGCACGGCCAGCACCATGGCCTGCATGGCCGAATCGCTGGGCACCTCGCTGCCGCACAACGCAGCCATTCCGGCGGTGGACGCGCGCCGCTACGTGCTGGCGCACATGTCCGGCAAGCGCATCGTCGAGATGGCGCACGAAGGGCTCACGCTCTCGAAGATCCTGACACGCGAAGCCTTCGAGAACGCCATCCGCACCAACGCCGCCATCGGCGGCTCGACCAATGCCGTCATCCACCTGAAGGCGATCGCCGGCCGCATCGGCGTGCAGCTCGACCTGGAGGACTGGACCCGCATCGGGCGCGGCACGCCCACGCTGGTGGACCTGCAGCCCTCGGGCCGCTTCCTGATGGAAGAGTTCTACTACGCGGGCGGCCTGCCCGCCGTGCTGCGCCGCCTGGGCGAGAACGGACTGCTGCCCCATCCGGACGCGCTCACCGTGAACGGCAGGAGCCTGTGGGACAACGTGCGCGATGCGCCCCAGTACAACGACGAGGTGATCCGCCCGCTGGACAACCCGCTGATCGCGGATGGCGGCATCTGCATCCTGCGCGGCAACCTGGCGCCGCGCGGCGCGGTGCTCAAGCCTTCGGCCGCCACGCCCGAACTGCTCCGGCACCGGGGCCGCGCCGTGGTGTTCGAGAACCTGGAGCATTACAAGGAGCGCATCGTCGATGAGGACCTGGACATCGACGCCAGCTGCGTGATGGTCATGAAGAACTGCGGCCCCAAGGGCTACCCCGGCATGGCCGAGGTGGGCAACATGGGCCTGCCGCCGAAGCTGCTGCGGCAGGGCGTGAAGGACATGGTCCGCATCTCCGACGCGCGCATGAGCGGCACCGCCTACGGCACCGTGGTGCTGCACGTGGCGCCCGAGGCCGCGGCCGGCGGTCCCCTGGCCGCCGTGCGCGACGGCGACTTCATCGAGCTGGACTGCGAGCAGGGGCGCCTGCACCTGGACATCAGCGACGAGGAACTGGCCGCGCGCCTGGCCGAACTGGCCGCCACCGACCATGGCGGCCGCGGCGGGTACCAGCGCCTCTATGTCGATCACGTGCTGCAGGCCGACGAGGGCTGCGACTTCGATTTCCTGGTGGGCTGCCGTGGCGCCGCCGTACCCCGCCATTCGCATTGACTATGAACACCCCCCTGAGGCGCTGCGCGCCTTCCCCCCGCTCTCG